>JBFMHN010000001.1:0-88185 GCA_040752895.1 Pseudomonadota bacterium
CAACCCGATCGGGGTGACCGAGAACGACATCTCGGTGGCGCGCCTCGAGAAGGGCGGCGACTAAAGCCTACTCGTTGCGTTTAAATACCGCTGGCGGAGCCCAAAAGGCTCCGCCAGTTTTTTTGTGGCGTATCTCAAGCGGGGCCGCACGCCGCGGATCACAAACGAACGCATGGGAACGCAGGGTTGGGCTTTTTGGTTGTCACCACATTCTCGGATGGATGCGGGGCCTCTGGGGAAAGACTGGCTATTAAGGTGCCAGAGGTCGCGTGAGCAAGGGCTTGCGTGTCGGGGCTTGTTGGAAAAAACCAGCCGTTTTCAGAGGGGTGGTGCATAACCTGGAATCGAAAAATTTCTTGATTTTGCCGGGTGAAAATGGCCCCTTAAGGTTGAGCGTGAGCGCTGAAAAAATCGGCGAGCGAGGAGGAGAGAGAACAGCATGATTACTGCAAAAGACGTAATGGAATTTCATACGCCTTCGCCAGAAGAGAACAACATGCACTGGGCGGAGACCAACTTCTTCGGGTTCTATATTTCGAAGGAGAAACTCACGATCGGCGTTTACAATATTTTTCGCAAGCCCTTGGGCGTCGTTCTTTCGAACGTCTTCGTTGCCAAGGGGTTCGGAAAAGACCCAACCGAATGCCTATTTAACGATTTTCGTGTGCATCTGCCTATCCCGCAGGATGCCAGGCTCGGCAATTACAGCTTGGCGAATGGCCTTCAGGTAAAGGCCCTCAATGCGCCGATGGACTACGATATCCAGTACCGCAGTGAAGACGGCGAGATGGAGCTGGATGTCCATTATGAAGGGCTGATGCCCCCTTATGATATTACGGACCCCAAGATGGACCCGATCACCGCCAAGCGGACGAAGGATCATCTGGCGAAAGCGCAAGGCTTCGGCACGGCCTACAACAAACATTTCGACCAGTCCGGCCGCTATACCGGCACGATGAAGCTTCGCGGCAAGAAGTATGCGATTTCCGAAATCTCGACCATGGACCACAGCTGGGGTCCCCGGCCGGAATTCAACTCCCATAACATGACCTGGGGTCATGTTCACGCCGAGCCGGACTTCGCCATCCACACGATTTTTCAGATCGATCCGAACAAGGACCCGGTCAATTACGGCGAGCTTGCCCATGGCTACGTGATGGAAGGGGGTAAATGTTACGGTCTGGTAAGTGGCAAGGGCCGTGCGCTGAAGCGCGAGGGCTATCAGCAGAAGGAGATCGAGGTCGAGGTTACGGACGTTCGCCAGAAAACCTTCAGCTACAAGGGCAAGGCCTTGACCGGCTATCCTTGGCTTGCCTGGCCGAGCGTGTGCGGGTTTCAGTCGTTGAACGAGGTGACGCTGAACGACGGCCGGAAGGCCTATGGCGAATGCCAGGATTTCATGAGCATGCCATACATGACGCTGCCGAGCCGGCCAAAATACTAGACCGCTCGTTCCCGGCGGCTATGCCGTTCGGGTGAAAGATCAGCCTTTGCGAAGCCCCCGTCGGTTGAGTCCGGCGGGGGTTTTTTCTTTGCGCCGTCGTCAAGGCGGGGCACATCTATTGCAAATCGCCTATTGCAAATAGCCAGGACAGGGGCTTGGAAGCGAGTTACATTTTTTCTCAAACGGTAAAAAGGCAAAGTCGGGAGGTACGCGATGATTACCGAGCGGGATGCCCTGTTTTTCCATGCGCCGACCTCGAAGGAGGATGCCCTTTACTGGGCGGAAACGAACGCCTGGACCTTCTATCTGCCGGAAGAGGAGATGATGGTCATTGTCTATGCGCTTTTCCGTAAGCCACACGGGATCGTACTGACGAACGTCTATGTCGTGAAGGGCTTCTGCCGCTACCCCTACGAGGCGCTGCATAATGACTTTTATGTTCATCTCCCAATTCCGGCGGGTATCGAGATCGGAAAATACCAGTTAGCCAACGGGCTATCGGTCGAGGTTACGAAGGCTCCGATGGATTACAAAGTGGATTACGTCGCCCGCGACGGAACGGAGCTGCATTTTACCTATGAAGGACTGATGCCGCCCTACGACATTCAGGATCCCAGGATGGACCCGATCACCGCCGTGCGTAGCAAGGAAGCGCTCGCTGAGCATCAGGGTTTCGGGACGGCGTATAACGGCCATTTTGACCACACGGGTCATTACGTCGGCGTGCTCAAGCTTCGCGGCAAGACCTACCCGATCGACAACGTCTCCACCATGGATCACAGTTGGGGTGTCCGCCCCGAATCGCGTTCCGGAAACATGGCTTGGGGAAATATCCATTTCGGCCGCGATCTTGCCATCCATTCGATTTTTACGATTGATCCCCGCGCCGGCGGGGCCTACGGCCCGCTCGCCCACGGCTATGTGATGGAGAATGGCAAATGCTATGGCTTGGTGAGTGGCAAGGGTGAGGTCACCGAGCGGGATGGTTTCTACTCCCGCAGCATCGCGGTCGAGGCCGAAGACGTCCGCGGTAAAACGTACCATTATACCGGCCGCGCGATGGCGGCCTTTCCTTGGTATTACCTTCCGAACGTCTGCGGCTTCCACACCATGCTGGAATACGAGATGGGTGGCCGGAAGGCCTATGGCGGCGTCATGGATTTTCTGCACATGGACTACATGATTGAGGGCCGCCTTTAACTATCGGAAGATGTCTTTTCGAGCCAAGGCCTTAAGCGATGCGACAACGCGGGAATCCAAGGCCGAATCCAAGCTCCTAACTATCCGTTCCATATATCGAATCGCGCAATACTGACCTTGAGTTTCCGGCAAAAGATGGCTAGCTTTTTTGTGAAAAAAAATATAAAAAAGTTATCGAAACCTCGGGTTCCAAAGGAGCCGCCCATAGGGGGTAAAGGGGTACGATACAACTTGTAAATACTAGAGGGGGGAGGCGTCTGTGTCCTTGCCGACTCGAAATGCATGCCCAATCCACCCGGTTTCATGGTGGGGGTTTTGCCGCGGCCGTTGTTCGGGTCCCGTCCTTCAGGCGGGGTCTCGCATAGTTGAATATTTATCCTCTCGGCGGCCTTCCCCATAAGGATGGGAGGAAGCCCTTCGAGTGCGCAAAAATTCTTTGGGTAAGGTTATTAAAGAAACAAGGATCATGAAAGATGACAGTCATAGCCGAAGGATATAACACCTTCAATACCAACAAAAAACCAAGCGGCACGGTGAAATACCTGGCTAGCCCGCAGGATGTGATTAAGCTTATTCAGGGCGGCAAGCTGAAGGAGCATATCCTGCTGGTTCGGGGCGGGACGACGACGTTCCTGGCACCCGCGCTCAGCATGGGCGCCATTGGGGTGATCACGATGTCCGGGGCGCCGGAATCGCATCTCGGAATTCTGACCCGCGAATTCCAGATCCCCTGCGTCATGACGGTTAACCTGAACGACAGCAAATCCAAATACGTTCCTGGCGAGACGCCGGATTCTCACTTTCAGGAAATCATTCAGACGCTGGAAGGAAAGAAGGTCACCTTGGACTGCAGCGATCACGATAAGGGCAGAATTTCTGCCTAGGGTTGGTTGCCGGGCGTGAAGGGCGTAAACACGAACAGGTAATTCTGAACGCAAAGATAAGCTTGAGGAGGCATACAATGGCTGTCACCGCCAAGGCGGGTAGTGAAAAATCCGAGTGGAAGAAACGGTATGAGCCCAACGACACGGGCCTTCGTTTCCAGGATTTGAAATACACCGGTAACTTTACGGATCTTGAGCCGGTTCCCGACGGGATTCTCGGCGACCGCATGATGAAGGCGCGCATGCGGAGCAAGGTCATCGAGAAGGTCACCAAACAAGACGTCCTCAAGGGCGAATTCACGGTCGACGAACTCAACGACCTTAACGATTATCTGGCGTGGAACATCTGGGACGTTCTCGTCATGCGGGCGACGGAAGGCGTCTCCGGCATGATCCCGCGGCAGGAATATGAAATGTTGTCCTTCATGCAGGAATTCTACCGTTATCCGGAATTCATGCGGCGGATAACGGACGAGGTGGGCGCACAAGGTGTCATGGACATCGGAGCCTCAGCGCGGCGCGAAATCGGCACGAAGGTCAATTGCGTGCACGACTGGTGCCTCGGCGCGGTCGCTTTTGCCATGGGTCGCTGTGGCCTGCTTGCCTTGGAGGTCATCAAACCGGACGATTATGTCGAGGAGAGCAATACCATCCTCAAGTTCATGCAGCGGGTCCTGTGGGGCAAGCGGCAGGACGGCTGGATTTTGAACTCCCAAGACCGCTATCGCTGCACAATCCACGAAAAAGACTTTCTCGAATCGCTGGTTACCCACTGTGAGAATTTCGAGCCCGGCTCGGAGAAACACGACAAATTCGTCGCCTTCAACGCGGCAGCGGAACTGCTGGCTTTCTTCGACCATTACGATTGCCGGCTTGGGCTGGGCGATACGGGCCCTTACCAGATGCCGGATGGCCGGATTCTGATCGTTCGCGATCTCTTCGTGAACGAAGATATCTATCATTGGAGCGACGTCTGCGAAGGCTTGCCGCATTGCTTTACGATGCTGGTGCTGGTTGATCCGGAACTCATGGGGCTTAAGGAAATCCGGGTGAACGATATCTCGACGAGCTTCACGATCCCGAAGAACTACATCGAGGCGATCACTGGCGGCGCGGTCTTGGTGCGGGAACAGCACGACACGCCAATGGGCGAGGTGTATGCGGTCGGTATCAACGACATCGCAAAGCATCTCGAGAAAATCCAGCAGGCCACCTTCAACATGTACAAGAAGACGGCGAAGATGTCCCGGCACGAGCTCTGCCTGAACGGCATCTACAGCTACTACATCGAAATGATCCTGCCGCATATGCGCAAGGCGGGCATGTACGACTATTTCAACAAGGAACACGATTTCTGGGAAATTGATCAACGGGTTGCGAATTACTATTACGAAATCAACAAACGCAACTTCGCCCAGGCGACCGTGCCTTTGAAGGTTTTCTCCGGCGCTGGCTATCTGCCGTTCTCGAAGAAGGCGGATCTTCGGCAGTCGAAGTATTTCTGGTCCTGACGCGTTACGGGACGGTCGAGAAATAGGGGATGGATCAAAAATGCGCACCGGAGGTCGTCTCCGGGCGCACTTTTGATAAAGTGCCTCTTGTATTAGATTTTGGTATCCGCTTGGAGACACCGCGGTTGACCATGAAGCTGGCCGCGGCGTTTGTGTTTGATAGAGGCAAAAAAGAGAAGTCGGTGAGATGATCAGTGATGAAATCTTTCGAGTACTGAATGCGGTTTACCTTCGGAAAATGGCAAACGTCGAGGCTATTTCCGAATGTTCCGGTCTTAAGGCCGATGCGGCGCGCACCCTCGTCGAGGGTGCGGTCGGGAAAAGCCTTCTGCTGGATATGGGCGGGCAATATATGCTGCCGGAGGATGGAACGCGAGCCGTTCTCGAGTATTACGACAAGACCTACGCCCAAGAACGCCAAAACCAAGAGCTGGTGGCTTGGTATGACCGCTTCGAGACGATAAACACCCAGTTTCTAGGCTTGGTTAGCGCCTGGCAGTCTGAACAGGGCGGAGACGAAGGTACCCTCGGTAAGCTGACGCGGAGTGTCGAGCGTCTGATCAAGGCGCTGCCGAAGGCGGTTGTATTTGTTCCGCGCTATCAGGTCTATGCCGACCGGTTCGCAGCGGCGCTCGCGAAGGTGGACCAGGGCGATCATAGCTACGTCAGCAGCCCGACGACCGATTCCATTCACAACGTCTGGTTCGAGTTCCACGAGGATATCTTAGCCGTTCTTGGGAAACCTCGCGATACAGTGGAAAAATAATACATGAAACCTACCAGCCAGTTTGTTTGGGATATCGCCGACTTAGACGCGGACGATTTGACTCGCTTCGGAGGCAAGGGGGCCGGCCTTGGCCGGATGGTCGCCCAGAGGCTGCCCGTGCCGCCGGCCTTTGTCATCTCGACGGACGCCTACCGGGCCCACCGGGATGGCGGCAGCGGTTTGCCGGCGGGATTGGCGGAACAGGTCAACGCAGCGCTTGGCCGTCTGGAGAAGGCATCCGGGAAAAGCTTTGGGGGAAAGGAGGGGGCGCCATTGCTTATCTCCGTCCGCTCCGGTGCCAAGATCAGCATGCCGGGGATGATGGATACGATCCTCAACCTTGGCTTGGACGCGCATTCCGTTTCCAGGCTTGCTGCGATTTCAGACGATATGGCCTTCGCCGTCGACAGCTGGGCCCGCTTCTGGAGCATGTACGCGGATATCGTCCTTGGCTTGGATGCGCTTCTGCTTGAGGAGGAGACAGAGACCGCCCGCAAGGAAGCGGTCGCGAAAGGCACGCCGGAAGCCTTGAAGGCGTTTGAGGCGGCCCTGCTTGCTGCCATCGAGAACCAGGGCGAGGAAGCACCGCCGACCGAGCCAAGGCTGCAGCTTGACCATGCCATTATGGCCGTATTCAATTCTTGGGATTCCCCACGGGCAAAAACCTATCGCGAGCATCACGGCATTCCCGACGATCTCGGCACGGCGGTCGTCGTCCAGACGATGGTGTTTGGGAACCTGAATCAGGACTCCGGCTCCGGGGTTTGCTTCACGCGGAACCCGATTACCGGTGCGCATGAGCTTTATGGAGAATATCTGCGCGGCGGGCAGGGCGAAGAAGTGGTGGCTGGAACGACAACGGCGGACTCGCTTGCCGATCCAAAAACGCTTGGAGAAAAACTTACAAAGGAATTGATCGGCTACGGCGCGGCGTTGGAAGATTTGTATCGCGATGCGCTCGATATTGAGTTCACGGTCGAAAACGACAAGCTTTACTTGTTGCAAGTCCGGACGGCGAAACGAACGGCGGAGGCCGCCGTGTCGATTGCAACGCAGCTCGTTGCCGATAAGGTTATTGATGAACGCGAAGCGCTCGAACGTGTCACGGTTGACCAGATAAAACGCCTGCTTAGGCCGAAATTCGATCCCGACGCTCTTGAGGCAGCCCTTAAGAAGGGCGACAGGTTGGCAAAAGGCATCGGCGCTTCGCCCGGCCACGTGAGTGGCGCCGGCGTGTTGGATTCGGACCGGGCGGCCGATCGGGCCGCGACCGGTGAAAACGTTATTCTCCTTCGTCCAACCACCAGTCCCCTGGACGTTCGTGGCATGTTGGCCTCTCAGGGTATCGTCACGGGGCGCGGTGGCTCGGCCAGTCACGCCGCCGTGGTGTCTCGGGCATTGGACAAGCCTTGCGTCGTGGGATGCTCGGATATCGAGATCAATCCGGACGCAAGAACCTTCCAAGTAGCCAGCCGGAAGTTTTCGGAAGGCGATCCGGTTTCCATTGACGGGGAAACGGGGGATGTATTTTCGGGAATACTGCCGCTGCGTCCCGTGGACGTGGAAGGGGGCGCTCTTGCCCAGCTTCTTGCCTGGGCGGACAAAGCCTCTGGTGCCCATGTCTGGGTGGCGGCGCGTAACAGCACCGAAATCGGTATTGCCGCGCGGCGCAAGGTTGCCGGTATCGGCGTGATCCCCTTGACGGATCTTCTCGTCGCGACGGGCGCCATCGCGGGCTTTATTGAAGGCCTTTCCGCCTTTAGCGCAGATGGCTCGGCACCCTCCGACAAGGTGGAAAAACGGTTTGAGGAAACGGTTTACAAGGCCTGTGTGGCGCTCTTCAAGGCGGCCAACGGGTCGCCGATCGATATACGCCTCCCGAATCTTTCTAATACCAAGGCGCGCCGTTTGATTCCGGACTGGTCATCTTTGTCACCGCACCTTCTTTTGCCGCTGGGCGCTCCGAGGTTTGTCGAGGCGTTCTTGCGTATCATCGCCGCCGCCGCCAAGGACAGTGGGCACAAGCAGGTCACGGCTCTGGTTGGCGGCATCACCGACCCTGGCGAACTACAGGCGTTCCGTGATATCGCCAAGCGTGTGGGCGGCCTTCACACCGGGGCGGAGCTTCAAAATCCGGCGATTCTGCATTCAGCGCCCGACCTGCTACGGGAAGGTTCCGTATTTTGGGTAGATGTTTATGCGCTCATCCGTGCGGTGCGCGGCTATCCGGAAGAAATTCTCTATTCGGATGAAGTTTTGGAAGAATACGTGGCCAGTGGCCACCTGAGTCACCACCCAAGGTCCGCGCTCGATACGCTAAGCCGGGAACTGGTGCAGGGGCTGTTCGCGGCGGCGCAAAAACATCCCGGTTGTCGGCTCGGCATCGATCTGGGCGGGACACCTGGGCTTTCCGTCGTGACGGAGCTTTATCGGCTCGGGTTCCGCAACTTTACATGCCCGCTCGATCATTACGAAGGCATCCGGTTATTGCTTGGCCAAAGTCCAGAGTAGCGAATTATAACCCATTGATTATATGTGTAAATAATTCGAAAAAACGTGAGGCGGCAACGGATGGGCGGCAAAGCTTCAAAGGCCGAATGGTAGAAGCGGTACGAGCCTGACGACCAGGGGTTCCGCTTCATCGGCCCGACCTACACGGGAAGCTATACGGATTTACCGCCGGTGCCGGACGGCATTCTCATGGGCCGTCTGATAAATGCAACGCGAGGTGGACGTCCTGAAGGACGAGTTCGCTATTGCCGGTCTGAACGGCTCGAACAATGACATGGCCTGAAACACTTGGGACATTTTTGTCGTGCGGACGACAGGGGAGCGTTTCCGGCATGATCCCGCGGTCGAAATATTTCTGGTATTGATCCGAAAAGGGACCTTTTCTTGGGGGGGGCGGATCTTGACCGGGGGCTAATTTTTTTAGATAATTATTGGTTAACTTGAGGAATTTCCAATGCATTTAACGGCGAATGCGGAACGTCAATACCGCGACGAATGGCTTCTAAAGATTCGGACCTATGACAGCCTCGAGAAGCTGACGGAGATTCTCGTGGACTGGCGTTACAACGCGCGCCCCCCGAAGGAGCTGAGCGGGGACTACCGCTGGGTGGAGGCAAAACTCGAGGAGCAGCTCGCCAAACTGAAGTCGGAGAAGATGGAAGCCGCTGATCTGCTCACGCGGACAACGCGCGGGGAAGCGCTTGATCCGGTCCGCGAAGACTATATGAAGAAAGCGAGCGAGGCGGCCGACATCATTAAGCTCGAGGGTATCGTCGAAGAATTCCGCGAACGCTATCGTCCGCCGATCATGCCGGTTCATGACTACTTACAGGTCGAGCGAGAACTTTGCGAGATTCTGCTCCGCTTCCGTGGTGATCGCTGGTGGGACATGAGCGAGGAAGAATTGCGTGCCTACCGGGGCGCGAAGACCATCAAGAAGGAGAACCAATTTGCCCATTCTCTAATGGTCTTTTACCCGGCACCCAAGGATGTGCCACAGTTTGAGAGGCAATATCTGGAAGAACATGTGCCTCTGGCGCAGAAATTGGGCGCGAAGCTCTTGCGGGTTAATCGCGTTGCCGTAACGGTGCCGCGCAACCTGTTGCGGCCGGTTCTCGTCTTCGCCCTGCGCAACCGTCTCGTGCCTGGCAAGCTCATTTCCTTCTTGTTGCCGCGTGTTAACCCCCTCCGCGCCGCGACCGGCGAGAAGGCGCCCTACCACTTGATTGCCGAGTTGCATTTTAACGATCTGGAAAGCCTTGAGACCGCCGCCGGATCGGAGGAAGCGAAGACGGCTGTCGCGCACGCCATGAAGATTTCCACGGGCGGAGCGCCCGGTCTCATGATTGTCGAGTCGGACCTAGCCCTGGATGAGGTGTCGGGAGAGGCAAGGCCGCCGGTGAAATTGATGATCGCCTATCCGCGCCAACTGGACGAAGCGGCCTTCGAGAAACTTTGGGTGAACGAGATCGTGCCGTCTGCCCTGGCGGTGCCTTGCGAATGCCTAAAGGCCTATAAGGTCGTGGGTATGGCGGATGGCTCGCCGGCGCCGTTCCACCGTATCGCGGAACTTTACTTCAAGGACCACGCCCAGTTATTGGCGGTGGCCGGGACGCAAAAAGTCCGCGATGTCGTGGCGCGCAATCTTGGCTTCTCGCCGCCCCCGTTGATCCTTGTGATGGACAGCGTCACCTGATCCAAGGCGAGGAAGGTCTGGTTGCCGCTTACGGCTGAAGGAGGCCGACGAAACGGCGGAGAAAAGCTTCGGCGCGGTGAAGCTGATCCACCGTCACGTATTCGTTTGGCTTGTGGGCCTGTTCGATGCTTCCCGGGCCGCAGATGATGGTGGGAACGCCGGCTTTCTGAAGGACGCCGCCTTCCGTGCAGAAGCTTATTTTGGTGGTTGCGTTTTCACCACTTGCGTTTTTTGCCAGCGCCACGAGATCGGCGTCTTCCGGCGCCTTGAGGCATGGGATGTCGGAGATCACTTCCAGAAGAACGCCCGTTTCTATGGACCGGGCATGCATTCCTGGCAGAAGATCCCGCTCGATATAGGTGCTTATCTCGTCGAGCAGTTCGCGCGCGTCTTGCTCCGGCAGACAACGGAACTCGAATGCGAACGCGCAATATTTTGGAAGTATGTTAACGGCGGTTCCGCCCTGGATTGTGCCGGTCGCTACGGTCGTATAGGGGGGGGTAAAGCCGGCGTCGAAAGGACCTGCGCTGCGAAGCCGGCTGCCGATGGCGCGAAGGCGCGCAATGATTTCGGCGGCGATTTCGATAGCATTTACGCCTTCCTCAAGGGCGGAATGGCACTCAAGCCCTCGGACAGTACCGCGCAGGATCATCTTTCCCTTGTGCGCGATGACCACTTTCATTTCCGTGGGTTCGCCGATGATGCAAGCCCGAGGCCGCATCGGCAGCTTTTCGATCTCGGGTATTAACCGCTGAATTCCAAGGCAGCCGACTTCCTCATCGTAGGTAAAGGCCAGGTGAATCGGGATATTCCGGGCGATCTTCTGTAGGTCCGGCACCAGCGCCAAGACAGTTGCCAGGAATCCCTTCATATCGGCCGCGCCGCGACCGTAGAATCTACCGTTCCGTTCGGTAAGGAGGAAGGGATCCGTCTTCCATTCCTGCCCCTCGACCGGCACGACATCCGTATGCCCGGCCAGCAGGATGCCAGGACCGGCGGCAACTCCAAGCGTCGCAAGAAGATTTGCCTTTTGGCGAGTCTCGTCGAAATGTAGGCCGCTCTCGATTCCAAAGCCGGCCAGATAGGTTCGGATGAAATCGATACAATCAAGATTTGATTTGCTGCTGATCGTGTCGAAAGCGACCAGTTGTTTGAGCAGTTCCATGCTGTTCCCGATAGTCATCGGGTGTGCAGCGCTCCTTTTTTTTGATGTCAGGGGAGAAATTGCTCCTTTAGAATTCGCTCTTCGAGGTTATGCTCCGGGTCGAAGAGAAGGGTTGGCGTCCTTTTGCGATCTTCGCTCACATGCACGACCGCAACATCACGAATCTCGGTGAAATCGGCAACGGCGCTTACAGGCCGTTTTTCCGGTTCAATCACCTCAAAGACAATTTTCGCCGTATGAGGGAGAAGCGCCCCATGCCACCGGCGCGGCCGAAAGGCGCTGATGGGGGTTAAGGCCAGTAGATTGGCGTCGATGGGAATGATGGGGCCGCGTGCGGAAAGGTTGTAGGCGGTACTTCCAGCCGGTGTCGAAACGAGAATGCCGTCGCACATCAATTCCTCGATACGGACGATGCCGTCTACCCGCACGCGGATCTTTGCCGTCTGGCGTGTTTCCCGCAGTAGGGATACCTCGTTGATGGCAAGCGCTTCGTGTTCGATACCTTTGAGATTTTTTGCCATCATCCTCAAGGGACGAAGCCGGATGGGTTTCGCGGCGGTAAGTCGCTCCAGCAGGTCTTCTTCTTCATACCCGTTCATCAAGAAGCCGATACTGCCGCGATGCATGCCATAGATAGATTTGTTTGGCTCGATATATCTATGAAGGGTTTCCAGCATAAACCCATCGCCACCCAATGCGACGATGACGTCCGCTTCCTCCGGCGGCACGTGATCGTAGCGCTCCTCGAGGCGGGCAAGCGCTTCCTGTGCGGCCGGCGCTTCCGAGGCAACCAAGGCAATCTTCTGAAATTCCGTCTGGCCCATCTGGAATCGGTAGAGCGTCCTCAAGCACAAGGAAAGAGAAACAGTATATCGAAGTAGCGAAGCCGCGCCAGCGTCCTGTGCTTAAGGCTGGGGAACAGAGCGCCAAACGGGCGTAGAGCGAAGGAAGGGGATCAAGGCGCGCCGCCGGCCTGCAACAATTGCTGAATCGGCTTATGCCCTTCCCGAAGCGCGAAGTCGAACGCGGACTTTCCCGAGAAATCGCGGAGCTTTGGATCAGCGCCCGCCGCCAGCAGGGCTGCCACCGCCTTTGCATGGCCGTTCCACGATGCCCGCATAAGGGGGGTTAGGCCGTCGTTGTCGCGGTTGTTCATATCTAAGCCCGCTTCTGCCAGCATCTGTATTATCTCGCTATACCCATTGACGGCGGCCCAATTGGCCGCCGTCATCCCATCGTTGTCGCGGACGGTGATATCGGCCCCTTTCTCGAGCAGCAACCGGACGATTTTCGTGCGGCCCCGCCACGCCGCATTTATCAGGGCGGACCGGCCTGTATTGTCGAGGGCGTTTGGATCCGCCCCACGGATCAACATCAGTTGGACCGTGCTGATATCGCCGTTAGCGGATGCTTCCCGTAGGATCTCGTTCGGCTCGCGCTTGTCCTCAACGCCGGAGACAAAAGGGGCGGGGGCCAGTTGGGCTTCGTAGTGCTTAAACTTCTTGGCTAACTGGCGCGCCTTGATAATCTCTTCCACCCGCATCAACTTTTCTAACCTTTCTGCTCCGTAAATTGCCGCTTCGTTGCCGCGTTCGGCGGCCAGGCTCCACCAGGCCAGGGCTTCGGCAAAATTCCTCTCTTTATTTTCGGCGTTTGCAGCGAGGTAGCCAAGCAACACTTGCGCCTCGACATAGCCGGATTGGGCGGCCTGTGTCAGCCACTTCACGGCTTCCTCCGGCGCTTGCCCGTCGAGGCTGCTTTTCATGAGGACCTCGGCCAGACCGTGCTGGGCATAGGCATAGCCTTGCTCAGCGGCGTCTTGCAGGCGAAGGATGCTTTGCACCTGCCGCTCGTTCAGCTCGCTCTTCGGCGCTTTGAGAAGGGCGCGGTCGAGGCGTTGGTTGCGTTCGCGCATTCCTTGGAGCAATTCGCCAAGCTGGCCTTTTGCCGGCATGTCCTGCCCGGGTCGCGTATGAGCAGCCTTGGGCGAGGTCGGCAGCGCTGCCTGCGCAGGCTCTTCCGTCGCCCGGGCAACGGGCGTTTCCTTCTCTTGATCGGCCGGAGTTTTCCTCAGGGCTGCCGTTGAAGCTGCGGGTGTTTCCTTCCACGCTTCGTCGGTCGGGGCCGGCGGCTTGGGCCCCGTGGGCCCTACGCCCAGTTCTAGAGCCTCAATATCAATATCTTCTGGCTTGGAAGGCTTCCGTTCTGCTGTGGGGCGCTTGGGGCTTGACGGCACTTCCGAAGTGACGGTTTCGAAGAAAGGGGTTTCCCTCTTCGTCGTCTCCGGACGCTCCGTAACCTTCTTTTCCTCTTTTCTGATGTCTTCCGTTGTTCTGGCGTCTTCCGTTTTTTTCAATTTTGTTTCCGGGGATGTTTCTGCGAGTTCCTTTTCCCTCTCCTTTTCCCTCTCCTTTTCCCTCTCCTTTTCCCTCTCCTTTTCCCTCTCCTTTTCCCTCTCCTTTTCTTGCAGGTTATTTTCTGCAAGCTTCTCAGATTCTTGTCTTGCGCTCTCCTTTAGTTTTTCGGCCGTCTCTTGTTTGGGCTTGGCCTCTGTCTCCTTCGGCGGGGTTTCCTTCTTGTCCGGTTCGGTGCTTGGCTCAAGCAGGTCGGGAAGCGGCGCGCGAAATTCTGGAATTTTTTGCTCTTCCGTGAGGTCGATGAAATCGCTGACCGGAAGCGCGGCGGAATCAATCTTGTCGAAGACGACAACGTCCACCCTCAAAACGTCGGCTTCTTCTATTGGGATGGTTTTCACGAAACGCAGAATGGGAAAGGTGACGATAATAAACGGAAGAAGTAATGACAGATGGATGAGCGCAGACAGCGCCATTCCAAGCCTTCCTCTTTCTCCTGCAATTTCAGAAAGAGAGCGCAACTTGTCCTATCTCCCGTCCGGGTTCCCTTTCGGGCGCAGGGTTTCCTCCGTTATGTCGGCCAGATCGACGACCGCAGCATTGATAAGCACTTTGCCAGCGTGCTCAAAATTAACGGTGATTCGATCTTTGATCACGGATTGTACCTGACCGATGCCCCAGTCCGGCCGGCTTGGGTGGCGGACAAAGGCTCCCGGTAGTATGTGTTGCATTTCCGAGGCATCTCGTTAGCTTTTGGCTTTACGATTATAATAATCATACACCGCACGGGACCGGGGTTGCGATGAGAAATGAGGGCGTGGACACCGACATCGAAATTCATTTAGCGGAACTTCTCTGCTCTCGCCTTTGCCACGATCTTGTAAGCCCGGTCGGGGCAATCCATAACGGCCTCGAGCTTCTCGCGCAGGACGGTTCCGAGATGGAGGCTGAGGTTCTCGGTCTCCTACACAGAAGTTCAGACGAAGCGTCCCGCCGGTTGCGCTTCTTCCGCGCGGCGTTCGGACAGGGGGGTGGCGCTGCTGAAACGCTTCCACTGGGCGAGGGGCGGGCGCTGCTGGAAGGCTATTTGGGAGGGGGGCGTATCCATCTCGGTTGGCGGGAAGAAGTGGACCCGTTGGCGTCCTTGGCGAATGGTTCCGTGAAGCTGCTCTTGAACATGGCGCTGCTTGCATCCGAAGCGCTTCCGCAAGGTGGTGATCTCATCGTCGCCGTCGCCTGCCAGGCCGACAAAACAATTCTCGAAGTTGCGGCGAAAGGAAAAAGCGTTTTTTTCAAGAATGAAACTGTCGAAGCTCTTCGCCTTTCTCTTCCTGTCGAAAAATTGAATCCGCGTAACGTGCCCGCCTATTTTCTAGCGCGCCTCCTTGGCAGGTTTGGCTTCACCCTCACGATCGATTTGCATACGGACGCCATCACGTTAAAGGTCGTACACCAACGTTAATCGCCGATTCGTTACCTTCCCGCGCCTTCCCGCGCTTTACAGCTTTTTAACCTCTATTTGCGAGCGTTAGGGGACACATAAAAAAAGCATCGGGGAGGGGAACTAGGCCGTTCCATCCTCTTCGAGCAGGACAGGAAATGAATCATGGATGACCTACTCAGAGAATTTTTAACG
Organism: Pseudomonadota bacterium; assembly: GCA_040752895.1. Classification (NCBI taxonomy): domain Bacteria; kingdom Pseudomonadati; phylum Pseudomonadota; species Pseudomonadota bacterium. Next base: position 15,168 of record JBFMHN010000001.1, read on the forward strand.
GAAACGGCAGAGAGCCTTTCCGAGTTGGACGCCGATCTTGTTGAGCTTGAAAAGAATCCGAACGATCCAAAACTTCTGAGCGGTATTTTTCGTCTCGTTCACACGATCAAGGGAACATGCGGCTTCTTGGGACTTCCCAGACTCGAGCGGGTTGCTCATGCTTCCGAAGACGTATTTGGGCAATTTCGGGAAGGTAAATTGGAAGTCACGGCGGAAGCCGTAACCCTAATCTTTGAATCCCTGGATATGATCAAAGAGCTGCTGATGACTCTCGAAGGAACGGGGGCCGAACCGGAGGGCGACGATTCGGATCTAATCCGTCGTCTCCATGCCGTGATGGAAGGCGGCGGGGTGCATCCCGAGAAGGCGCTCGAAGAAACCACAGCCGTATTAGAGACGGAATCTGATGACGATGGCGAACTGGCTAAAGAGTTTGCGGAGGATACCGTAGAGGATATCCATGACGTCTCTCAAGCAGCCGTCTCGCTGGCTGCGCTGCCGCCGAGCGCAGCAAAGCAACCAAGTATTGCCACCCAAAACATTCGGGTCAACGTAGCCCTGCTTGAAAATCTCATGAACATCGTAAGCGAGCTGGTTCTGACGCGTAACCAATTGCTCCAGATGGTGCGGGGAAAAAGCGACAGTGAATTCATCGTGCCTCTTCAGCGGCTCAACCACGTTACGAGCGAACTGCAGGAAGAAGTGATGAAGACCAGGATGCAGCCGGTCGGCAACGCCTGGTCGAAACTTCCAAGAATCGTCCGCGATCTGGCCATGGAACTTGGTAAAAAAATCGAACTCGAGATGATCGGGGCGGATACCGAGCTCGACCGTCAGGTTCTTGAACTCATCAAGGATCCTCTGACGCATATGGTGCGGAACTCGGCCGATCACGGTATTGAAGTTCCAAAGGAACGGGAAAAAGCCGCCAAGCCCCTAACGGGCCAGATCATCCTGAACGCCTACCACGAGGGTGGTCACATTATCATTGAGATTTCCGATGATGGCCGCGGCATTTCGGTCGAGAAGATAAAGAAGAAGGCGTTGACCAATGGTCTGGCGACTCAGGCCGAGCTGGATGCGAAGACCGATCAGCAGATTTTACAATATATCTTCCAGCCTGGCTTCTCGACCGCAGAGGCCGTCACGAACATATCGGGCCGCGGGGTCGGCCTCGACGTCGTCCGCACGAATATTGAACGAATCAACGGCACGATCGAGATGCGAGCGAAAGAAGGCAAGGGCACGGCCTTCACCATTAAGATTCCTCTGACGCTTGCAATTGTTTCGGCGTTGATCGTGGAATGCCGCGGCGAGCGTTTTGCGATTCCCCAGATCAGCGTGCTTGAGCTTGTGCGTTCCTCTGCCGGGTCCGAGCATCGAATCGAGCGGATTCACGAAACGCCAGTTTTGCGTCTTCGGGATCGCCTGCTGCCTCTCGTCATGCTCGGAGATTTGCTGAATCCGGGTGTCCAGAACGCATCGGAAAACAAGGAAATTCCCTCTGTTGATAAGGACATCCATAAACGAGAAGGCAAGGAACGCTTTGTCATCATTACCCAGGTTGGTACCTACAAATTCGGGATTGCCGTTGATAGGGTCTTCGATACGGAAGAAATCGTGGTCAAGCCGGTGGCGCCAATTCTCCGCGATATCGGCATGTTTTCCGGCAACACAATTCTTGGAGACGGCAGCGTTGTAATGATCCTGGATCCGAACGGGATTGCTTCCGCCGCGGGCGATTCGCGGATCGGAGACGCACCGGAAGCCGAAAACAATGCGGCGGTGGAGACGATCCGGAACGAAGAACGTATGTCGCTGCTTTTGTTCCGGGCCGGCGGAGAAGAACCGAAAGCGGTTCCGTTAGAGCTGGTTGCGCGGCTGGAAGAGATCGGCTGTGACAAGATTGAATATTCGAACGGCATGCCAATGGTCCAGTACCGAGAGCAGCTCATGCTGCTCGTCCCGCTAAGCGGGATGCTTGAGAACGAACGGTCCGGTCATCGGCCAGTTCTCGTTTTTTCCGACCGTAACCGTACGATTGGACTGGTCGTGGATGAGATACTAGATATTGTCGAAAGTCACCTCAAAATCGAGCATGTCGGCACCCATAAGGGCACGCTCGGTAGCGCCATCATCGCTGGCAAGGCAACGGATATTCTTGATGTCGCCTATTATCTTACGCAGGCTTGTGGAAACTGGTTCGCGAGCGGGGAGGATGCATCTTACGACAACACCGCCACGCCTCGTCGTCTTCTGCTCGTGGACGACAGCCCATTTTTCCGCAATCTATTGATGCCGTTGCTTTCTGTATCTGGCTATCAGGTTACGTCCGTCGCAAGCGCGGATGAGGCCCTTCGCCTGCGGGAAACCGGTGCGGCCTTCGATGCCATTCTAAGCGACATAGAAATGCCGGGCATGAACGGGTTCGAGTTTGCGAAAGCTGTGCAGAACGATGGTCTTTGGCAGAATACGCCGCTGGTGGCGCTGTCGTCTCACACCTCTCAGCGCGACGTGGAACGCGGAAAAGCGGCCGGCTTTTCCAATTACGTGGCAAAATCCGATCGCGATACCTTGCTGCATACACTGGCTCAAACCCTAGACACGACACGAGGCGCGGCATGACGGAGCCAAAACAAATTTTAAACGTCTCCGATGAATTTGATCGGACCCGCGAGCGACGGGAATTCGTCACGATGCTTGTCGACGATCAAATGTTCGGTATTCCGGTTTTGGATGTTCAAGACGTACTGGGGCCGCAGAAATTGACGTGGGTGCCGCTTGCCTCGAAGGAAGTCGCGGGCGTACTAAATTTGCGCGGGCGTATCGTTACAGCGATCGACGTGCGAAAGCGGCTTGGCCTCCCGGCGTCGAAGGAAAAACAAAGCGGCATGAGCATCGTTGTCGCCCGTGGTGAGGAACTCTATAGCCTGGTCGTCGATTCCGTAGGCGAGGTCCTAAATTTGCCGCCCGATGCCCATGAACGCCCGCCGGCCACTCTCGATCCCCTGTGGAGCGAGATTTCTTCTGGTGTCTATCGTCTGGATAAGACGCTCCTCATCGTTCTGGACGTGAGCCGGCTTCTTGATTTTGCCACCCCAAAGGCAGCTTAATGGGAAAAGGAAAGGCCGTACCGCAACCTATCGGCGGGAAATAACGATGAAATATTGTCTCATTGTCGATGATTCAAAAGTAATACGGACGATCGCTAGGCGCATTCTGGAAGAGTTAAGCTTCCGGACTGAAGAGGCGACGAACGGCATTGAGGCGTTGGCAGTCTGTAGAAAAGAAATGCCGGACGTCATTCTGTTGGACTGGAACATGCCGGTCATGAGCGGCATCGATTTTCTGAAGGAACTTCGTAAACTTACCGGAGGGGAGCGGCCCGTCGTCGTTTTCTGCACTACAGAAAACGACCTGAAGCATATTCAGGAGGCTATTCAGGCTGGCGCGAACGAATATATCATGAAGCCGTTCGACAGCGAGATTCTTCAGGCGAAGTTCGAGCAGGTAGGAGTGCTTTGATGTCAGCGGCGGCTGATGTCAGACCAGACAAAGCTTCCGCCATCGGTTCCGTCACCGATCCTTATCGGGTGATGGTGGTTGAGGATTCCGCTGTCATTCGCGGTTTTCTGACGCGAATCCTTGAAGAAGACGGAGATATCGCCGTCGTGGCGTCCGTCGCCAATGGCAAGATCGCGGTCGGTACGGCGTTGCGTCATGACGTTGAAGTCATCGTGCTCGATATTGAAATGCCGGTCATGGATGGCATGACAGCGCTCGAGCTTCTCCTGAAACAGGACCCCAAGGTTCAGGTGATCATGGCTTCGACCTTAACGTTGAAGAACGCCGAGGTAAGCCTGCGCGCACTTTCCCTGGGAGCCGCGGACTATATCCCGAAACCAACCTCGGCAAGGGAGGTTGGCGGATCGCGCGACTTCCGCCATATGTTGATCGAAAAGGTCCGTAATCTCGGTGCCCGCCGCCGGGGAGCCTCCGTGGTTACATCGAACATAGACCGCACGATTCCCGACATGGTGGCGAAGGCGAGGGAGGGACGCCGTGGTGTTTTACCCATACTCCGCAAGCCATCCCTTCATTTGCCGAAGGTCATCGCCATCGGCAGTTCGACGGGAGGCCCCCAGGCCCTGCTCGCTCTGTTAAAGCAGGTGGGGGAAGGCTTCCCCCTTCCGATTCTCATTACGCAGCACATGCCGCCGACCTTCACGACCATCCTTGCGGAACATATCAGCCGGGTCTGTCAGATTCCTTGCGCGGAGGCCATGGATGGGGAGCCGATAAAGGCCGGTAGCGCTCGCTTGGCGCCAGGCGACTTTCACATGGTTGTCGAGAAAGGGGAGCCGACAAACACCTTGCGTCTTCTTCAAACGCCGCCTGAAAATTTTTGCCGGCCAGCCGTCGATCCAATGCTTCGAAGCGTCGCCGAAACCTATGGGGCCCACGCGCTTGCCGTGATTCTAACGGGCATGGGGCAGGATGGCCTCAAGGGCAGCGATGAAATCGTTGTCGCCGGGGGCACCGTCATCGCACAGGACGAGGAATCGAGCGTTGTCTGGGGCATGCCAGGGGCCGTTGCGATGGCCGGCTTGTGCAGCGCGATCTTGCCCTTGCAGAAGATTCCGGCCTATGTCCACGAACGAATTAGCGGAAAAGCACCATGACGCCAGACAACTTCCTGTTTCTGTGCGATCTGCTTTATCAACGTTCCGGTCTCGTGCTTTCCGAGGCGAAGACCTATCTGGTCGAGGCGCGGCTCACGCCTTTTGTTCGGCGTCTGGGCATAGGCGGCCTTGATGAGCTTATTCGGACGGTCCAGCTCAAGAAAGATGAGAAGCTTATCCGTGAAATTACGGATGCGATGACGACAAACGAGTCTTTCTTTTTTCGCGATGGGACGCCCTTTAAGATTTTTAAAGAGGATGTTCTTCCGAAGCTGTTGGCAGCTCGTTCGGAAACGAAAAAAATCCGAATTTGGAGCGCCGCCTGCTCGATGGGGCAAGAACCGTACACGATCGCAATGCTTCTGAAAGAGGAGGGCGCGAAGGTCCGTGACTACCGGTTCGATATTATCGGTACCGATATTTCTGACGAGGTATTAAAAAAAGCAAGAGATGGATTTTATACCCAGTTCGAGGTCCAGCGAGGCCTTCCCATCCAACTTCTTGTCAAATACTTCACAAAGGAAGGCGAAAATCGGTGGCAGATCTGTCGGGAAATTCGGGAGATGATAACCTACCGTTACCTGAATCTACTCGACGATTTTTCCGCCCTTGGACCATTCGACGTTGTTTTCTGCCGGAACGTGCTGATCTACTTTGACCAGCCGACGAAAGTGCGGGTGCTTGAGCGCATCAGCAAAATCATGGCAAACGACAGCGTGCTTTTTCTTGGCGGCGCCGAGACGGTGATCGGCGTTACGGACACCTTCAAGCCCGTTCCGGGTGCTCGTGGCACCTATGGGCTGGCAAAAGAGGGAGGCGCGGTCCACACGAAGGCAATCGGAACTTCGGTTGCGCGCCCGCCGACGCAACCTTCTGCCTCGTAATCTGCGATTCAAAAACTTGGCTTTTCGCTCGCGAACGTTTTGGCGCTTGCTTGGCGCGAGGGAGCAGCCTCGTCAGGCGCTGGCCGTCCTTGCCTGCCGTTCGGGTTGCGGGGGGGAGGCGAGAGGTGTTGGCTCTCCTTCTATGTCACCGGCCGGATCTCGGAGAACATAGCCGCGTCCCCAAACCGTCTCGATATAGTTTTCGCCGCCGAGGGCCGCGGAAAGCTTCTTGCGCAGTTTGCAGATGAACACGTCGATAATCTTGAGTTCCGGTTCATCCATCCCTCCGTAAAGATGGTTGAGGAACATCTCTTTCGTCAGGGTTGTTCCTTTGCGAAGGGAGAGCAGCTCAAGAATCCCGTATTCTTTTCCGGTAAGATGGATCGGTTTTGAATCAACCTCGACCATCCGCGTGTCCAGGTTGACGGAAAGCCGCCCGGTATTAATGATAGAATTTGCGTGCCCCTTCGATCGCCGGACGATTGCGTGAATCCTTGCAATCAACTCGCCTTTGTCGAAGGGTTTCGTGAGGTAATCGTCGGCGCCGATGCCAAATCCCTTGATTTTGTTGTCAGGTTCTGTGAGGCCGGAAAGGATGAGGATGGGGGTTTCGATTCGTGAGGAGCGGAGGTGTCTTAGTACGTCGTAACCGTCCATGTCGGGAAGCATTAAATCGAGAACAATAATGTCGTAATCATAAAGCTTGCCGATTTCCAAACCGTCTTCGCCGAGATCCGTCGTGTCGCAGACGATGTTTTCGGACCGCAGCATCATTTCAATGTTGGATGCCATCGTTGGGTCATCTTCGATCAGAAGCGCACGCATACGGTCCTCCCTAAAGACAGGCGCTAAACTAAACTCTGATAGCCCTGACTCTGACACTGCAGGGGTTAATATGATCTTAACTATGGCGATCGAGATGGCATCCAACCCGGCCGCCCTTCACAGAACCTTAAGCCTTAGCCCCTAGGATTTCTCTCGGAAGGCTCAAGGAACCTAATTTACATATCATATGAATCCCGGCACGTTAACCATTCCTTCGCGAAACGAGAATTTCACCGGTCTCGACCGGATTCCCCCCTATCGATTCTATGGACGGGTAACCGCCGTCCTCGGCATGATGATCGAAATTGGCGGCATTCAGAGCGCCATTTCGATCGGGGATCGGTGCCGTATCCTGGGTCGCGGCAAGCGGCCCGTCCTAGGTGAGGTAGTGGGCTTTCGCGATGGGCGGGCCCTTCTCATGCCCTTCGGCTCGCTGGAAGGGGTTGGCCTTGGCTGCAAGACCGAGCTGGTGGATACCGAGCCAGTCGTCTACCCAACGGCCAGCTGGCTCGGCCGCGTCGTGAACGCGATGGCCGAACCGGTCGATGGCCGGGGGCCTTTATCCCAAGGCAATCTGGCCTACCGTTTGCGCGCCGCCCCGCCTCACGCAAACGAACGGCAGCGGATTGGCAGCAAGATTGATCTTGGTGTTCGCTCCATCAACACCTTCCTCACCTGTTGCCGTGGCCAGCGCGTGGGGATTTTTTCCGGTTCCGGTATCGGGAAATCTGTCCTTTTGTCGATGATGGCGCGGTTCTCGACGGCCGACGTCAACGTTATCGGGCTTATTGGGGAGCGCGGGCGGGAAGTGCAGGAGTTCATCGAGGATTACTTGGGTCCGGAAGGGCTTGCCCGCAGCATCGTCGTGGTTGCAACCTCGGACGAATCGCCGCTTCTGCGTCGCCAGGCCGCCTATCTGACGCTCGCCCTTTCGGAATATTTCCGGGATCGCGGTAAGGATGTTCTTTGCCTGATAGACAGCATCACGCGCATCGCAACGGCCCAACGCGAGATCGGTCTTTCGGCCGGCGAGCCGCCGGCAAGCAAAGGCTATACGCCAAGCGTCTTTGCAGAGTTGCCGAAACTTCTCGAACGCGCCGGACCTGGGCGCCGGGGAGAAGGCACCATCAGCGGGATCTTTACTGTCCTCGTCGAGGGAGACGATCATAACGAACCGGTGGCGGACACCGTTCGCGGAATCCTTGACGGGCATATCGTGCTCGATCGTGCGATCGCCGAACGGGGCCGGTTTCCACCGGTCAACGTTCTGCGAAGCGTCTCCCGAACGATGCCGGCATGCAATAGCCAGGAAGAAAACGCGCTCGTGAGCCGAGCGAGGGCGCTCATTTCCGCTTATGAGGACATGGCCGACATGATTCGGATCGGTGCCTATCGCAAAGGCAGCGATGCGAAAACGGACGAAGCGCTCCACTACCACCCGCTGCTGGAAACGTTCCTGCATCAAAGCCATAACGAATGTTCAAGTCTGCAGGAAGGGTACGAGCGACTTGCCAAGATTATGAACGACGCGCCGGCAGCGTCCGAAGGTAATGCGGCATGAGCCGCCTCAAAAGTCTTATCCGGCTTCACCAATGGAAGTTGGACGAAAAACTTCGTGATCTGCGAGAGCTGGAACGCCTGCACAGTCAGTTACAGGATCGCTCCACCAAACTCAATCTGGAACTCGCTGCAGAACAAGCGATTGCGGAAAAATCCCGAGAGGCCAGTTATACCTACGCCAATTATGTGGAAAGCGTTTTCGAACAGCAGCGAAACCTGAAACAATCCATTTATGAAACCATCAGCCAAATTCAGGATTTGGAGGAGGCGGTAGCCAAGGCATATCGCGAATTAAAGAAATACGAGCTGACCGAAGCGAATCGACGGCAACGCCAGAAGCAAATACTGGAGCGTCATCAGCAGAATGACCTTGACGAAGTTGCGCTGAATCTTCATCGGCGCCGACCCGCGGGGCTAGCCTAGGCGCAGTGTTTTTCGGATTTTCAACCGGCTAGACTTCGAGGCCAAGCCCCGCCGTAGGGCTTTCGCGAAGCGGGGTCGTCACGAAGGGCTCGTTGGCGCGAAACATAAGATTGCCTTGAAGAGCCGAATTTTCGCAGCAACTCCCAAAAATTGAGCGGATTTCCGTCGTCATGAAGACGGGCAGTGGATGGCGCGTTCGCAAAATCAGATCGAAATGTCGCCCATGGTAAAGGCCATCCAGTTGCAGGTCGCCAAGACGGCTTAGGCTTACCTCGACGATGATCCGTGTGCCGCCGTTTCTTTCCTCGCCGCCATGACGGCTGTCATGGTGGCGGAGAAAGAGCTTCGCTTGGTGGAGGTTGTTCCCGTAAAGAATCGGGAACAGCATCGTTCGCCAATCCTCCTCGCCGCGCAAGGCCAAACGGCTAATTTGTAGAAACTCATCGGAAAGTCGCTGGGCCAACGCTCCCTTGTTGACCTGCTCGAGATCGTGCAGCAGGCGTTCGCCGAGCCAGTCCCGGATGTTGCCTTTCACCAAGGCGGAGAAATAATGCAGGAGCTTCGCAGCCATGTCCGTGCCGATCCGCGGTATCGTTATGTTCAGCAGGGTTGCCTGAAGTGCCGGGTTTGTTTTTCCGAGTATTTGTAGCGTTTCTTTCAGCGCCGCCCATTCCGCCGCGAGGGGAATGGCGATCCGTGAGATGGCTTCGGCGGCGGGCCGTGACGATGGCGGCTCGAGCAGCTCGAAGGTCAATACCACACCGATCGGTAATTCGGCCCGGATAGGCAGCGTCAGCTGACCGAGGGGCGTTTGCAGGATGGGCTGTCCTTGGCTGTTGGTTCCGAGAACGGTTCCGGAAAGAATCGTTCCGCCGGAGGCTGCCGTCGTTAACGGGACGGCAGGCATTGGTGCAACTGCCCCCCCGCCCGGCATCTGGAGAGAAAGAATGGCGAGGCGGACCGGGATTTCCTGCCGTGCCGCCGTTTTTAGCAAAGAGACGGCGGCCGAGGGGGTGTTGGATTTGGCTGTCTCCGACACAAGAGTTGCGACGATGGCTACCCTTTCGGTGTTCCGGCCTATTCCTACGCTGGCGCCGCCGGGCGGGCCCGGCTGGGCAAGGAGAGGGACTTGCGGCTGGGGTATGCCGGAGGCGGGTGGCGAACCCCCGCCGCCTCCCACCGGGAGTGGCGGCTGCGCTGCGGCTGATAGGGGAGCGGCGCCACCGCTTACCGGTTGTCTCCCCTCAACCGATAGGACGATTGCCTGCAGCCGGGCACCGACCGCCCGCACCTCAAGCTTGACCTCGGCCCCTGCCGGCAAAATCAGCCGGGTCGTCAGGGCAAGCTGCCCGTGCTCGGTGCGAAGCAGCGTCTGGCCGCTTTGATCCTGTCGCAGCACCGTACCGACGATCATCGTCCCGGAGGCCAGCTTGGCGATAGCCGGTGGCGAACTGGTGATGGTGGCCAGCGAAGTGGGACCTGCTTTCGGCGGCACCGAGGTGGGAATCGAGGAAGGTGGTTTGACGTCGCTCATTTTCTCTCGACAAGGCGTCTCGCCAGCGCCTCTACGTCCTGGGCGGCGTCGCAATTCGGATAGCGGGTTAGAAGCGGGGTCTGGGTGCGAATGCTGGCCTCGACGTGCGGGTCCCGGCGGACGATGCCGGCCAATGGCAAGGCAAGCGAGAGGAAACTTTCACAAGCGCGCCGGAGGACGGCGAAGGTACGCTCGCCGTCCGACGCGCTTTTCGCTTGGTTTACGACGATCCGTATGTCCGCGTCGCGATGCTGCGTCGCTCGCAGTTTAATATAGGCGTAGGCATCAACAAGCGAGGTTGGCTCATCGGTCAGCACGACAAGCGTTGTGCCGAAACTCTCGGAAAATATTTGAACACTGGAGGAAAGGCCTGCCCCAAGGTCGACGACGACATCGTCGTAGTGCTCGGAAAGCGCTGTCAACTCGCTTCGCAGAAAATGCAACTTCGGTCTTCCGAGAGCGGCGAGATTTCCAGCTCCGGAACGGCCTGAAAGGACGTCGAATCCACCATCTGGGTACGAAACGGTTGCCTGCCGAAGCCCGATTTTTCCTTCGATGACGTCCGCAATATCCCGTTCCGGCATCAGGCCGAGTTGGACGTCCACGTTTGCGAGACCAAAATCGCCATCGAAAAGAAGGGCGCGCCGTCCGGCTTTGGCGAAGGCGTGGATTAGGCTGATAGCAAGCCACGTCTTGCCGACGCCACCCTTCCCGGAAGCGATAGCGATGATGTTTTGACCGGCGGATCGAGGGGTTTGCGCCCCAAGGGCGGCAGTTTCCAACATGATTTATGTCATTTCTTTTCGCGAAATTGCACGTGCCGCTACATAGGCCGGCATCATGAAGCGCGCCAATGAGACGGGATTGATCGGGTGTAAGCTTTCCGAGATTTTCGGTGTCACGCTGACGTTTGAGAGATTCAAGCGCGCACGCTCCGCCGCTGCCAGCACGCCGCCAAGGCGCCGCGCCATGTCGAGGCGGGTGATCAGAAGTCGCCGAACCCCGAGGCGGCCGAAGATATCGCCGACCTCCTCCATCTCGTGCAGGTCGCCGCCGGCGGACAGAACGAGAACCGGTTCCCCACCGCTAGCCTCGATGAAGGCTTTCAGGGTAGCGATGTCCTCCTCGTCGTAAGGGTTGGTGCCGGCGCTGTCGATATAGGTGAAGCCGTGACTTCTTTCCAGCGCCAGCAAATCCCGAAGCGCGCCCGGGTCTTGGGCAACATGCAGCCGCGTGCCAAGGATCTTCGTGAAGGACTCGAGTTGTTCGATGGCGCCGGCGCGCTTGGTATCCGTCGTGATGACTGTGACGGGCTGTTTTTTTATGGTGGCGCTTGCGGCAAGTTTGGCGATGGCGGTCGTCTTGCCCATGCCGGGCGGGCCGATCAGCAAAAGAGGCACACTCACTGTCCGGTCTGAAAGAGGGAGAAAATGAAAATGCGAATCGAGGCCGGCCGCAAGTCGGAGTATTGGGTCGTCTTCTTGGATGGTTTCGGCGATCGCCAAAAGCTCAGAGGCCAGATTCTCCGAGACCCCGTGATAGGCTAACGCCTCTTCAATAGGTTGAAGGGTGGCGCGGCTATTTCCCCTCGGCGGGCGCGCTAGGATCTCCTCCGTCTCGATGGCGACGCTCACCCGAAAGCCGCCCGCCTCGGGGTCTTCCGTCGTGGCGACGATCACCGTATCGTCGCCCTGGTCCTGCCGGGCCAGATTCAAGGCGGCCGCCATCGTCGGTGCTGTGAACGACTTCAAGCGCATGCCATGGATTTCCCGTTAGATCTGGCCAAGCGTCTTGATCCTTGCCTTCGGGTGGATTTCATTTTGGGAGAGGACGGTCGTCATCGGGCGGAAACGCTCGATGATCGAACGGACATAGGGCCGGATGGCGGGACTGGTCAAAATGACAGGCTCTTCTCCCATCATGACATGCCGCTCGAAGGTTTGGCGGACCTGCTGGATGAAGGCCTGCAGGCGGCTTGGCGCCATGGAAAGCTGTCGCTCCTCGCCTTGGCCGGCGACCGACTCCACAAAGGACCTTTCCCATTCAGGACTCAACGTCAGAATCGGGATATAGCCGCTTTCTGTCGCGTGCGTGTCGCTGATTTGTCGGGCGAGACGGGAGCGGACGTGCTCGGAAATCGCCGTGATGTTCTGGGTAAAGCCACAGGCTTCCGAAACGCCCTCTAGGATGGCCGGAAGATCGCGAATGGATATGCGTTCCCGAAGCAGGTTCTGGAGAACGCGCTGAACACCTCCCAGCGATATTTGGCTGGGGATCATATCCGCCAGGAGCTTCTGCTGCTCTGCATCGAGGTCGTCCACCAGCTTTTTTGTTTCGCTGTAAGACAGCATCTCCGCCATGTTGTCCTTTACGACCTCAACCAGATGCGTCGTAATGACGGTGGTAGGCTCGACAACCGTGTAGCCGCGGAAGGACGCTTCCTCGCGATAGTTTTCCGTTACCCACATGGCGGGCAGACCGAACGTCGGCTCAACCGTTTCTTCGCCAGCCAGAGGGATCTTGTCGCCGCGCGGGTCCATGACGAGGAGCAGATTCGGCCGAATCTCTCCACGGCCGGCGCGAACCTCCTTGACGCGAATGGTGTATTCGTTCGCCGTGAGCTGCATATTGTCCTGGATGCGCACGGACGGCATGACGAATCCCATTTCGCTGGCCAGCTGCCGGCGAATGGCCTTGATCTGCTCGGTGAGCCTCGGGCCTCGTTCGTCGTTGATCAGCGGCAGCAGCCCGTAGCCAAGTTCAAGGCGAATGTTATCGATGTGCAGGATCTTCGCGATCGGCTCTTCCGCCACCGGCGCGGGCAGGGCCGCGGCCTGGTCGGCTTCGGCAGCTTCCGCCGTTATCTGGCGCTGTGAGAGACGCCAGGCGGCCCCGCCGGTAATACCGGCAAGCAGCAGGAAGGGCAGCATCGGTATGCCGGGAAGGAGTGCGAGCGCCACCATCAGCGAGGCGCTTAGGCCCAGTGCTCGCGGGTAAGTAGCCAGTTCCCCGAAAATAGCCTTGTCCGTCGAGCCGACGACGGCTGACTTCGACACCAAGAGACCGGCCGCGGTCGAAACGATGAGGGCCGGGATCTGAGTCACGAGGCCATCGCCCACCGTCAGAATCATGTACGTCTCGCTTGCGTCGGCAAGCGTCATGCCTTGTTGGGCGGTTCCGATGATAATGCCGCCCACAATATTGATGAAAGTTATGAGAATTCCGGCGATTGCATCGCCGCGAACGAACTTTGCAGCGCCGTCCATAGCGCCATAGAAGGTGGTCTCGTTCTCCAGCGACTTCCGTCTTGTCTTCGCTTCCTCTTCGTTTACAAGTCCGGAGGACAGGTCCGCATCAATGGCCATCTGTTTGCCCGGCATGGCGTCCAGGCTAAAGCGGGCGGCGACTTCCGCGATCCGTCCGGATCCCTTCGTGATGACAACAAAATTCACGATGATGAGGATGGCAAACACGATCATTCCGATGACAAAATTTCCGCTCATGACGAAACCGCCAAAGGCCTGGATAACCTTGCCGGCGGCATGCGTTCCTTCGTGGCCATGCGCCAGAATCAGGCGTGTCGAGGCGAGGTTGAGGGAAAGACGCAGGATGGTTGCAATCAGAAGAATCGTCGGGAACGAGCTGAATTCCAGCGGTTTTGCGATGAACAGCGTCGTCATCAGGACTAGGACGGAGAACGTGATGGAAATCGCGAGCGAAATATCGAGAAGCCAAGGCGGCATCGGCAGGACGAGGACAACCAGGATACATACGATGCCAATGGCAAGGGCAACGTCGCCGCGCCGCAGCGTGCTGCTCAGGCGGTCCAGCGGGTTCCCGGCCATGAGCGTCGTTTTGGTCGTTATCTCTGCCATATTCGCCAATTTCCGAGCGGCCTAGCCGCTCAAGTAAACAAAGCCTTATCTATGTGAGCAGCGAGTCAAGGCCGCCAGGCATCGGCACAGCTGCCCCTTCCTCGCTGTACTGCTTTAACTTGTTGCGGAGTGTCCGGATCGAGATACCAAGAATGCCGGCTGCGCGGGTGCGGTTGCCAAGGCAATGGTGCAACGTATCGAGGATCAGTTCGCGCTCGACATCGGCAACCGTACGGCCAACGAGCTGCGCCGCCTTGCTCTGCTCACTGGATTCTTCGACCGCTTCCGCATCCCCATCTCCATGGATCGAGCGGGCGTTCAACAAGATTGCTTCCGATTCGAGTTCGCTTTGCTTGGCGATCAAAACCGCCCGATGAATCGTGTTCTCAAGCTCGCGCACGTTTCCGGGCCAGGTATGTTCAAGCAATCGGTTAAGGGCCGCCAAGGCAAGATGTCGCCTAGGGATATCGTTGAGGTCGGCGTATTTTTCCGCGAAATGTTCCGCAAGTGCCGCGATGTCTTTTGGCCGGCTGCGAAGAGGTGGAATAACTAAGTTCATGACATTTATGCGGAAATAAAGGTCTTCACGGAAATTGCCCTTACGAACTTCTTCCTCCAGGTCGCGGTTGCTGGTTGCGAGAAGTCGGATATCAACCTTCACCGGATCGCCGCCGCCGACGCGGTCGATTTCTTGTTCCTGAATTGCGCGCAGCAATTTTGCCTGGAGGTGGAAGGCAAGTTCGCTGATTTCGTCAAGGAGCAGAGTGCCGCCGTTTGCTTCCTCGAATTTTCCGATACGCCGCGCGATGGCCCCCGTAAAGGCGCCTTTTTCATGACCGAAAAGTTCCGATTCAAGGAGATTTTCCGGAATCGCCGCGCAATTTACGGAAACAAATTTCTTTTTCGCCCGGCGGCTTTTATGGTGAATAAAACGCGCCAGAAGTTCCTTGCCGGTGCCGGACTCCCCAGTAATCAGTACGCTTGCATGGCTGGGCGCGATCCGTTCGGCAAACTTCAGGGTCTTTTGCATTATTGGATCATTGCAGACGATGGCGTTGTTCTCTTCCGTCACCGCTTCGATGACGGCGGCAATCAACTCGGCGTTCGGAGGAAGTGGAACGTATTCCTTGGCGCCGGCTCGGATGGCTTGGACGGCGGCCTCCGTATCCGAACCGACACCACAAGCCACGACAGGCACGTTGATGTGCTCAGATTCCAGGCGCTTGATCAACGAGCCAATATCCAGTGTGACATCCACCATGACCAGTTCCGCCCCGCGGCCGGAGCGAAGGGCGTCGAGGGCCGCGTCAATCGTACCGGCATGATCCACCGACGCGCCGCGTTCGATGGCGATTTTACTGGCAGCGCCAATCTGGCCGTTTAGCGAGCCAATGATAAGAAGTCTCATGCCGTTGTTCCTTTCCAAACCTAGTCAAAGAATTGTACGCGCTTTGCCGGCGGTAGAACCGTGTTGATCTGCGTTTCCAAACGGCGGGGATTTTCTTGTCGGCAGATCGAAGTCGTGCCAAGCAGGTACACGCTGCGCGTCAATAGCTCTTCCGTGGAATTTCGCTCCAGTTTTGAGGCCAGCGGCGAAAAGACGACGTTTGCCAGGATTGCGCCATAAAAAGTCGTCAGCAGTGCAACCGCCATGCTTGGCCCGATCGAGGATGGATCGTCCAGGTTTCCGAGCATTTGGACCAGCCCGACAAGCGTCCCAATAAGTCCCATCGCCGGTGAGACTTCGGCCGCCTTGCGCAGAATGCTTGTGCTCTGGGAATGGCGGGATGCGGTCGCCTGAATGTCTTGACGCATGATCTTCTCGACTTCTTCACCTGGCGTACCGTCAATGACCATCGTCAGCCCTTTGTGAAGGAAGGGCTCGCTCTCCAATTCATCGAGGGACGACTGAAGATTGAGCAGGCCCTGTTTGCGGGCCATATCGGCGAATTCAAGAATGCGATTCGCGGCGTCGGTGGGGTTCTGGCCAGGTTTGAACATGGCTTTCATGATGACCTTGCCGGCGCCCAGCATTTCGGGCAGGGAAAAACAGGCCATCGTTACGGCGAAAGTGCCGCCAAGGACGATGCAGATCGACGGGACGTCAACGAAAGCCAGAGGGGATCCACCAAGCACCATCGCGATCGCGATAAGGGCAAAAGCGCCCACGATGCCACCGACTGTCGCAATATCCATTGGGTCTGTTTCTTTCCGGCTTTTCTTTGCGCAAACCGTCGTCTAGCGGTCGGACTTGATGATCTCCGTCATAGTCACGCCAAGCCGCTCATCCAGAACGACGACTTCGCCGCGAGCCACAAGACGGTCGTTGACATAGATGTCGATTGCTTCGCCGACTTTGCGATCGAGTTCAACGACGGCCCCCCGCCCAAGCTTCAAGAGCTGGCTCACCTGCATCGTCGAGCGACCGAGCACAGCCGAGACCTGCACGGGGATGTCGTAAACCGCCTCAAGCCCGGAGAGGATGGCGGCGGCGTCGTCTCCCTCGTCCGAATCCGCTTTTTGGGATGCCTTTGGCTTCGCCCTCGAGTTGGTCTTGTCATCCGGCGGCGGCGCTTCTTCTTTCAGCTCTTCCAGATTTAGATTCTCTTCATTGCTCATCATTCTCTCCTGGGTCTTGGCTTACCCGAAAGGCTTCCGGTTTCTCACCGGGGACGGCTTCCGGCTCCGTTTTTTTGGATTTCCCGGCGATTGGGATGACAGGCTCCGCCCTTTGGGTGGCGGTAGGGGGTTTTTCGGCGGCCGGCAATGCTACTTTTTCGAGTTGGTCGGTGAACCGACGCGCGGCCTCCTCGATTTCCTTCCAGAGGCGCACCTCGTCCTTTTCGGCGCCGCCGTCCGCCCACTCGATTCGGCAGTCCGTGAGATTGAGAGAGTCGTCGGCCAGCAGGACAAGCTTGCCGGCAAAACCAGCCATAGCCGCCGTCGAGTCGATACGCGCGCGCAAACCGTCCAGCAAGCTATCGTGAACGCGAACCACAACCCGCGGCTCGTCGAAACGGTCCGCGAGGCACTTTCGGACCATCGCCTCGATTTCCGTAAGCGCGCCGCGTTCAGAGATTTCCGGAATGATTTTTCGCGCGACTGTCATGGCAAGTTCGGCTGCGTCGCGGGCGTTGGATTTGCTAGCTTCGGATTGGACAGCCTCGAGTTTGGCCATGCGATCGCCAACAACATTTAAAGCCTTGGCGGCAAGACGCTCCGTATCCGCTTCCGCCTCTTTGCGTCCGGCCGCTTTCCCATCCTCGAAACTTTTCCGACGGGCTTCCTCGATCTCGGCTTCCGTGTAGGTAGGAACGGCTTGTCCTATACGCTTGAGAGCGGCCGGATCCGCGAAATCTATTTCAAACAGGAATTTTTTTGTCGGCTGCATTCCGTCCACCGCTTAGTACACAAGCTCGTCATCGCCACCGCTCTCGCTGATGACAAGTTCGCCGCGCGCCGCCAGATCCTTCGCCGTGTTGACCATGTAAGATTGTGCTTCGTCGACTTCCCGCAGGCGAACCGGTCCCATCGCCTCCATGTCTTCGCGCAGAATTTTTCCTGCGCGTTCGGACATGTTTTGAAAGAAAAGATTTCGAATCACTTCGGAGGCGCCTTTCAGAGCCAAGGCAAGCCGGTCTTTTTCCACGTTGCGCAATAGGGTCTGGACACCGCTTGCATCAAGTTTGCCCAGGTCTTCAAAGGTGAACATCAGCGCTTTGATCCGCTCCGCGGAATCACGGTTGCGCTCTTCGAGCGAGGACATAATTCGCGCCTCGGTGGCACGGTCAAAGTTGTTGAAGATTTCTGCCATCATCTCATGGGCATCGCGACGGTTCGTGCGGGCCAAGTTGCTCATGAACTCGGTTCGCAGGGTCTTCTCGATACCGTCCAGGATGTCTTTCTGGACGACTTCCATCCGAAGCATTCGCAGGACGACTTCCATTGCGAATTCCTCAGGCAGGATTGACAGCACCCTTGCCGAGTGGTCCGCCCGAATTTTTGAAAGAACGACGGCGACGGTTTGCGGGTATTCGTTCTTGAGGTAGTTCGCGAGGACTTCCTCGCTCACGTTTCCCAGCTTATCCCACATGGTCCGGCCGGCCGGTCCACGGATCTCGTCCATGATGCCGTCGACGCGATCCTTGCCGAGTGTCTTTGTCAGGAACCGCTCGGCGCTTTCATAACTCCCGACGAGGGAACCGGTGGCGGACATTTGGTCAAGAAAATCATTGAAAAGGCGTTCGATAACCGTCGAGCTGACGGAACCAAGGTTCGCCATCGCCTGGGAGATGTCCTTGATCTCCTCGTCGTCCATGAGCGAAAAAACGCTTGAGGCCTGTGCCTCACTGAGCGACATCATAAGGATTGCCGCTTTCTGTGGCCCGTTTATGCTCTGGAAGTCGTCTTTTACGCTACTTGGATTCGCCATCGGCTATCCCCGTTCCTGAGCCATCCAACTGCGGACGACGCCGACCGTTTCTTCCGGATGCTTGTCCACGATTTCTCCGATCCGCTTCACGGTGGAAGCGCGGACCCGGCCTTCAACCTTCTCCATATCGATCATCGATTCCGGTTCTTCTCCTCCTTCATGCCCCATCGTGCCTGACCCGGCGGCAAACGCCTGCCTGGGCGCCCCCAAGGCGGGCGTTTCAAGTTCCCGCTGATCGGCCAGAAGCCGCTGCCCTTCCGCCATGGCTTCGGGGATCACGCGAATGGCATGGGTGATCAGTGGCCGCACGACGAGAAGAAGCACGAGCACCGCCACCACCGTCAGCACCATGATTTCAGCCATCCGGAAATAATCCGACTTCGTCAGGCCAAGAAACTCCAATTTCGGAATTTCTTCCGGCATGACTTCCGGACGGACAAACGCCATATTGACAACCTCTACCTTGTCGCCGCGCTCGACGTCATAGCCGATTGCCGTGCGGACTAGGGAGGTGAGCTTTTCCAGTTCCTCCGCGCCACGCGGTTGATAGACCTGGTTGCCAGCGGCGTCGTTTACGTAAGTTCCGTCAACCAATACGGCGACGGCAATCTGCTTGATCGTGCCGCTCTCTTGCGTGTGGGTTTCGATCGTCTTGGTAATTTCATAATTGACCGTTTCTTCAACGCGCGAAGACTGGCTGGAGTTTGTAGGCCCGTTTTCCGCGCCGATGGCTTCCGCTCCAGGCAGGTTTCCGGCAATCGTGACAGGCGCTTCGGTCTTGTCTTCGAGGTTGGACGCTTTTTCTTCGACCGTTTGGGTCGAACGAACGACTTGGCCGTCCGGGTCATAGCTTTCGGAATTCGTGATGGTGCGGTCAAAATTCATATTGACGGAGACACGCGCCTGCACCTTTCCGTCTCCGACAGAGCGCTCAAGAAGGTCAATGATCGAGGCGGCCAGGCGGGTTTCATAGGCTTGACGCGCTTCCGACGCAGATGTTGCCGTGAAGCCGGCCTCGTTTTCGCCTTCGGTAATGCCCCGGGCAAGCAGCGTCCCGCTGTCATCCACGATCGAGATATTTGTCGGCTTCAGCCCGGGAACGGCGGCAGCCACCAACTGCTGGATCGCAAACACTTGTGCCTTGTCGAGACGGCGCCCGCCCTGCATTTTCAGGATAATCGAGGCGCGAGGTTCCATTTTCTCGTGGCTGAACAATTCGCGCTTTGGGATGACAAGGTGCACCCTGGCCGAACGAATTGACGCAATGGCACCAATGGTTCGGGCAAGCTCACCTTCCAGCGCGCGCAGCAAATTGACATTCTGGACGAAATTCGTGACGCCCAGCGATTCGGAACGGTCAAAAATTTCATAACCAATTGACCCGCCCCGGGGGAGGCCTTGCTCGGCGAGTCCGATCCGCAGGCGAAGCACCTTGTCCGAAGGCACCATGACCTGCGTGCCGCCGCCGTTAAGCTGGTAGGGCACCGACATGCCTTCAAGCTTCGTGACAATCTGATTGCTGTCCTCCGGGCTGAGATCTCCATAGAGGAGGACCATGTTCGGAGAATTAAGGTGTGTCGTGAGGAAGAAAAAGAACCCAATGAGGGAAAGGCCCACGACGGCGAAGATGAGCAACCGTCCCATCCCGATTTTTTGGAGCGTTAGGTGCAACCCATTCACAGTGGCGTCTCTTAAGTATGTTTTTGGACTATACGAGCGTGAGGCCGATGACGACCACGCTCGAAACGCTACCGTTCATAGGTGAATAGGAAGTTAACCGCAGGCAAAATTTGCCTACTTGAGGCAGCAACCGAAAATTAACCGTGGGACATGCGCCGATCTGAAAAATCGGGGACAGTGCAAAAAATTACAGGGGCCCGCCGGTAGATCCCGGGTTGGAATTTCGGTATTCTTGAAGCCGTGTCACGCGAAGACCGTGGACACCATGGCTGTCAAACAAGCGCTGCCAGGAGAGAAATTCCTCGATCGACAGGGTATAGCGCTGGCAAGCCTCGTCCAGGCTCAACACGCCGGTTCGAACGGCTTCGACCACTTGCGCCTTGCGACGGACGACCCACCGCCGAGTATTGGGTGGGGGCAGATCATCCAGCGTCATCCGCTTGATAACAGGTCTCATCTTGGCCGCGTCGCCGTTCCTGTCCTTCATTCGCCTCTCGCCGTTTTGTGCTTCATCTGGCTCATTACTCCTAAGGCGGAGTTGTACCCGTCCCAGCTTAAAAAACCGCTAAAGGATAGATCGGATTTTAGAAGTTGGCGGCCCCGGCTACGGCGAGGGACCAAAGCCGGGGCCGCCCAGGGGAAAGATTGCCTACCGCTTAACGCGAATCAGTTCGTCCAGCATGTCGTCGGCGGTCGTGATGATCTTCGCGTTTGCTGAGTAAGCGCGTTGGGCAATGATCATGCTCGTGAACTCCTCTGCGAGGTCCACGGTTGAAGCCTCAAGGGCGGAGGCCGCAACTTTCCCGGCTGTACCCGTGTTGGCGAAGTTTAGGAAGAAGTTGCCGGAAGCGTCCGTCTGGCCATAAACGTTGCCGTTCTTCGGCTCCAGCCCGTTTGGGTTGGCGAAGGTCGCCAGTGGGATTCGGAAGATCGCCCGCGAGTCCCCGTTATCGAACTGAGCTGTCACGACTCCTTGATCGTTGATATTGACGCCGGTGAAACTGCCGAAGCTGACGCCGTTCTGATTAACGAAAGAGACGAAGAAGTCGCTCGAGAACTGCGTTACGCCATCGGTCTGGCCGGTGCCAATTGGCCCAGCCGTGCCTAGGTTGAGCGCAATCGTGCTGTTGGTGGCACCGTTTGCCCAGTCGATGTTGGCCGTGGCCACGTTGAAGCTGTTCGGCGTTCCATCTCCGTTGAAGGTGGCGCCCGGCCCGCTTGCCGTCAAGGCTGCGACCGTAAACGGGTCAACCTGCGACACGAAAGGCGAGGAGGAAACAACCGGGCCGTCCGCAACCGCGACGGCAGCCCCGGCTGCAGCCTGGGTGATAAACATGGAATTGATGTTCTGACCCGTCCCGCCCGTAAAGCGTCCGGTTCCCGGCACGGCCGAGCCGTCGATGGCCGTCTTCAGGGCGCTGATCGCTTGTGCGATCGTCACCGCGGCGCTGATATCTACTTCGACGTTGCCGGCACCAACGACGCCGGCTCCGTCCGTAAATTCGAAGGTCGTTCCGGCAAGCGTGATCGTATCGCCAAGGACTGCGCCGCCGGTGCTTGCCGTCGGAAGGCGGGTAAAGTCAAGACGCCCGCTGGAGGCGTATGTCTGACCGGACGCGTTGAGGAGAGTCACGACAGACGTGTCCGGTATTGCGGTTGCTGAAATATCCCACACGTTGGGCGTCGCTTGCTTCGTCCAGGTCATTTGCAGGTTGTGGTCAACGCCAAGCGAGTCGAAAGCAAGGACATTCATGACATGAGCATCGCCAGCCGTGGCTTCAGCCGGCACGTTGGCGCCGACCGTGACGGCGGTTGTTCCTGAGGCACTGCCGGCCAAGCTCGAAATATTCACGGTTGTGAGGTCCGTCAGAAGGTTATTATTGACCGTCGTCGGAGTCCCGACCGTGTCCGTGACCCAACCCTGAAGGTAGAAGCCGGCGGCGTTCCGGAGCGAACCGGTTTCGTCCACCGAAAATTGGCCGGCGCGTGTGAAGAAACGTTGGTCGTTCGCACCCGGGGTTCGGTTCGCGGTGACGACGAAAAGGCCGTTTCCGGAGACGGCAAGATCCGTTGCCGAGGCCGAGTTCTGCAACAAACCCTGCCGCTCGATCTGGAAGAAGGGTCTGGTGCTGACGCCTCCCGGTGCGTAGGACGATTGCAGGGATTGCTGAACGACCAGGGTATGAAACCGCGGCGAAACGGCCTTGTAGCCCACCGTGTTCATGTTCGAGATATTATCTGCAATCATTCCAAGCGCCTGACCTTGTGCGTTCAGGCCGGAAACGCTCGAGAACATTGCTCCAAAAACGCTCATTTTCCTTCTCCTATGTCTATCCCTTGTCGCGAGATGATCCTCAAAAGTCCCTTACACACCGTTTGCTTGCGAGCCTTTCGGCTTTACCGATACGACGTCTGTCATCGGCACGCCGATGCCGTTGAGAGAAAGCAGGACAGAACCATCCACCGTCGTCTCGAAGCCGGTAACCGTGCCGATGATTCCGGTTTCGACGGCGACCGGCTTGTTGTTTGCGTCAATGGCGGTCACGACAATGGAATATTTGCCATCCGGCTGGGCTATGCCATTGCTATCCAGGCCATTCCAGGTAAAGGTGTGACGGCCGGCTGCCGTCGCGCCGGAGGTGGTGTGGACGAGCTGGCCAACCTCGTTGAAAACCGAAATTTTTGTCGAGGAAGCAGTGCCGGCGAGGCCATAGCTGAATTCGGCAGTGCCGTTCGTCAGCATGTTCAATTTTCCAAAGGCTTCGATCTGCATGCCGATGAAGCCGACCGCGTTGGATATCTGGCTCGCCTTCTGAAGATCGATCAAGGACGCCAGATTGCTGTTCGTATTGATGGCCTGCTCCACGGCGCTGAATTGGACGAGTTGCGTCGTAAACTCCTTCGCATCCATCGGCGAGAGCGGATCCTGATTCTGCATTTGCGCCGTAAGTAGCTTTAGGAAGTCGTCAAAGTTTTCCGCAAGCGCGGCGCCGGCTCCCGCGGCCTTAAGGCCGGCTGTGGACGTTCCAATTCCTCCGATTTGCATGTTCCGCTCTCCTATACCCGGATATCGACGAAACCATCGCCGACGACCCAGTAGTTGTAATTTTCCAAAGCCGTTGTTTCCGTATCGGTCACCGCTGGATCGGAATCCTTCACCGAAGAAGAATCAGCACCTTCCGCGCCAGTCGGCGTTCGGCCGTTCCCTTCGCCGCGCAGCTGGAAGTGCAGGCTATTCGAATCCGCGCGCAGGCCGGAATCCTGAAGCGCGCGCTCCAGCGTGCGCGCGTCCCGTTGCAAAAGGTCCAGCGTCTCCGGTCGCTCGACGGAAACGACAGCCGTTACCTTGCCGTCCTTGCCCACTTCCATCTTGACGTCGATATGGCCGAGAGAAGCCGGTTTCAGTTGAATGCGAATCCGGTCCAGGCCGTCCGCCGCTGCCCGCTTCAAATGAAGGGCTATCTGATCGGTCATCACCGGCGGCGGGGTTGCCGTTCGCTCTGCCGTGGCCGTGGCCGCGATGGCGATCGGCCGTCTCGCCGCTTCGCTTGTCATGTTCGGGGGCAAAAGACTTTCGGTTGAAGTCTCCGTCATTACCGATGCGGCGACGTTCGTAGGGACGGCGTGCATGCCGGCCGCCAGCGGAATCGGGCCGTTTGGATTTGCCGGAATAGGATGAAAAAGCGTCTTGGCGGCGTCGAAGGCCGGTTGGCCGATTAGCACTTTCTCCTGCCGGAATTTGGCGAGAACGTCTGGTTTCCCGTTGCCGGTGAAGGCGAAGGCGTTGTCCGGCAAGCCGTCCTCCCCGTCCTGTGGCAGCATGGCCTCCTTGCCGGTGAGGCGGGGGTCCGCGGCGGCTACCGTGCTCGGCAGTGCGGCACCTTCGGCCATCAAGCGCTGCAGGCCCAATGGCGTCTGGATATCGCCTGTGGCACGGATGGCCTGAGCCAACGGATTGGCCTTCCCATGACCCTCGATTGCCTCCGCAATGCCTTGGAGGCGATCCGCCGCCGGCGGCCAATTCGTCAGAATCAGTCCGGCCGGGATGGCGGGTGCGTCCGGGTGTTCGGGGTGCGCCTCGCTAGGTGTCGCGGCCAGGCCAGATAGGTTTATGTCGCCGTCCGGCGTCGTGCTCTGTTCAATTGGCGCCTCTACATCCATCGGATTATTGATTTTTGCCTTGTTCTCGGCTGCCCCCGTCTCTTCCACCTCGTCGAGGGAGGCGGGTTTGCTTTCGGCCGCGACAAAAGCGTTCCCTTCATCGCTGTCCTTTGCTTTTTCCTTGCGC
Organism: Pseudomonadota bacterium; assembly: GCA_040752895.1. Taxonomy (NCBI): domain Bacteria; kingdom Pseudomonadati; phylum Pseudomonadota; species Pseudomonadota bacterium. The sequence continues at coordinate 39,351 of JBFMHN010000001.1, forward strand.
TCTTGGCTGTCGGCCGTCCTTGTCGGACGGTCGGTTTTTGTTTTCACCGGACGGTCGCTGCCATGATCGGCCTTTGCGGTCTCAGTCTTTGCGGTCTCGATCGGCGGGCGCTTGTCGCTCTCCAGTTGCAGGAGCTGATCGAACGGAACGAGCGGAGCCGCGCCTTCGCCGACCCGCTTGGAAACCTGCGCCAAATTCGACGCAATCTGCTTTACCGATACGAATTCCATTTACCGTCTTCCTGACTTTACGTTTTGTCTTCCTGACCGCTAGCTTCAATAGATCAAAAACTCACCTTCGCTTGGCCTGGAAATTTGCATGTCGAGATTTTCCCAGGAATTTAACAAGGACTCGAGAAGGCGCGCGCCTTCCAGGGCCGGTTGCGGATCGTTCTTGAGATTGACGTCCGGCAAACGCCGCAGGAGGTATTTGTAGATCTGGCCCAGATTCTTTGCGATATCGCCTCCGCGTTCGAGGTCCAATGTCAGATAGAGGTGGGCGAGGATATTTGTCGCCTTGGCGCTTGTCTTGTAGCGCATCTCAATATTCCCGCGCTCGATGGCGACCAGGCTTGCCTTCAACGCAACCAGGGCCTCTCGGTAAAGCATGACGATCAAATGGGATTGGGACGCACCCATGATCTCGTCGTAGCTGTAGTTCATGCTGCCTTCGAAAGGCGCGATTGTTTTTTCGCCTTTCTTGCATTGGGACGTTGGATGCAGTTTGTTCATGGCAAGAAGGAGAGCAAATGGCGGGCCAACTCCTATGCTTATTTATCTATATGATAAATAAGGAAAAAATTGGGATTTTCTTGGCCGATGTCCGGACCGGCGGCGAAACCGGGAAAAAGCTGCTGGGCCGGTATGGCAATTTCTGCCCAGCTAACAAGCATCAATGATGAAAAGATGGCGCCATCGGCAGCGATGGCGGGGCGAGGGAAGTGGCCTTGTGATCTTCAGGCCGAAACGGCGATGTTTTTCTTGGAAAGCGCGTCTGAGGCTGTCGGCGCCTCGGCGATGGGGGCAGGCCCTTGATTGGCGAGCTCATGCCAGGAGGCGCGAAGAGGCTCGAGCAGGGCGATGACATCGAGGGCTGGCTTGGGGTCGTTGTTGACATCTACCAAGAAAAGCCGGGCAAGCATAAAACGGTAGAGGCGATCTAGGTTCTCGGCAATCTCGCCGCCACGGCTGTGATCGAGCGTGGCGGAAAGATGCGTGAGGATTTCCTGGGCGCGCAGGTTTGCATTCCACCGCGCCTGGATATTCCCGACCTCAATTGCGTGAACGGCGTCCTTCAGACTGTCGATCGCCTTGTCGTAGAGCATGGCGACCAGCTTCACGCCCGGCGCCGTCAGGATGCGCTGCATCTTGTAGATATTCGAGGCCTTGTGTTCCACGCGCTGTTCCTTGGTTGATGCCCTTACCATCGCATGCCGTAGTTAACTACTTGTGAAAAAAAGATAATATTTTCGTATTTTTTATTCGAATTCAAAATTTTCGACCGTCCTGCGGCGCCTACGGCTGCGACGTCAGCGGCGCGTCTTTCCGTCAATTCTGGTTTTTCGAACGAAGATCGGTCGAGAGTTTCAGATTGTCGAGAATGCGTTGCATCGAGGAAAGAGCCTGTTCCATGGCGATGAACTTGGCGAGAAGAGATTGGCGTTCCCGCTCGAGGCGCCCAAGCTGTTCCGTGATTCGGCGGGCCGTCAGCGTGTTCTGATCCTTCAAGGCGTTCGTTTCCGTCCGGATGGTGCCGTTTGTCAAATTCAACGTCGAATCCAAGACGGCGTACATCTGGGCGCCGAGTCCAACCGTATAGTTGACCGAAACGTTACTGGCGTCTTTCGTGCCCGAGTATAAAAGTTTGAGGCCGTTCGCGCCGGTTAAGTTCGTCGCCGTGATCGTCTTGCCGCTGACCGTCGCCGAACCGGCAACCCCGTTGATGGTAGCGCTTAGAATGCTGGCGTTGAGATCTTTCGCGACGCCGAGCTGGCTGATCAGGTCGCCGCTGTCGGTGAAGCCAAGCTCGGTGCTGTCGTCGGCGACGATGTCGATATGGAATTCGCCATTTTGCTCGAGGATAAGGGCGGAAACACCGGCAACGGCGTTGATGGCGTTCGCGATAGCCTGAAGGCTGTCGGTCGCGGCGTAGTTGATCGTCCCGCCCGGGATCGGTGTGCCCGTGGCATCAAGGATCTGGAACGAGCTGTTGAGATTGCCGGCGAGGTAATTGCCGATCCCGGAAGTCTTGCTAGTGACAACCGAGGTTTCGGCGAACAGGCCGGCCCCGATGTTAATCGTAATCGCGGCCGTGCCTGGCCCCGTCGAGGTGAGTGGGTTCAGCGTGAGGACGGCGATCTCCTGGCCGTTCACGACGATGCCGACGGTATGCGGATTGCCATCCTCGAGGTCGGCCGTCGTCGCCGTATCGTTCGAGCCGTTGAAGGCGGCGTCCAGCACGAAGGTGACGCCGGCGGTCGCGTCGAAGAGCGTGCTTCCCAAGCCATCCGACGTAAGGTTTAGGCTAAGCCGCCCGGTCGCCGCGCTGTAGACCGACGAGGCGGCGCCCGTAAGCAGGGCTTGAAGCGTGGGCTCCGTGAAACCGCCGTTTGCGTCGTTTGCGTTCGTTACGTTTCCGAAAGTAACAAAACCGACGGCGGAAGTGTCCGCGTTGGGGTTGGCGGTAATATTCTGGGTCCGGTCGAAGGCGGTGCCGTTGCCGGTCAGCGTCAGCGTGATGAAGGCTTCCGGGAAGGTGATATCCACCGTTTGCCCGGCGCCAAGATTGTTGCCGACGCCGGCCGCCGCGTTGAGGGCGGCGGTGATGTTGACGGTGCTGGCAATGCCGGTCGCCAGGTTGACGATGGTGAAGTTTTCCATTGCCGCGTCGTAGCTATAGCGGAAGGATTCGCCGGAAAACACTTGGTCGCCGAACTGGATCTGGCTGATGCCATTGCTGGCCGGCATGCCGGTCATGGCATAGCTTGGCGTAAACACCGTGTCGTTGGCGATCGAATTGCTGATATAGCGATCGTCGAAATCAACGTTAAGCGTGTAGCCGGAGGCGTTGAAGGACGTCGCGCCGGTGAAGCTAAGCAATGAGACGTTTGGGTTCGACGAGGTAAGGTCAAAAGCGAAAAGCCGCCGGACGTCTTCCGGGTTGTTGAGAAGGGCGGTATCCAGCGCCTCCTCGTTGAGGACGAGCTTGTTCGCGTCCAGCGGGTTATCGGGGTTCAACTGCTTGAACGTGATCCCGATTTGGCGAAGGACGCTGAATTGGCTGTTTACGCCCTGGACGCCTCGCCCGAGGATCCCGCCGAGCTGGGCGGAGAGCTGTGAGAGCGTCGTGGAGCCGAAAAGGATCGCGTCCTTGGCCGGGGCGCCGGTCGTTGGATCGACCTGGAAATGCTTGTTAATGAACTCCCGGCCGGCGTTGTAGGTATCAACGAAACTCTGAACGTTCGTCTTGACGGCGCTCAGGTTCCGCTCGACGTCGATTTTAACCGTCGTGCCGGCCTCGGCCTGGAAAAGGGTGATCGTCATGCCCGTGAAAAGGTCTTTGATCGTGTTGGTGTCCCGTTCGATCACCTTCAAATTCGGCTTTGTGAAATTCAACGAAGTCAGCAAGTTGTTGGTGTCGTTCCCAAGCGTGATGGCGGCGCCGTCGTCCTTCGTGATCCGCAGGCGGAACTGGCCGGAATCGGCGACGACCTGGGCCGATATCCCGCCGATGGCGTCGATCGTCGCCGCCAGGGTGGTGAGACTGTCCGTATCCGCATAGTTGACGGTTCCGAGCAGCACCCCGTTTGCGTTACGAATTTGAAAACTGTGGGCGCCGGCGGTTACCGAAGTATAGCCGCTGAAGGGCGCCGCGCTGTTTGCCACCAGGGCGGACTGGTAGAACGACGAATCGAGAATGCCATCTGCCGTGAAGCGCGCCTTCTGGGCCGCCTGAAGCTCTGTCTTGACGCCGGTACCGGAGAGAATGCCTAGCGTGTTCAGGGGCGAACCCGCGCCATCCGTAAGCACCAGGGCCTTTCCCGTTTCGGCGGCCGTAACAACGAGGTAGTTTTCCGTCGCGCTTACCGAAACGACGCTTGCGGACACCTTCGTCGCATTCGTTCCCGTGTTCGCGTTGTTGATCTTGTCGCGGACATCCAGCAGCGTATCCGAGCTGGAAAGGTTGATCGTCGCCGAATTACCGCCGGCAAGCCCGATCGTGAACGAGGAATTGTCCGCGATCCCGGCGATGGCCGTCGTCGCGCTTGTGAAGGCATTGCTGCTCACCTTATGGGCGGTGGCGATCTGCTGAATCGCGATCGTGTGGCTTCCAATGGGGGCCGAACTGGTTACGCTGACGCCCAGCAAATTGGCGGCGGCCGAAGGCGTGCCGGCGTCGATGCGCGAGGTCGAGGCGAAGGCCTGTTTCAATGCGAAAGCGTTGGTGATGCCGTCCACGCTCACGGCGCCGCGGAGCGTATTCAGGGCAAGACGAAATTGTCCGAGAAGCCCTTCAAATTCCTGAAGGGCCGCGATTCGCGTTTCGTTGTTGGTGGTCTTTGTTTGAAGCTTGTCGATGGGAATTTTTCGGGCCGCGATCAACTGATCAACGATGCCGACGAAATCAATGCCGGAGGTGAGGCCGGAGAACCGCGTCAAACCGTTCTGTCCAACGGAAAAATTATTCAGATTTATAGGGTTTTCCATATCGGCTTTCGAAAAATACCCCTTGGATTATGCCTTCCCGAACTTCTTGGAATTTGCATTCCACCCCTGGAAGAGAAGGACGAGGGAGAGGGGATTTTTCCCCTCTCCCAAGCCTTTGGGCTTACTGGAACAACCGCAACAGGTTCTGCGGCAGCTGGTTGGCTTGCGCCAGCATGGCCACACCAGCCTGAAGCAGGACTTGCTTGCTGGTAAAGGCCGTCATTTCGGCGGCCACATCCAGATCCAACAGTTGGCTCCGGGCAGCTTCCGCGTTCTCGATCGCCGACGCGAGGTTCGCGGAGGCAAAGGAGAGTCGGTTCTGCGCCGCACCGATCGAAGACCGGCCGGTGTTCAGCGTGGTGATCGCAGCCGAGACCGCAGTCGAAGCGGTTTCTGCGTTCGCCCCGGTCGCGCCATCGATCTGGATCGTTGCGCTGTCAACGCCCAGTACCTGACCCGTCGCCGACGCGACGCTGAAGGTCAGATCGTCTTCCGTGGAAACGTTACCGGTACCAATCTTGAAGGTGAAAGACGTCGATCCGCCAGACGCGGTGTAGTCGTTGTAGATCATCGCCTGACCGAGATTGATCTCGATGAAGCCACCGGTCGCAGCCGTCGTCGTAGACGTCACGCCGGAAAGCGTCAACGTGGCGAGCACTTGACCACCGACCGTGATGTTGACGGCTGCGCCGCCCGCTGCGAGCGTGTGCAGGGTGTTGACGCCAGAACCAAAGTTAACCCCGGCAAGCGCCAGGAAGTCGATCTGGTTTGCACCGGCGTTGTTCCCCACCGCGATGCGGAGGACACCGGTTGTCGCATCATAACCGGCACCGTTCGCATCCAACGCCGTGAGCCCGGCCAAAGCCGTCACCGCACCCGCGACCGTCACGCCGGTCGTCGCGAATGAAGCAGCAGCCGTCAAGGCCGAAATCTGGGCGTTCGCCGCAACCACGTTGTTCGTGGTCGTGGGGGCGATCGCCGCCGTCCGATCGAACTGGTCGTTGATCGTGAGCGTAACCCCCAGGTTGGTCAGCGTGATCTTGCCCGTTTGGCCGGCGGTAAGCGTGTTGCCGGTCATGAGCGCGTCAAGCTGGCTCTGGATGTTGACGGTCGCCGTGTTCGGCCCGGAACCGGCCGCGTCGAGCTTGGTGAGCGTCAACTGGTTCGCCCCATCGTAGGTAACCCGATAAAGGTTATTGTCCTGCGCATGGAGCGACGTGCTGAAGTCCACCGACTGGATGCCGACGGCGGAAAGGGCCGACGTCGAGCTGGTGGCGTTGGTCGAAGAACCCGAAATCAGCTTCACCCCGTTGAACTCCGTATCGTTCGCGATACGAGAGACTTCGTTCTGAAGTGACAGGAACTCCGTCTGCAGGATCGAACGCTCGGTCGAAGAAAGCTGACCCGAAGCCGATTGAACCGCCAGCGCTTTCATCCGGATGAGGATGTCGTTGATAGCGGTGTAGGCACCGTCCGCGATCTGCAACAGAGAGCCAGCCTGACCGGCGTTGACGCCCGCCTGACGCTGGGCCGCGACTTCCGCCGCAAGACGGGAACCAATAGCCAGCGACGCGGCGTCGTCGGCGGCGGAAAGCACCCGCGTACCGGACGACAGCTTTGCCAGCGAGTTTGACGCCGCCATGTCGGTCCGCATCAAATTGCGGTGGGCGACGTTGGCAGCAAAGTTAGAGATTAGATTGAGAGCCATTTTAGTCTCCTACTTGGATTGTCAAAGTTAGCTTCCTGCTAACCAGGGGATGCTTAACGCACCACGACCGCGCGCAACGCACGAAGCCGCAGTCTTTCAAAAGCAATTCCAATGCCAATTCTATATTTTCCAAAATTCGTTGGAAACACTCGGAAAATTTTCGATAGATTATTTGAATAACCGGCAATTTTTGCCCAGGGCGGCAAAATTTACCGGAACGAGGACCGGAAGGTGGCAATTTTTGCCGAAGAATCCGAAACGGTTTCTGATCAAAAGAATCAAAGAACATGACGAATCGCATAGTCCGGGTTGGCGAGCACGCATTGGCGGCCAACATGCCGCCGGGTGTCCACGAAGATCGGCGCCCGCAGATTGGCCGAGATCACGGATTTTCCATCTTCCTGGCGGGCCGTGAGAATGAGTAGGACAGCCCCGTCTTCTTTCTGGATGGCGAGCTGTTCGTAGATTTCCTCCATGTCCTTTCTGGCGATCAGCCCCGCATCCAAGTCGAGTGGCGATACCAGGAAGGAAAGCGCCGGGTCCTCCAGGCATTGCAGAATCTTGAAATGGGAGAATTCCCGCTTCGGGAAATTCGCCAGACCAAAATTGTGATAAGCGGTAAACCCGAGAAGCCCCTTCGGCAGGCGCACCAGATTGTTCGGGCCGAACCGAAGTTCGCCGAACCGGCTGGGAATCGTCATCTTGCCGGCGGCATCCTCACTCCCCATCGGGGACGGCAAATCCGCCTGATATTTATTCTGAAGTATCATGGTGTTGTCCTCCGTTTCCACTCGCATTCGGTTGCTTCCCGCTAACGCAGGAAATTCAGCAGGGACAGCGACGACAGCCTGGCCAGCACCATGAACGAGGCCTCCAGGTGCAACTGGTCGTTTGACAATTTCGTCATCGCCGCCGCAACGTCCACGTTCTCGATGTCGCCCACGGTTTCCTGCGCTTTGAGCAGGGCATCCGTATGGATCGTGTTAGCCAACTCCAACGTCTTGATCGAAGCACCTATGCCGGTGCGGATGTCGGGAATTTCATTGACGGCTTCCTCGGCAAGTCTCAGGGCTTCCTCCAGCCGAGTCCGATCCAGCGGCGAGGTGACCGTCGTCTGGGCAAGGCGGAGGGATCGGATCAATTTTTCGAAACCGGATGCATTCGCCCGAACGCCGTAGGTTACATCCAAATCGTCGTCGGCATGGGCGGTCAAGGTGGCGTCGTTACCCTGGTAATAGTCCGTATCTGCGAGCGAGGGGTAAGCGGGCGGAGGCGCCGGAAAATTCGGGTCATTCAAATCAACGGGCGGGGTGTCCGTTTTGGTGCCGGAAAAAAGATAGCGGCCCTCTATATCGACGTTTAGAAGGCCCGATACCATTTGCAGGCGATTCGTCGCCTCGGTATTGATGGCGATGTTGGTGGCGTTATTGTCCGTGTTGAGCGCGCTGATCAAAAGGGTGCGGAAATCCGTCGCGATATCGAAGATCTGCGACGTGTGCGTCTCCATCGTTTGCAGACGTTGAACGACCTGCTGGTTGTTGAGCAGAAAACGGTCCATGCGCTTTTGTGCCGACTTCAGGTTGACGAGCCGGTTTGCGTCAGGTGCAATTTGCCAATAACGCTCCGCGACTTTCTGGGTCGAGATTTGGTTTTGGGTCTCCAGGATCTGCTTCTGCGTATCAAAAATGCGCTTCAGAAGCTTCGTTTCTTGGGCAAGATTGGCGATTGTCGAAGAGATCATGTTTTTCTCCTACGAGCCTAGATTGACCAAGATCTCAAGCATCTCGGAAATCGTCGTTATCATGCGCGCCGAGGCGTTGTAGGAATTCTGAATCAGCACCATGCGCGCCATTTCCTCGTCGATATTGACCCCACTAACGGACGTTGCCTGAAAGGAGATTTCGTCAACGAGGTTTTGTCGAAACTCCAGATTGTTCACGACGTTATTTGCTTCCGTGGCGTTCACCGACAGGATTGAGGTGGCGTATTCGATCAAGGTGTTGGCAAGAGGCGGCAGCCCGCCGGCCGAAACAAAATCCAGCTTTTCGGAAAACTTGTTAGCGAGCAACTGCGCGATCGTACCGTCGCCGTTGGCTACGCCCGTATCGCCGAGCGCGGGCGCACCCGTCAGGCTCAAGGCGCCGCGGGAAAGTTTCGCCGGGTCGCTTGCGATGTTGCTTCGAACGGCAAGGACGGCGGATTCTCCGGTGCGGTCCGGCGCGATACCCAGCGAGGAAACAAGCGTTCCCCCGCCGCCGTCGGACAGGAAAAAGTTATCGCCATTCGAATCCGTGATTTTCAAGCGATAGCCACCCCCCTCCTGAACGACCTGCGCCGTGATGTTGACGCCAGCGCCGGAAAGGGTTCCGTTCTGGTTTATCTTGGTTGCGAGGCTATCGAGGGTATCTCCCGCTACGTAGGCGACGGTGGCGGTGAAGGGGGCGGGCCCAGCCGAATTGTAGCCGGAGAAAAGGAGATTACCGCTCAACTGAAGAGGGGCCGTGTTCGAGGTTTGTTGGGCCGTCGAGTAGCCGTCGTAGTTGGCTCCCGTCGTGAATAAATCATTGAGCCCGAAGAAATGGGAGAAGCCCATCGTGTCGTTGCCGACGGCGATGGCGCTGGTGTTTTCGTTGATCGCCACGCGGTTGGCCGGGTTCGTCGCCTGGATGACGAGGCGGCCATTTGCGTTAATGCTTGCCTGGGCGACGGCGGGGGCGAACGCGGCGTTGATCGCATCGACGACGTCCTGCACGTTTGCCGGACTGGGAAGAGAAGCAAGGTCCAGGTCGAAGGCGGCGGCGCCGCCGGAGCCATCATCGGCGAAGTTGCCGTTGGTATCGAGAACAGCGATCCGGACGACGCCGGTGCCGAGGAAGGGATCGGTTCCAGCTACGGTCCGGCTGCCCGTAAGGGCGTTCTGCCCCGGCAGCCCAACGCCCTGGTTGTGCAGCTTGTCGAGCTCGAAGCGAAGCCGAACGGCGAGCGAATCCGCTTCCGCCTGAAGCTGGGGCAGGGAAATGTCGCGAAGGTCGAGGAGCCCTCGCAATTTACCCCCGCGCAAACGGTCCGTAATATCAATGCCGTTCAGGTTGATGGGGCCGAAGGTATTGTTGGCGGAACTGACCAAGGAAGAGGGCGTGAAGCTAAGCGGCATCGCCTGCCGGTCCACCAGCGCGTCTCCCGCGCCGATGGAGACGACGACTTCTCGATTCCCACGGAAGTAATAAGAAATATCGAGATGTTCCGACAGTCGGCTAAGCGCGATATCCCGCTGGTCCTCCAGCTCTGTGGCCTGTTTTCCGGAGCCGACGAGTTTCGAGATGCGCAGGTTCAAATCGGCAATCGTCGAAAGTTGCAAGTTTATCTCTTGAACTTCCGCCGCTATACCGGTTTCCGCCTCAAGCCTTAGCTTCTGAATGTTCGATGAGAGCGCGTTGAAGCGCTGCGCCATCGTCACGGCGGCATTCACGACATCAAGGCGCTGAGAAACGCCCTCTGGGGCGACCGCAAGCGCCTCGAACGTCGTGGCAAGGCTTGTGATCTGGGTGGTGAGCGAGGAGCTTGATCCGAGCGAGCCGAAAAGGTCCTGCATCCGGTCAAAGAATTCTTTCTGGACCGTATGCATACCAAGCGAAGCTGTTTGAGCCCGCAAATCCCGCAACAGAAATTCATCGACTTGGCGTGTGATGCTAGAAACGCGGACACCGGCGCCCATACCTAGGATATTTTGGGCCTCTAGGTTAACGACCTTCCGCGAATAACCTTCCGTGTTTGCATTTGCGACGTTCTGCGTCACAACGTCGATGGCGGTGCGCGTGACGTTGAGGCCGCTGATCGCAGTGAGAAGGGAGATGTTGAGGGACATAAGAAGCTTTCCGCGCTCTCTATAGGTTCTGGTCGAGGGCGATCGAGATGCCTGGCTTCCGCGTGCCTGCCGCCTGGCCGTTGCGGCTGTAGTGGTTTTCCTTTGCGTTCAGCTCGGCAACGGCCCGGGCAATGGCGCGCAGCACGTGGTTGTTTGCCTCCATCGCCGCTTGCAGAGCCAGCGCATTTGACTGGGTGGTTTTCCGAAAGGCGATCTGCCGGTCCTTCAGGCGCTCGACCGCTTCCGGCACAACGTTGCGAAGGTTCTCCGGCCGCTCGCGCAGGCCCCGAAGGTGTTTTTCGTAAACGTGGGCAAGCTCGGCCTTTTCCACCTGTAGGCCGCGAATATCCTCATGTCGGTGTTGACGAAGGAAGGAGGTTTCCCGGTCCATCAGGACGATCAATTGGTCGGTGACCGTCACTAGATCCTCAATTTGGGCTGTCATGTTCATGTCCATTCACCTCCTGCAGTTTCAGGATTTCCGCCATCACCGCATCGGCAACGCCCACACCTCCGCGTTTGGCCATCACTTTTCCGTATTGTTCCGTCAGCATGGATTGGTAGATGGTTTCGCTGAAACCACCGCCGAACGGCCCGTCGGTCTGGATGTTGGCAAACATCGGCGTCAGCATCTGGGCGAGAAAGAGGGCCTCGAACTCCTCCGCCACCTGGCGCGCCTGCTCGGCGCTGCGGGCCGCCTTGGTGTTCGGCTCCGTACTTCGTTGCAACGCCAGAAGCGCAGGGTCAACCGGGGATCGCAGGCCATCCATCACATCACCTCGATTTCGGCCTGGAGCGCACCCGCTGCCTTGATCGTTTGCAGGATGGTGATCAGGTCACGGGGGCCTAGGCCAAGCGCGTTCAGCCCGTTCACGAGTTCCTGCAAGTTCACGCCGCCGCTGAAAACGGCCATTTGTTTGCCGGTGTCTTCGTCGACGGTGATATCCGTTCGCGGTACCGTCGTCGTCGTGCCGGTGGCGGAGAAAGCGGTCGGTTGCGAGACCTGCGGTGTTTCCGTGATGCGAATGGTGAGGTTGCCCTGGGCGATCGCGACGGTGCTAATACGCACGTTTTCGCCCATGACGATCGTGCCGGATTGTTCATCGATGACGACACGCGCCGATTGGTCCGGATCGACGGTTAATTGCTCGATGTCCGTGATCAGGGAAACGATATTTTCCGCGTAGGCCTCCGGCACCTGCAGCGTCACGGTTGCCGAGTCCATGGTCCGCGCGGCAGGCGTATTCAAATGGCCGTTGATGACCTGTGCGATTCGGCTTGCTGTCGTGAAATCGGGATTACGAAGCGAAAGATTGACGCTCTGAAGATTCCCCATATTGAAATCGACTTCGCGTTCAACGATGCCCCCATTGGGGATGCGCCCGTTCGTCGGCACCCCCTTCGTGACGCTGCCGGCGTCGCCCTTCGCGGCAAACCCGCCGACCGCCACTTGGCCTTGCGCGACGGAATAAATTTCACCGTCAGCACCCAGCATGGGTGTAACCAGAAGCGTTCCGCCGAGAAGACTTTCCGCATCGCCCATGGCGCTTACGGAGACGTCGATGCGCCCCCCATGCCGTGCGAAGGGCGGCAGCGTGCCGGTCACCATGACGGCCGCCACGTTGTCCGTTTTGATGTTCTCGTCCCGGACGTTGATGCCGAGCCGCTCGAGCATGCCGATCAGGCTTTGTTTCGTGAAAATCGCGTTCGTGAGCGAATCCCCCGTGCCATTGAGCCCAACGACGAGGCCGTAGCCGACCAACAGGTTTTCGCGAACGCCCTGGAAATCGGCGATGTCTTTGATGCGGGCGGCGGCGTTTCCCGGGCTTGAAGGCAAGGAGCTCGCAAGAAGACAGACGCTGCTGAAAAGCGCGACCAGCCGTTTTCGCGAGCGCTTGCCGAAAACCCTACCGCTTTTTTTCCCCTGCATAGGCCTTCTATCCCTCGCTGGTGTTCTTCGCATGGCCTTCGCTGCGAAAGGCGTGCCAGCTTTTGAAAGAGGTAACGCCTTGATTTTAAAGTTGATTATTTGAGGCCTTTCGTCGGAGTGGCAGGAAAGACCCGACGGCAAGACCGATGTGATCAAGAAAGGGAAAAATTTGCCGCCTTGGCATAGCGGCGGTTTTCCGTCGCTTGCGTCGAGCGGTGGCGCTGGCGCGCCCCTCGCTTAACGACTTTTTAAGAGCAATCGCCGATCCTCGTGTAACGCATGTTTAAGAAGCCGATGTAAGGCCATATTTTTGAATGAAGATTCACGTTACTGGCCCAGGTCGCGCCGGCCAGATCAGGCGCAGCGGAAAAACGACGCGAACGAAGGGCGGTGGGGAATTCATCTCGCATCTGCAGCCATCGTTGCCGGCAGGTCCCGCAGCCGCCACAACGATGCCGACGGCGGTGGAGGGTATCTTCGCGTTGCAAGAAGTTCGCGACGCAACCAGCGAGGCTTCGCAAGCCAAGGCGTTTGCCGAAGGGCTGCTTGACCAGCTCGATGATCTCCGGCACGCTCTCTTGACGGGCAGGGTATCGCCGGAAAAGCTCCGCGGCCTTCAAGAATTCGTGCGCCGGAAGCGAGTCCATGCGGCTGATCCGCGGCTAGCCGAAATCCTGAATGAAATCGAACTCCGCGCCGCCGTCGAACTCGCGAAATATCGCAAGGCGTTGTAAGGCGTTCGATTTGTTCCGCTGGGAACAATGTAACTATCTGAAAATAATTATGTTTTAGGCCGCCCCCCGTCGGCCATGGCGGGTAGCCGCAAGCCTTGCGGTAGGGGGGTTGCTTACCTATACTCCGCACCCGCATTTTTGACCATTCGCGCCACGACGGGCCATCTGATGAAGGTTGAGCTTTCCAAAGACTACCGCCCATCCGAAGACGAACCGTTCATGAATCCCCGCCAGAGGGAATATTTCCGCCGTAAGCTCTTGCAGTGGCGAGAGGATCTCCTGAAGGAATCGAAGGAGACTCTTGAGCATTTGCGGATCGAAAACGGTCAGGAAGCCGATATTGCGGACCGCGCCTCCCTTGAAACGGACCGTTCGATCGAACTGCGGACCCGAGATCGCGAGCGTAAGCTGATCGCAAAGATCGATGAAGCGCTTCTCCGGATCGAAACTGGCACCTATGGCTATTGCGTCGAGACGCGGGAGCCGATCAGCCTCAGTCGACTGGAGGCGCGCCCAATTGCCACGCTTGGTCTTGATGCTCAGGAACGTCACGAAAGAATGGAAAAGACCCACCGGGACGATTAGCGGGCAATTTGGCGGACAACCAAGGAATCAAAACAAGGCCGATGGCGTGTATCGGCCTTGTTTCGTTTCGGGTGATCCCATCCCATCCTCAGAAGGGCCCCATCCTCAGAAGGGGAAGAGAACGTCGTATACCTGTGTTCCGTAGCGCGGCTGCTGGACATCGGAGAGATGCCCGCGGCCGCCATAGGTGATGCGCGCCTCGGCGACTTTTTCATAGCTGATCGTATTCGAGGCGGTAATGTCCTCCGGGCGCACGACTCCGTTGATCAAGAGTTCACGGACTTCGTAATTGATCCGAATCTCCTGGCGCCCTTGAATCACGAGGTTCCCGTTCGGAAGCACTTGATTCACGACGGCGGCAACCTTGAGATTGATCGTTTCGCTACGGTTGACGGAACCGGTGCCCGAAGAAGTTGACGAGCTGTCGGCCTCGACGAGTTTCGTGGGGTCTACCGTTTCCGGCAGTATTTTGCTCAGGCTGTTCTCATAGCCGAGGATTTTCGGAAGGGATGCATCCTCCGCTGTCGTGCGACTGCGCGATGTCGTGTTGGAAACGTTAGCGTTGTCGGCAATCGTGATTGTGACGGTCAGGATATCGCCGGTCCGTGCCGCCCGCTGGTCCTTGAAAAAGGCGCGCGCGCCTGGTCGCCAGAGGGAATTTTCGTGCCGGCTGATTTCCACCGCCGGCATCGGCAGACTCACCGGCTGGTAGTTCGGTTGCTGAACCGGGTTCTGGATTTCGGTAAGCCTTGGTTCTTCGCCGACCTCCGACAATCGCGTCAGCGTCTTGCAGCCGGCAAGCGCCAGGGCCACCGGCAGGACACCAAGAAGCCGGAAGAACCGCACTCGTCCCTTAGCGCACATAACCCGTTCCCCCGCTTGTTGCGATCGGTCCGCGGCTATCGACGCTGACCATATTCCGCCCCGTGACGGTTGCATCGACGATAAATTTGCTCTGCGTATTCATGACGCGAATCGTATCGTTCTGGCCGCCGACGTCCATCGCGCGCCCTTTCGTTCTCAAGGTCATGGAGGGCGTCTCATAGGTTATGGTCACGGTATCACCCTTGGCGACAAGAACTGGCGGGCGAACGTCGTTTCTGGGAATCGATTTTCCGGCCATGATCACCCGCCGCGGCGTGTTTCCGATGAGACCCTCCGCCGACGTCACGGCGTTCGAACTAACCCGGTCCGCCCGCATCTGAATCCATTTGATGTCTTCCTTGCGGATGATATCCCCGGCGTTGGCGTGCTCGCGTAAGACCGGAATAGGTATGGTGGCATAGGCGCGACCGCTTACCTGGAATTCTTTCGCCAGAGGGTCGTTTGCCGGGGAGACCATGAGCGCCGAGAAATACTGAGTCCGTTTGTCGTATTGAAGGTATTTCACGGCAATGGTCGCCGGTTGGTTGGCCGGAACGTGGATCTGCAGGTTCGCGTTCGCGATCTCGATCTTTGCCTCTTCCGGAAGGCCTTGTGCGTTGAGGCTGTCGCGGAGGGCTTCCAGGATTTCCTCTCGGGGTACGGCAGTGCTGGTGCGTTCGATAACGATGCGATCGAAGCGCGACTGCATCTGCCAAGGCAGCCGATAGGCCTTCGCGATACGGTAGAGCCGATCGGCATCGAGGACGATCTGCGCACCTGGTGCGGGCGCCTTGGCGATCGTGATTTCCCCTTTCTCGCCGGCGTCGGTGAAAAGATCGCCGAGCCGGATAACGTCCTCTTCGATGAAGACGTGATCCCGCAACAGGGGTTGGCTCCAGGCCGCGCTTGCCAGCATCGCGCCGACTGCTAAGAAAAAAGCGGTTACCGTAAATTGCTTCATCTTCACTCGCTTTCTAGGTCACCTGGTTGGCCGCCTGCATCATCTCGTCGGCCGTCTGGATAACTTTTGAGTTCATTTCATAGGCGCGTTGAGCCGCAATCAGGGTGGTGATTTCCGTCACCATGTTGACGTTCGAGGATTCGAGAAAACCCTGAAGAACGGTTCCAAAGCCGGTGGAACCGGGCGTGCCGGTGGTGGGACTGCCCGAGGACGCGCTTTCAAGAAACAGATTTCCGCCGACGGCTTGAAGGCCGGCCTCGTTCGGAAAAGTGGCTAGTTCAAGCTGACCGACGTTCTGTGGGCTTGTCTGCCCCGACACCTGAACCAACACTTCGCCGCTCGCGTTGACGGTTACTTGCATCACGTCGGAGGCGATCGTAATACCGGGCAACACCCGGAAGCCATCCGCGTTCACGATCTCGCGACTCGGACTAAGCTGTAGGGACCCCGCCCGGGTATAGGCGATCGCGCCGCTCGGCAGTTCGATCTGGAAATAACCTTTCCCTTCGATCGCTAGATCGAGCGTGTTCTCTGTGCTGACCATATTGCCTTGGCTTGTGATTCGGTAGACGGTGCCGGTCTTCACGCCGGTACCAAGCTGAATGCCGGAGGCATCGATCGTTCCATTATCGCTCGAACTTGAACCGACGAGCTTCAGGTCCTGGTAAAGCAGATCCTGGAATTCCGGGCGTTGGCGCTTGTAGGCCGTCGTATTGAGGTTGGCGATGTTGTTCGCTATTACCTCAACGTTGAGCTGTTGCGCCAGCATCCCGGTTGCTGCAATGTCAAGAGCGCTCATTCCTCATATCCTCTTCTTGTAGGGCACTTGCGTCGCGACGCCTAGTTCGTCTGGGTCAGAGTCTGGATGGCGCGGCGCTTGCGATCGTTTTCGCTTTCAATGAGTTTGTTGGCGGATTCGTAGGCGCGGGCGATCTCAATCATCTTTGTAACTTCCGAAATGGGCTCGACGTTCGACTGCTCGAGCTTGCCTTGTAAAATTTTTGCCTGGTCGGCGGGTTTGGGTTGAAGCGGTGCGCTGAAAAGGCCGTTTTCGGTTCGGCGAAGCTGGTTTTCGTCGTCGAACTGGAACGTCTGGACCTTTCCGATCAGGCCGCTTTCCGTTGAAATCTCGCCTGTGTGGGCGATCGTGATTTCGCGGTCGTTTGGCCCGAGCACAATCGGCCGATTGCTGCTGGAAAGAAGCGGATAGCCATCGGAGGTAACGATTTGTCGCAGTTCGTTCAGCTGAAAATGTCCGTTCCGCGTATAGCGGGTTCCGAGGGGTGTCTCGACGGCGAAATACCCCCTGCCTTCGATAGCCATGTCCAGCGAGTTCGTCGTATCGATCAATTGCCCCATCGCATAGTTGCTGACGATGCCGGTCCCCTGGACAAAGGAAATTTTTTCGTTCTGGCCAGCCTTCGATAGATATTCGGCAAACAGCATCTGTTCGCCCTTGAAGCCCACCGTCGATACGTTCGCGATGTTGTTGGCGATGACGGAAAGCTGCTGCTTCATGAGCACTTGTTTCGATAGGCCGATTAAAGCCGGCGTATCCATATCCTTATCCCTCGCTAGGTGGCGTGGCTGTCCCCGCCCGAAGGAAATGCACGGGGCGTGCCAAAAAATAATGCATTGTTTTCAAGTGGTTAAGTAAAAGCCGGGTGGTCTTTTCCGAGGCTGGACACGCCCATCGGAAAGAGCTGCCCGGCAGTTCTTGCCGTGAACGGAGGCAATAGCGACAGAAGGGGTCTGGATTTCAATCACCTGTTAACCCTTCTTTTCTAGGCTTTGGCGGTTAGGTAGCCCCGCCGCAAGCCGATGCTGCCGCGGAGGCGCCGCCGTTACGAACGAGGGACTCGAGGATGGCAAAGCCCGAAAAGGGAAAAAAGGAGATCGAGGCGGTCGAAGAGGCCGAAGCGGAGGCTTCGGAGGAAGCCAAGGGAGAAGAGGGCGAGCAGGCAGAGGGGGAAAAGGAAAAGAAACGCCTGCCCGGCAAGAAGCTCATTCTCTTTTATGCCCTGCCGGCCGTGCTGGCGATCAGCATCGGGGCGGCGTTGGCGATTATCCTTTTTGATGGCCCCCTCTCCGGCGGGGAAGCAGGCTCGGAAAAAATTGCGGAAAAAACGGCTGGCGAGAGCGAGCCGTTGAAGCCAGCCGTCTTTTACGAGGTCCCGGAAATCCTCGTGAACCTGAATGCGAAGGGGAGAAAGGCCAGCTATCTGAAGATTAGCGTGAGTTTGGAACTCGAGAGCTCGAACGACATTCCGCAAATCGAAGCGGTCTTGCCGCGGATCGTCGACAAGTTCCAGGTTTACCTTCGGGAATTGCGCGTCGAAGACTTGAGCGGTTCGGCTGGCATGTATCGGCTGCGCGAGGAATTGCTGCGCAGGGTGGTTATCGCCGCCGAGCCGGCAAAGGTGAAGGACATTCTATTCAAAGAAATGTTGATTCAATAGGTTCGATAGGAAGGGCGCGAATGGCAGAATCGACCGATTCCGGGTCAATGGGAAACGAGACGAAACCCGCCGAAGCAGGCGCATCCGCCGAGGAGCAGGAACGCCTCGCGGCCGAATGGGAAGCCATGGCAGAGGGGGACGATGCGGGCCAGGCGGATGCAACGGGCGGAGAGGCGATTTCGGAGCAGGAGCGGGAGCAGGAGACGGCCGCCAAGACCAAGGCGCGCGTTCTCAACCAGGAAGAAATCGATTCGCTTCTTGGTTTCGATGAAAGGGACAGCGAATCCGGTGATACCGGCATCAAGGCAATTATCAATAGTGCGCTCGTTTCCTATGAGCGCCTGCCTATGCTGGAAGTCGTTTATGACCGGCTGATCCGGATGCTGTCGACGAGCCTTCGCAACTTCACATCCGACAACGTCGAAGTCACTATTGAAAACATCACGTCCGTTCGCTTCGGGGATTATTTGAATTCCATTCCCTTGCCGGCGATGATGGGCGTCTACAAGGCCGAGGAATGGGATGGCTATGGGCTGCTGACGATCGACAGCGCCCTGATCTATTCGATCGTAGATGTGCTTCTCGGCGGCCGGCGGGGGACGACGATTCTGCGGGTCGAGGGGCGCCCCTATACGACGATTGAGCGGGAGTTGGTCCAGCGCATGGTCTCCATTGTGCTGGCGGATTTGGGCGCCGCTTTCGAGCCTTTGAATCCAGTCACTTTTCAATTCGAACGGCTGGAAACCAATCCCCGATTCGCCACAATCTGCCGCAATTCCAACGCCGCCATTCTGGCGGTTCTCCGCGTGGATATGGAGGACCGCGGCGGGCAGATGGAACTCGTCATGCCCTATGCGACGCTGGAACCGATACGCGAACTGCTTCTGCAAATGTTTCTCGGCGAGAAATTTGGGCGTGACACGATCTGGGAGGAACACCTTGCCGGCGAATTATGGCGCACGGACGTGCAAATCGAGGCGGTCTTGGATGAAATCCAGCTTTCCTTGAGGGACGTCCTAAACCTGAAGGTCGGCGAGCAGATTCTTCTGAATGCGACTCCGGAAAGCAACGTGCGGGTGCGGTGCGGGGACGTCCAGCTCTTTGATGGAAAGATCGGTCGCAAGGGCGGCCACATCGCCGTTCAGATCGGCGCCTCCAAAATCCTGAAAAACAACGTTCACGCAAATGGAGAGAAAAATTGACGATTTCCCTGTTACTTGACGGGTTTCTGATCCTCCTCCTTGGCGCGACTCTTGTGTACGCCGCTCGGCTGAGCCGACGTTTGTCCGGGCTACGGAAGGATAGAGAAGTTCTCGAGAAGGTGCTTTCCGACTTTAGCGCCGCCACGCAACGGGCAGAGGAAAGCGTATACCGTCTCAAGACGATTGCTGACGTGTCGTCGAAGGAACTGCAACGGCAGACAGATCTTGCGCGCTCCTTACGAGATGATCTCGCTTTTTTGAGCGATCGCGGCGAAATTATCGCCGACCGCCTGACCGATTCGGTGCGGTCCGGCGGCAAAGGCAAGGCCGGCGAAACGGCGGAGATGAAGATAAAGCCCGTTACCTCGGTGCCTGGGCATCGCCTGCCGCGTGGCCAGATGAGATCCAAGGCCGAGCGGGAATTAATCGAAGCCCTTCAAGCCGTTCGTTAGGAAGCACCCCATGTTTAAACCGCGTCTCCTTCCCGTCACGATCTTCACCCTCGTGCTGATACTGGGCATTAAAACGGGGGGGGTTTGGGAAGGGCTTTCGCTAAGTGGTACGTCGGTTTCCGCGGCGGAAGCGGAGACGGAAGAGAAAGCGCCGGAAGGCCAGCCGGTCGTTCCGGCGGCGGCGGAAAAAGTAAGCGTGGAATCGGATGCGGTCGCTTCCAAGGAGCCTGCTCAGGACCCGGCCGAGCTGAGCCAAGCCGAAATTGACGTTCTCCAACAACTTCTCGACCGTCGCAAGGAGCTTGACGCGCGGGCCCAGCAGTTGAATACCCGGGAAGAACTGCTGATGGCGACCGAGCAGCGAATCGACAAGAAAATCACCGAACTCAAGACGATTCAAGGAACCATCGCCAGCTATCTAAAGCAGCATGACGAAGAAGAAGAGGCAAAGCTCAAAAGCCTGGTCAAGATTTACGAACAGATGAAGCCAAAAAACGCCGCGCAGATCTTCGAGCGACTGGAAATGCCCATTCTTCTCGATGTCGTCGAGCGCATGAAAGAATCAAAGGTTTCCCCAATCATCGCGCAGATGGACCCCGTGAAAGCCGAGAGCGTGACAAGCGAGCTTGCGCTTCGCCGCCAATTGCCACCCCCTGGCAAGTAACCCCTTTCTTACCCCTATTTACTTTAATTTAACCGTCAACGATTAGGGTTTTCGGTGAGGAACGTCCATGCACAACACACTGGATGGAGTAAGAAATGGCCATCGACAGGAACATGCGCATCCTGATTGTGGATGACTATAAAACCATGCTCCGAATCATACGCAATCTTCTGAAGCAGCTTAGTTTTAATAATATCGAAGATGCGATGGACGGAGGTGGCGCCCTGCAGAAATTGCGAGAAAAGGAATTCGGTCTGGTCATCTCCGATTGGAACATGGAGCCAATGACGGGGTTGGAGCTGTTGAAGGAGGTGCGCGCCGACGACAAGCTCAAAAAAATTCCCTTCATTATGATCACAGCGGAGAGCAAGACCGAGAACGTCATCGTTGCGAAGAAGGCGGGTGTTTCAAACTACATCGTGAAGCCTTTCAACGCGGAAACCCTGAAAAGCAAACTCGTCAGCGTGTTTGGCGAGTTCTAGGAATGGGAAATGACGAAAAACATACGGGTAGCCTCTCAAAAGACGACCGATTCAGGTCGGACGGATGAGATCGTCCGAGTCGTGGAATCCACCGTCAAAGCAATGCAAGATAACCCATCCGGGTTTGCGGAGAAGCTGTATCGCGAATTCGAATCTCTAGCCGGTTTTATTCAGAAAGCAAGGACAGAAGTCGCCTCTCTTTGCCCGGAAGAAATTCGCGCCAAGCATATCCCCTCGGCGACGGACGAGCTGGACGCGATTGTGACGGCGACAGAGCGCGCGACGGGCGAGATTCTCGATTCGACGGAAAAGATCGAGGCCGTTTTTGGAAAAGTGAACGACGAGGTTCGGGAAGCATTGAACAGCGCGGTCACGAACATCTACGAGGCGTGCAGCTTCCAGGACATCACCGGCCAACGTGTCAGCAAGATCGTCACGACTCTCAAGCAGATCGAGGAAAAACTCCAAGGGCTGGCCGACGTTTTTAGCGGACATCTGCCGATTTCAACGACGGAACAAAAAACAGCGCCGCGCGAGGACCCGATGGACGAGAAGGCCCTGCTGCACGGGCCTCAGCTGCCGGGTGCCGCAAAAAGCCAGGAAGAGATTGACGCCTTGCTCCAGAATCTTGATTAGCGTGGTCGGTGGACGATGGATGCCTTGGAGGGACTCAAGCCAAAACAACAAAACGACCCGAGCATCGTTCTGTTCGTGGGTCTCTATCTATTACTGCTGGCCTTCTTCGTTCTGCTGAACGTCATGTCCACGATCGATCAGCAACGCGTGCGCATGGTAATCGACAGCCTTTCCACGACCTTCCGCTCGGATTTTGGGCCACTCGCATCGAAACCCGTCTACAGTTCTGCTTCGGAGGCGCCCCTCGTTTCGAACCAGTTTCTGAGCGACATTGAGCAGTTGCTCGAGAACGCCATGCCGGTAGACCAGGTTGATGTCCTCGTCTATGGGGACATGTTGGAAATTCTACTCGAAGCCGACACGCTGTTCGTTCCCGGCAATGCCGAGATCCGGCCGGAACACGCGGATCTTGTTCGCCGGCTTCAGGAAGTCGTGGTCTCTGGTTTGGCGGGCCTTGGTTACAACATGGGAATCCTGATGAGCAGTCCGCCCATTCCCAGGCATGCCCTGGCTGCTGGGCAGACACTCGAAATGGCGCGCACGGGCACACTTGCGCGGCGCATGGTCGAATACGGCGCCCGGCCCAGCACAATATACACCGCCATTGAAACGGTTAAGCCAGGTCAGTTGCGGTTGCTTTTCCGAATTATCGGAGAAGGCGATGGCGAGATTTTGTTTCGGCAATCGGCCGACACGGATAAGGGCGGATAGGACGTAGAGCAAGATGGACGACGCATCCTTTTCCGTAGAACCACCGAAGCAGCCGAACGTCGCCTGGATGCTGACATTCGCGGATATGGTTTCGCTGCTGCTGACGTTTTTCGTCATGCTGTTCTCGATGTCCACCCTCGCATCGGAAAAGTGGGAGGACGTCGTCCGTGCCCTGGAACAAAGCCTTAACCCGGGCCGCCAAACCCTCCATGTGGAGCCCACGTCTTCTCACGATATCCGGAATGTGCATGTCGAGCGGACGACGGACCTGGGTTATCTAGGGACCGTCCTGCGCGAGCAAATGGTCAAGGACCCGACGCTTTCCCGAGGCTTTATCACGGAGCGCGAGAAGTATCTCTTGATTTCCCTGCCGAGCGACATCCTTTTCAACCGCGGAACGGCGGAGATTACCCGTTCCTCCAGCCAGGCACTCTTTATCCTTGGCGGCGTCCTCCAGAACTTGCACAACCAGATTGATGTCGTCGGTCACGCCGATCCCATTCCAACGGTAGGCACGCGCTTTACCTCGAATTGGGAGCTTTCGCTTGCGCGTTCGATCGCCGTCGCGGCAGAACTCCGGCGCTTCGGTTATCGCAAAGAGATCGTCGCTTACGGTCAAGGGGACGCGGAATTTACAAACCTTACCTTGGCGATTTCCGATAGCCAACGGTATGAGATGGCGCGGCGGGTGGATATCATCATTCGCGATTCGAAGGGCGGGACTTAGGCGGTGCGAAATTCTCCCTTCCTTGTTTTTACCGCCATTCTAGCCATGGCTGCATGCGGCGGCACGCCGGCCCGGGCCGAGGAGTCGGCAAAGATTCGCGCCTGGACCCATGAGTCTTTCGGGCGAATCGTATTCGACGTGGACCGGCCGATCGCTCATACCGCCACGATCGAGGATGGTAAACTCATCGTCGAATTCGATCGGCCAATTCGCGCCGCCTTCGATCCCGTCTTCCAGCGCTTGGGCGCCTATGTGACAGGTGTGGCAAGTGAGAAGGACGGCAAACGCTTCGTTTTTTCACTCAAGCCCGACGTTGGCTTGCGAAGCTTCCTAGACAATGAAAACGTCGTCATAGACCTTCTGAAAAACACCGCCCCGCGCGCTACGCCGGCTGAAAAGGTTCGCGTGCGCACCGGGAAACATCCGACCTTTACGCGCCTTGTCTTTGACTGGCCAGAGAAGATCGCTTACCGGGTCGAGAGCAAGACCGAAACGGCGACGATACAGTTTGCGAGGCAAGCTGCGTTTGATTTGCCTGAACCGGGAAAAGATCTTCCAAAATACGTGCATTCGCTGGACGTGCGTTACAGCGGCCAGACGACAGAAATCGTGATTGCCCACGCGCCGGAGGTGGGCTTGCGTCACTTCCGCGACGGCCCGCGGGTCGTTATCGATCTTTCGCAACCATCCGCGCAAGCGAGCCCCGCGCCTGCCCATATCGCGCCGAAGCCGGCAACGCCCATCGATCTGCTGCCGGTTCAATCGGCGAAAACTTTGGCAACCGACGCTCAGGCGCCTGTAAGAACCGAACGCAACGCGAACACCTTGAGCCTAATCTTCGATTGGGACAGTCCTTCGGGGGCGGCGGTGTTCCTGCGCGCCGGCTACGTATGGGTTGCCTTCGATCGCTTCCGCAACTTCGCTCTTGATGCGGCGCTCGCTAAGGAAAAACCACTGCTGAAGAGCATGGAATATGTGCCGACGCGGAAGGGTACGGTGATTCGCATCGGACCGGTTGCCGGTCTTTACCCGACGCTGCGTCGCGGCGGCAACGCCTGGGCGGTGGACATTCGCCCGGAAGCAACGCCCCAGCTCGGCGAAATTTCGATCCGCGCGTTATCGAATGAAGGCGAAGGGCTTGCCTTGCTGTTGCAGGCGGAAGGGGCCGAACAAGTCCTGCGGGCGACGGACCCGGAAGTTGGGGATGAACTTTTTATAGTACCAATCACCGGTACGAATATCGGCGTTGGCCAAGACCGGGAATACGTTGACTTTTCCTTGTTAGCGGCGACACAAGGGATCGTGATTGAGCCGCGGAAGGATTTGCTCGACGTGCAACCTACCGCGCAAGGGGTGTTGGTTTCCGCACCAAGAACACTTCGCATATCGAATCCTGGCGCGCCGGTAGAATCGGTTTCGGACGTCCTGTTGACCAGCGTCCGGATGTTCGATTTCGAGGCATGGAGAGGCTTGCCCGGCGAAACTTTTGTAAAGGCGGAGCAGCGCCTTCATCTCGCCATTGCGCAGGCGGAAGAGAGCCGGCTGGATGACGTGCGCATGAACCTGGTGCGCTTCTACCTTGCAAGGGAGATGATGCCGGAGGCGCTTGGCGTGCTCGGTATCCTTCTGGAAACGTCGCCCGATATCATCAAAAACATGAACTTCCGGGCGATCCGCGGCGTTGCCGCCTTCGACACCGGGGACGATGCCCAAGTCGCAGAGGATTTCCATGACAAGGGGCTGGACGGCGATGCCGAGATCGCGCTCTGGCGCGCCGCCCTTGCTGCGAAACAAGGCGATTGGACGAAGGCCGCCAGAGGGTTCGACGGTGCCGACAGCTTCCTGGTCACCTACCCGGAGGGTCTTCGCCTGCGGCTCGGCTTCCTTGCCGCCGAGGCGGCCTACCAGGTTGGCAACCTTGCGCTGGCTGAAAATCGGCTTCGCGCGCTCCAACTCCTGAATGCGAACGCGGATGAGAACGGTCGCGTCAAATATTTCGAGGGGCGCATTCACCTTGCCCGCCAGGACGTCGATGGCGCGGTCGTGCTCTGGAATCAGGCGATCGCCGACGGCGGCCGGGAAAGCCGGTCGCGTGCCACCTTCGATCTTGTCCGGCTGGAATTACAGGAAGGGAGAATCGATTCGCATGAAGCCATTGAACGGCTCGAAAAGCTTCGCTTCGGATGGCGGGGAGACGACTTCGAGTTCGACCTTCTTTATCGGCTTGGCGTCCTCTATATCGAAGAGAAGAAATACGACCGGGGCCTCACGGCGCTGAAACAGTTGATCACCTATTTCGATGGAGAGGACAGGAAGCGCAAAATCGTCCAGGAAATGACCGACGTTTTCTCGAAGCTCTATCTGGAAGGCGAGGCGGACGCCATGCCGCTGGTGAAGGCGATCGCCCTTTACAACGAATTTCGCGAGCTTACGCCGGTCGGTGAGACTGGCGACCGCATGATCGAAAAATTGGCCGACCGTCTGGTTGGCGCCGACCTCCTCGATCGCGCGGCCGATCTTCTCGACTACCAGGTGGAATATCGGCTTACCGGGCCCGAGCAGGCTCGCGTCGCCACTCGCCTGGCGGTTATCCGGCTTCTGAACCACAATCCGGAGGCGGCCTTGAAGGCGCTTCGGGAAACCAGCCAGAATCCGGTTTCCGAAGCGCTTGCCCAGCAACGGCTTCATCTAACCGTTCGTGCGCTTGCCGATATCGGCGACATGGACCAGGCGCTTGGTCTTTTGAAGGAAGACACGACCCATGAGGGCGATCTTCTCCGCATTGATCTCTATCAGCGCATGCGGAACTGGCCGGAAGCAGCCAAGGTGTTTGCCCGGATCGTCGGCGACCCGGCGCCGGAAAAAGAACTTTCGGACTACGACCGGAAATTCGTCCTTAGTTGGGCGGTAGCGCTTTCGTTGAGCGGCGACATGGAAGGCCTGGCCACCCTGCATGAGCGGTTCGACCGGCGCATGGTGAAAAGCGAATATGCAGACATGTTCCGCGTGATCTCGCCGGAATCGGAATATAGAAGTCAGAACTTCCTAGAGCTGGCGACAAAAATCGCAGAGGTAGACAGTTTTCAATCCTTCATGACGAACTATCGCCAGCAGTTGAAGGCGAAGGGGTTGAGCGCCCTGAACTAGAACGGATGGATTCCCGAACTAACCGAAGCTTTTGATCAAGCTGCCGGCCACCAGCGCCCAGCCGTCCACCAAGACGAAGAAGATCACCTTGAAGGGAAGCGAGATCATAATCGGGGGCAGCATCATCATACCCATCGACATGAGGATGGACGCCGCGACAAGGTCGATAATCAGGAACGGGACGAAAATCAGAAAACCGATTTCGAACGCCCGGCGAAGCTCGCTGATCATGAAGGCCGGGATCAAAACGCGAAGCGGGGTTGCCTCCGGCTTCTGAACCGTCTCCAGCTTGGCGGCGTCCATAAAAAGGGCCAGATCCTCCTCGCGGACCTGCTTCATCATGAAGGCGTGGATAGGGGCTGTCGTGCGCGCGAAGGCTTCCTCTTCGCTGATCTGCTCTTCGATCAACGGTGCAATGCCGTCGCGATAAGCAACTTCCAGGGTCGGCGCCATGATAAAGGCGGTGAGAAACAGCGCCAGGCTGACCAGGACGGTGTTCGGCGGCGTTTGCTGAAGCCCCATCGCGCTTCGGACGAAGGAAAGCACGATTATGATCCGGGTGAAGGAGGTAACCATCACGAGAATCGAAGGGGCCAGGCTTAGGACCGTGAGCAGCGCAATCAACTGCAGGATGCGCGAGGTTGCCGCCCCGCCCTCGCCGAAATCCATGGTCAGGTTTTGGGCCGCGGCGGGTTCGCTGAAGGCAAGCAAGGCAAGCCCGAGAATTAGGGAGAGAGAGGCCAAGCCTCGCTCTTTTTGAAGCCATTTTTTCATGGTTCCCGTCCGGCCGACTTGGCGGCCTTTGATTCCGGCGCCGGGATGGCGGATTCGATGAGGAGATCAGCGTGCTGGCCGGCGCTCAGAAGCACGAGGTGCTCGCGATCGTCCCGGCGCAGCAGCAAGAGCCGGCGGCGTGCGTCCAGCGGCAGGACCTCGACGACCTCCAGTCGCCGGTCGCGCGCCTTCGTTGCGGGAATTCTGCCGCCGAAACCGAAACGCCGGATTGCCCAGCCGACAAGGCCAATCAGCCCGAGAACAAAGGCAAGGGCTAGAAAAAAACGGAGATATTGCGAGACATCCATCGTTGGTTTTTAGCGTGCGTCCCGCTTATTTCTTTTTGGTTGGGTTTTTTTTGACTGGGTCGTTGCCATAGGCGCCAAGCGCCTGTTCGTGGCGGCTCATCTTGCTGAGTCGCTCGCCGAGTTCGGCATACTGGCCCCGCAGCTCTTCGGCCAGCCGGTCGAGATCGTCGATCAACCCGATGACCCGTTTTTTCATGGTCTCGCGCCGATCGGGGGGGGCCTCGTGAAGGGCCTTGCAAAACCGCTCGATCTTCATCTCGAGCGGGCGCAGATCGACCTCACCCCCCTTTTCGAGGGCATGTCGGGTCGCCTGTATGTAGCCCATGGCATCCTGCAATTCACCGGCTTCTTGTGTCATGGCGTCTTCTCCAGCGCCGCGGGGCCTTGGTTGGCGCGGTAGACATACGCCAGGATTTCGGCCACGGCGGTAAAGGCTTCGATGGGAATTTCGCTGCCGATCTCAAGCGCCGAGAGCAGTTCGGCCAGATCCTCGTCCTTGCGGACCTTGACGCCGGTTTGGAAAGCGATTTCCAGGATTCGCTCGGCGAGGGCCCCCTTGCCAGTGGCTACGACCTTCGGCGCGTTAGCGTCCTCTCCTTGGCCGTACTGCAAGGCGACGGCGATTTCACGCTTGGCCGGCGCATTGTCCGTCGAATCTTCATTGAAAAGATCGGTCAATTTGGTGGTTCCCTTGGATGGGCGGGGGGGGGTCCTTATGGTCTTCCCTGGCGCCTATCCTGACGTTGCTATGCTTAAAGAATCTTTAAAAACCGCCGCGGCCGCGCCACACTGCGCGGGGCTGTCCAGGGCCTTGGAAGGTTCCAGCCGCCGGAAAGGCGGAAGGCCGGGAAACCTCGGGAAAAGAAATTCATGCGGCTGCTTTCCGTCAATGTTTCACTTCCCCGCACGATCGGGCAGGGAAAAAAAGCCGTCACGACGGGAATCTTCAAGGAGCCCGTGACGGGCCGCCGATGGGTTCGCGCGCGGAACGTGGAAGGCGATGCCCAGGCCGACCTTGAGAATCACGGCGGAAAATTCAAGGCGGTTTACGCTTACCCGTTCGAACACTATGCCGAGTGGGCGAAGGCGCTTGATCGCGACGATTTTTCCTATGGCCAGTTCGGCGAGAACTGCACGGTCGAAGGCCTGCTTGAGGAGGGCGTCCGTATCGGCGATCGGTTTAGGATCGGGACCGCGCTCGTTGAGGTGACACAACCCCGCGTGCCGTGCTTCAAGCTTGCCATGAAAATGGGTCTCGAGGATTTCCCGAAGCGTTTTCTTGCTTCCGGCCATACCGGCTTTTACCTCCGCGTCATCGAGGAAGGCACAATTGCCGCTGGCGACGCCATCCTGTGCGTCAAGAGCGCGCCCGAAAGCCTCGCCGTGCGAGAAGTCAACCGCCTCATGTTTCAGGTGAAGGCGGATCTCGAGGGGGCAAAACGTGCGCTGAAGATTGAGGCGCTATCGCCGGGTTGGCGGATGGCCTTTGAAAAACGTCTGGTCGAAGCGGGCGCGCCGATCTCAAGTTTGCCGGCGTGGAACAGGGAAGAGGCCGCCGCGGCTGGCCTTTAGATGCCGCCCTTCTCTGGCGGGGCGTCCAGAAGATTGGCGCTCGCCTCGGCGGCGGCCCGGTTTTCTTCTTGGATTCGTTCGTAGATTTCTTTTCGCAGCACGCTGGCGTCCGAGGGAAATTCGAAGCCCAGCTTGATGGATTTGCCCCGGATTTCGACGACGGTCACTTCGATCGCGTCGTTGATGATGACCGACTCCCCAACCCTCCTGGTCAAATAGAGCATGCCTGCAACCCCGCCCGGCCCCTCCGAGGGGAGGATACCCCGCGGATTCTCTAGAGCAAGCTTTCGCATTTTTACGCTTTCTTAAGGGTGGGATGCAAGACTCCATCCCCTGTCGTCGAGCCCTGAAACCCGCTCAAAACGACCGGCTCTCCATGGATATGAAGAAGCTTCCCTTGTTGGCGACGATCACCGGCCGGATGGGCTGGTTGAATTCCCGTCAAGAAGTGCTGGCCAGAAACATCGCGAACGCGGACACGCCCGGTTACGTCCCGCACGATTTGAAACCGACTGCTTTCCGTGACCTCGTGCGGGGTGGGGAGGCGACGCTTGCGCCGAGGGTGACGAACATGGCGCATTTGTCGGGAACGAAAGAGGCCAAACGGTTCGCCGATCAGAAGCAGAGGGAAACCTATGAAACAACCCCGGACGGTAACGCCGTCGTCCTCGAGGAGCAGCTTCTGAAGGTTGCCGAGACGGCGGGGGATTACCAGACGGCGACGAATCTTTATCGCCGTTATATCGCCATGTTCCGCACGGCGATCGGGCGCAACTAGGCAAGGGGGATTGCGAGTGGACATCATCAAGGCAATGAAGATTTCGGCGGCCGGGCTTAAGGCGCAAGGCACGCGGCTCCGCGTCATTTCCGAAAACATTGCAAACGCCGATTCGCTTGCAAAACAGCCGGGGGAAGCGCCGTACACACGGAAGGTCGTCACCTTCAAGAACGAACTCGACCGCAAGCTTGGGGCCGAAATAGTAAAGGTCGATCGGATTCACGCGCCCCAGGCGCAATTCAAGAAGCATTTTGATCCGACGCACCCAGCCGCCGACAGGGACGGCTATGTCGAGACGCCGAACGTGGATTCGCTGGTCGAAATGATGGACATGCGGGAAGCTCAGCGAAGCTATGAAGCAAATCTAAGCGTCATCGAGATTTCAAAGGGAATGCTGCGGGGAACGATCGGTCTGCTCGAACGTTAAGGCCTTGCGTTTCCGCGAGCACACAGGGGAAAGCCATGTCACTGAAAGCGATGGATGCGGCGACAGCCTACGCGAAGGCCGTCGCCAACATAAAGCAGCCCGGACTTGAAGCCAGGGATGGGTTGCCGAAGGGGAATTTTGCGAGCCTCGTTCAAGAGGCCGTGGAAGGGGCGGCGGAAAGCCTTCAGACGAGCGAGAAACTGACGATGAAGGCCATGACGAAGGAAGCGGATCTGCTGGACGTCGTTACCGCGGTCACGAACGCCGAGATGACCCTGCAAACGGTGGTCGCGGTTCGCGACCGGGTTGTGCAGGCTTATCAAGACATCATCAAGATGCCGATCTAGGCCGCTCGATGACGGACGAGATGGTGCTGGAAATCGCCCGCGAGGCGATTTGGGTGACGATCAAGCTTGCGGCGCCGACCATGCTGCTGGCGTTGATCGTTGGGCTGGTGATCTCACTTATTCAGGCGCTGACGCAGGTGCAGGAGATGACGCTGTCCTTCGTGCCGAAGATTCTCGTCATTTTCGTTTCGTTTCTTTTGTTTCTGCCTTTCATGGCGAGCACGCTTGCGACGTTTACGCACCAACTGGCGGATCAGATCGCCGGCATGGGCTGACCGCGTCATGCTGGAAGAGTTTCTCTCCTTTAACCTCTTTGCGTTGTTTCTCGTTTTTGCGCGCATCGGCGCGGCGATGATGCTGCTGCCCGGCTTCGGCGAAGTTTACGTTCCGCCGCAGGTGCGCCTCCTGCTCGCAATCCTGATCAGCATCCTGATGACACCCATCGTCGCGGCCGGCCTGCCAGCCTTGCCGGCGAGCCCGTGGCAGCTTTTGTTCCTGCTCGCGAGCGAGGTCGTAATCGGCGCCTTCTTCGGCACGGTGGGGCGAATTTTGCTTTCGAGCCTTTTCGTGGCGGGAATGGTCATTTCCTACCAGATCGGCCTCGCCAACGCCTTCGTCAACGACCTCACGGCCGCCCAGCAGGGGTCCATCGTCGGAAATTTCCTGACCGTGACGGGGCTCCTGCTGCTTTTCGTGACAAACGTCCACCATCTGATGCTCGCCTCAGTCATTGAGAGCTACGACGTTTTCGTGGCCGGCGCGCCATTGCCGCTTGGCGATTTTGCCGAGGCAATGACGATGGTGGTGGGAAAAAGCTTCGTAATCGCCGCTCAGATCGCGGCCCCTTTCTTTGTCCTTGGCATGGTGTTCTATCTCGGGCTCGGTCTTCTCAGTCGGCTCATGCCGCAGGTGCAAGTCTTTTTCATTGTAATACCGGTGCAGATTGCACTCGGTCTTCTCGTCATGGCGTTGACGGGAATCGCCATGCTTAGCTGGTTCCTTCGTGAGTTCCAGAGCGACTTCGCCAGCGTCTTCGTGGGGGGATAAGGATGGCGGAGCAGCCCGATGAATTTCAGAAGACAGAAGAGCCAACCCACAAGAAGCTCAAGGATGCCCGCCAGAAAGGGCAGGTTGCCAATTCCCGCGAGGTCAATCATTGGTTCATGATCTTGGGGCTTACCCTCATCGTCCTAGTCTTTGCACCGGGAATGCTGGCGGATCTTCGCCATGCCTTGGTTGGCTTTCTCGAGATGCCTCACGCCGTCTCCCCGGATGGCGCGGGTTTCATGGAGGTGATCTGGCGCGCCCTCGGCGAGGTCGCCCGGGCGCTTCTCCTGCCGATGTTTTTGCTGATCGCGCTTGCCTTGACGGCCGGTTTTGTCCAAAGCGGTTATGTCGTCGCCGCCGAACGCATCAAGCCGTCGCTCGAGAAAATTTCGCTTCTGAAAGGCATCAAGCGGCTTTTTTCGATGCGCGCGATCATGGAATTCATCAAGGGGGTACTAAAACTTGTCGCGGTGGGCACCGTTATTACCTTTCTGATGATTCCGGAGTTCGGTCGTCTCGATAGACTGATCGGCCTTTCGATTCCTGGCATTCTCGAAACGCTCGACTCGCTGGCCATCCGGGTTCTGATCGGCGTTCTCGCAATCGTGACGGTGATCGCCGGGCTCGATTACTTTTACCAGCGCTATAACTTTCTGAAACAGATGCGCATGACGCGTCAGGAAGTTAAGGACGAGTTCAAGCAGACGGAAGGCGACCCGATTATCAAATCGCGGCTTCGGCAGCTCCGCATGGAGCGCGCGCAACGGCGTATGATGGCATCGGTGCCGGAATCGGACGTCGTGATCACGAACCCGACTCACTACGCCATCGCGCTCAAATACGATATGGAGACGATGGAAGCCCCAAGGCTTCTCGCGAAAGGAATCGATTCTCTGGCACTGCGAATCCGCGAGGTCGCCAAGGAGAACGACATCCCCATCGTCGAGAACCCGCCGCTCGCCCAAGCCTTGTATGCCGGTGTCGAGATCGACCAGGAAATTTCGCCGGAACATTACAAGGCCGTCGCTGAAATCATCGCCTACATCATGAAGCTCAAGGGAAAGCAATTGCGGCCCGGCGCATCCGGCGTTGCGCAACCGGGCCGGGTTTATGGTAAAGGTTAAGTCTATCCCAGTGCTGGGGTAGACACCGCCTCGTTGAGGGAGTTCGGATGGGCGACCGCCGCGACTCACTGCCTCTCGTGCCGGAAGCGCGGGAATACCTGCCGGCGAGAAGGCCGCTTCGGCATCCCGCCTTCTGGAGTTTATTTCTGCTGCTGGCGGCGCTCGTCGGCATCGTCGGCCATCTGCTGGACCTGGCCGGCCTTCCGCTCGCGCATATGGCTCTTTACGGCGGGGCCGCCGCCGGCCTTTCCGTGCTGGCGCTTGGCGTGGTCTACGCCATCCTATGGCGGAAGGCGGAAGCCGAAATTTCGGACGTTTTCTGGCGCGCGGCGCGCGATCTTATCCCGACGGGCAGGCTCGTCACCGGTCCCGCCGGCGGCATCGTCTATGCGAATGGCGTCTTCTTCGAGATGTTCGAAGTGGATCCCAACGACCCGTTGCGCACGCTCGAAGGGCGCCTAAGCGGCGTCGATGCCGAACGCTTCCGCCGCCTGCGCGCCAAGGCGATGGCGGGCGAGATGGCAAGCGATGAAATCGCCGTCGCCGACCCCGATGGTCTCTTGTGGCGCAGCTTGGCCGCCATCCCGATTGCGGCCATGCCGGGCTATATCTATTGGCGGGCGGAGGACACGACCGCCCGCCACGAGATGGAACAGGTCATCCACGAGGAACAGGAAAAGCTCGTGGATTTTCTGGAGAACGCCCCGGTCGGCTTCTATTCGGTGGACGAGAACGGGCGGTTTCTTTTCGTGAACAACCAGTTTGCCGAATGGTTGGGACTGTCCGCCTCGGAGATTGTGGCGGACGGGCGGAAGCTGCACGACTTCGTGGATGAGCAACTGGCTCCCCGCACGCCGCCCTATAATTTCTTCGGCTCCGATGCCATGGAAAGCCGCGGCGAGATTCGGTTGAAAGGGGCCGACAAGCCGTTCCAGGCCTTTCTCACGCAAACCGTCGTGCCGCTGGTCGAGGGGCAGGGCTTGCGGACGCGCTCCGTCGTTCGCAACCTGATGCCGGAGCGCGAGTGGGAGCAGGCGCTCCGGCGGTCCGAATTGCGGTTCAGGCAGTTCTTCGAGGAAGCCCCGATCGGCATCGCCTTCCTTGATCTTGAGATGCGGATCGTCGAATCGAACGCCGCCTTTCGCCAGATCGCCGGCTTCGACCGGGGCAAGGGGCGGGAAGGGGTGCCGCCGCTCAAGGACCTCGTGAACGAGAGGGACGTCGAGCGCCTGGTTGCCCAGTTCGAGCGCGTCGCAAGCGGCATTCGTCCAACGCGGCCGATCGAGGTCCGTCTTGCCGGCGAGACCGAAACCGTCGCCGCTTTCTTCATTCGCAGCCTCGAGGACGTGACGGGCGAGGCGGTCGGCTTCATCCTTCATTCCATCGACACGACCGAGCAGAAGAGGCTCGAACGGCAGTTCACCCAGAAGCAGAAAATGGAACTCGTCGGCCGCTTGGCCGGCGGTGTCGCCCATGACTTCAATAACCTGCTGACGGCGATGATAGGCAATTGCGACCTTTTGCTGTTGAACCACGGGCCGGGCGACCAGGCCTTCGCCGACATCATGCAGATCAAGCAGAACGCAAACCGGGCGGCGAACCTGGTGCGCCAGCTTCTCGCCTTTTCGCGCCAGCAGACCCTGCAACCGAAGATCCTGAACGTGACTGACGTGCTGGGCGAGCTCACGAACCTGCTGAACCGCCTGCTTGGCGAACGCATCCACCTCGATATCGTGCACGGCCAGAGCTTGGGCTTCGTGAAGGTGGACCAGGGCCAGTTCGAGCAGGTCATCATCAACCTTGTCGTCAACGCCCGCGACGCCATGCCGGAAGGGGGCACGGTCACGATCCGCACCTCCGGCCTCGCGAACACGCGGTATTTGCCGACGCGCGGCGACCAGGATGCCATGCCGCCCGGCGAATATGTTCTCATCGAGATCGAGGACACCGGCGTCGGCATTTCGAAGGAAAACCTCGAGCGGATCTTCGAACCCTTCTTCACGACGAAGGAACTCGGCGCCGGCACCGGGCTCGGCCTTTCGACCGTTTACGGCATCGTGCGCCAGACCGGCGGTTTCATCTTCGCGGATAGCGTGGTGAGCGAAGGCACGAAGTTCTCGATCTACCTGCCCCGCCACCAGTCGGCCGAGGCCGTGGCCGGCGCCGGCGCGCATATGCCGGTCGTGGCCTTCGATCCGATCGACCTCACCGGCGTCGGCACGGTGCTGCTGGTCGAGGACGAAGACGCCGTTCGCCTGTTTGGGGCTCGCGCGCTAAGAAAGAAAGGCTACAAGGTGCTGGAAGCGAAGGGGGGTTCCGTCGCCCTTGACCTGATCAACAACGCCGAGGAACCGATCGATTTGCTTATCACCGACGTCGTCATGCCGGAACTGGACGGGCCGAGTCTGGTTGGCCGCGTGCTCGAGAAGCGCCCCGACATGAAGGTGATCTTCATCTCCGGCTATGCGGAAGACTCGTTTCGCGATCGCATGGGGGACGCCGCCGGCCTGCATTTTCTCGCCAAGCCCTTCAGCCTTGACCAACTCGCCGGCAAGGTGAAGGAAGTGATGGCAAATTAGGCGCTCTTTGCTTCCCGGTGCCTCGGCGGCTGCCCCGCCGACCTAGAACATTTCACGAACTTTCCGTAAAAAATTATTTATATCAAAAGGTTATAAGCTTCGCTTGCGCAAGAGAACAAAACATGTACATTGGCCGGGACGCAAGGTTGCTAGGCGACAACCTAGGCTTCGTTTAGGAATAGGGGGATACCTATGTCGAACACGAATTTACGCGTGATAAACCGGGACGAAATGGACAAGAACAAAGCACTCGAGGCAGCCATCAGCCAGATCGATCGGGCCTTCGGGAAGGGCTCGCTTATGCGCCTCGGCCAGGAAGGCGCCGTCGTTGAAGTCGAAACCGTGCCGAGCGGCTCGCTTGGCCTCGACATCGCGCTCGGCATCGGAGGCTACCCCCGCGGCCGCATCATCGAGATCTACGGGCCGGAAAGCTCCGGCAAGACGACGCTGGCGCTCCACGCCATCGCCGAGGCCCAGAAGCGCGGCGGCACCTGCGCCTTCATCGATGCCGAACACGCGCTCGATCCCGGCTACGCGAGGAAACTCGGCGTTAACATAGCCGACCTTCTCATCTCCCAGCCGGACGCCGGCGAACAGGCGCTTGAGATCGCCGACACTCTCGTCCGTTCCGGGGCGCTCGACGTCCTCGTTGTGGACAGCGTTGCCGCCCTCGTGCCGACGGCGGAACTCGAAGGCGAGATGGGGGATCAGCACGTCGGCCTACAAGCCCGTCTCATGAGCCAAGCGCTCCGTAAGCTCACTTCTTCCATCGCGCGATCGCGGACCCTTCTCATCTTCATCAATCAGCTCCGGATGAAGATCGGCGTCATGTTCGGAAACCCCGAAACGACGACCGGCGGCAACGCGCTCAAATTTTATTCCTCCGTCCGGCTCGACATCCGCCGCATCGGCGCTATCAAGGATCGGGAGGAGATCGTCGGCAACCAGACCCGCGTCAAGGTCGTGAAGAACAAGATGGCGTCGCCCTTCCGGGTGGTTGAATTCGATATCATGTATGGCGGCGGCATCTCGAAGTCGGGCGAAATCCTGGACCTTGGCGTCAAGGCGGGCCTGATCGAAAAATCCGGCACCTGGTTCTCCTATGGTGATCAGCGCATCGGCCAGGGCCGCGAGAACGCGAAGCGCTTCCTGGAGGAGAACTCCGAGATCGCTGCTAGGATCGAAGTCGAAATCCGGGCGAACGCTGGCCTCGTCCAAAAAGCGCTGGCGGAATCGGATGACGCGTCCGAGATGGAAGAAGCACAGGAAGCCTGACTTTACCCTCCGGCGCCGGTCAAGGCACCGGTCCTTGCGTCCATCGGAACGGGCCTTCGGGCCCGTTTCTTTTTGGCGCTTCCGAAAACGCCGAAAGGCTTCCGCTGCTTGAAATTCTGCGCGTTCGCCTTGGCTGGACACCCAAGGCGGAGGCAGGGTACAAGGGGCCTTCTTTGGCGCGCGGACCTATGCAGAACACCAACGACATTCGCTCAAGTTTCCTGGACTATTTCGCTCGTCACGGTCACACGGTGGTGCCGTCGAGCCCGCTGGTGCCGAGGAACGACCCAACGCTCTTGTTCACGAACGCCGGCATGGTGCAGTTCAAGAACGTCTTCACCGGGGCCGAAAAGCGGGATTACGTTCGCGCCGCCTCCAGCCAGAAATGCGTCCGCGCCGGCGGCAAGCACAGCGACCTCGATCGCGTTGGCCACACCGCCCGCCACCACACCTTTTTCGAGATGCTGGGTAACTTCTCCTTCGGCGACTACTTCAAGGAAGGCGCCATCGAATTTGCCTGGGGCCTGCTGACGAAGGAATTCGGGATCGCGAAGGACCGTCTTTGGGTCACCGTCTATCACGAGGACGAAGAAGCCCGACAGCTCTGGCGCAAGATCGCGGCCCTTCCGGAAGACCGCATCATAAGCATCGCGACGGCCGACAATTTCTGGATGATGGGGGACACCGGCCCGTGCGGGCCGTGTTCGGAAATCTTCTACGATCACGGGGCCAGCATCCCGGGCGGTCCTCCCGGCAGCGCCGAGGCGGAAGGGGATCGCTTTGTCGAAATCTGGAATCTCGTCTTCATGCAGTACGACCAGATCTCGCCGGACGAGCGCGTGCCGTTGCCGAAGCCTTCCATCGACACCGGCATGGGGCTTGAGCGCATCACCGCCGTCCTTCAGGGCGTGCACGACAACTACGCGACCGATATCTTCCGCACGCTGATCCAGGCTTCGGCCGAGGTGACGCGCACGAAGCCGGACGGCGAGCACGCTCTCGCTCACCGCGTCATCGCCGATCACCTGCGATCCTCCGTCTTCCTGATGGCGGACGGCGTCCTGCCTTCGAACGAGGGGCGGGGCTACGTTCTTCGCCGCATCCTGCGCCGCGCCATGCGCCACGTGCATCTCATC
Organism: Pseudomonadota bacterium; assembly: GCA_040752895.1. Classification (NCBI taxonomy): domain Bacteria; kingdom Pseudomonadati; phylum Pseudomonadota; species Pseudomonadota bacterium. Next base: position 76,551 of record JBFMHN010000001.1, read on the forward strand.
GGCTGTCGCGAGCCGTTGCTCTGGCGGCTGGTGCCGACGCTGACCACCCAGATGGGTCACGCCTATCCGGAGCTTCTGCGGGCGGAAGCCCTGGTCGCGGAAACCCTGAAATCGGAAGAGGAACGGTTTCGCCAGACCCTGGAGCGCGGCCTCAAATTACTGGCCGAGGAGACCGCTAAACTGAAGAAAGGCGCGGCCCTTCCCGGCGAGATCGCCTTCCGGCTTTACGACACCTACGGTTTCCCCCTCGACCTCACAGAAGACGCGTTGCAATCGGAAGGTCGCGGCGTTGATCACGAAGGCTTCGGGCGTGCGATGGCCCGCCAGCGCGAGGAAGCCCGCGCCGCCTGGGCAGGCTCCGGCGAAGCGGCGACGGAAAAGGTCTGGTTCGGTATCCGCGAGCGGGTGGGGGCGACGGAATTTCTGGGCTACGAGACGGACGCGGCGGAAGGCATGGTTGTCGCCCTGCTCCGCGGCGACAAAGAAATACCGGAGGCGGGTGAGGGTGAGGAAATCGCTCTGGTCACCAACCAGACCCCCTTCTACGGCGAATCCGGCGGCCAGGTTGGCGACGTTGGAAAACTTTTTACAACCGCCGGCCTCAAGATCGCCGTCCGGGATACCCAGAAGAAGCTTGGCGATCTCCACGTCCATCTCGGCCGGGTAGAGAAGGGGAAGGTTCGCGTCGGCGACATCCTCGAGATGCGGGTCGAAGCCGACCGCCGCGCCCGGCTTCGCGCGAACCATTCCGCCACCCATCTCCTGCACGCCGCCCTTCGCCGGCGGCTCGGCGCGCATGTCACCCAGAAGGGCTCGCTCGTCGCTTCTGATCGCCTGCGTTTCGATATCAGCCACCCGAAGGGATTGACGCCGGACGATATCCGCGCCGTCGAGGCCGACGTGAATCGCCAGATCCGGGTGAACGCGGCGGTCGAGACCCGGCTGATGACGCCGGACGAGGCGGTGGCGGAAGGGGCGCTTGCTCTTTTTGGTGAAAAATACGCCGATGAGGTGCGCGTTCTTTCGATGGGAAAGGAAAACGACAAAAACTTTTCCGTCGAGCTTTGCGGGGGCACCCACGTCCGACGAACCGGCGACATCGGCTATTTCAAGATCGTCTCGGAAAGCGCCGTCGGCGCCGGGGTGCGCCGGATCGAGGCGCTGACGGGCGAGGCGGCGGAGGCCTGCGTCGAAGAGGCGGAGAAGAGCTTGACTGCCGCGGCTGCCGCGCTGAAGGCAACCCCGGCCGAACTTCCCGCCCGCATCGAAAGCCTGATCGAGGAGCGCAAGCGGCTTGAACGCGAGTTGCAAGGGGTTCGCCGCACGCTTGCTCGGGGCGGCGACAGCGGGAAAGAAAGGGCCGATGCTCGTGAGATCAACGGCTGCCGTTTTCTCTCCCGCCTGCTCACGGGCGTGCCCGCGAAGGAGCTTCGCCCGATGGCCGACGATCTCAAAAAAGAGGTGGGCTCCGGCGTCGTTGCAATCCTGGGCGTGGACGAGGAAGGTAAGGTCTCCCTCGTCGTCGGCGTTACGGCCGATTGCACGGACCGTTTCAACGCGGTCGCGCTCGTGCAGGCGGGGTCCGCCGTCCTCGGTGGCAAGGGCGGTGGCCGGCCCGACATGGCGCAGGGCGGCGGCACCGACCCGGAAAAGGGCGCGGCGGCAATCGAAGCGATCGCCGCCGCGATCGAAGCGACGGCCGCCAAGGCCTGACCGCTAAGGCTGATCGAAAGCGCGCGCCCGCCTCAGACGCCCGCCATCGCCTTTTTCAGGTTTTCATCGAGCTTGTCGAGGAACTGGTTCGTTGTCAGCCACTTCTGGTTCGGTCCGATGAGGATGGCGAGGTCCTTCGTCATGAAGCCGGTCTCGACCGTCTCCACGCAGACCTTCTCCAGCGCGTGCGCAAACTTCTCGACCGCGGGCGTGCCATCGAGTTTGCCGCGGTAGGCAAGGCCGCGCGTCCAGGCGAAGATGGAAGCGATCGGGTTCGTCGAAGTTTCCTTGCCTTTTTGGTATTCGCGGTAGTGGCGGGTCACCGTTCCGTGGGCCGCTTCCGCCTCGACGGTCTTGCCGTCCGGCGTCAGCAGGACGGACGTCATCAGTCCGAGCGAGCCGAACCCTTGAGCAACGGTGTCGGACTGGACATCGCCGTCGTAGTTCTTGCAGGCCCAAACGAAGCCTCCTTCCCATTTAAGCGCCGCGGCGACCATGTCGTCAATCAGGCGGTGCTCATAGCCGATACCCTTCGCCTTGAACGTGTCGGCAAATTCTTTCTCGTAGATTTCCTGGAAGAGGTCCTTGAAGCGCCCGTCATAGGCTTTCAGGATTGTGTTCTTGGTCGAGAGATAAACGCTCCAGCCGCGCTCGAGTCCGTAATTCATGCAGGCGCGCGCAAAACCGCGGATAGAATCGTCCAGGTTGTACATGCCAAGTGCGATCCCGGAAGACGGAAAATCGAACACCTCGTGCTCGATCGCCTTGCCGCCGCCTTTCGGTTCGAACCGCATGAGAAGTTTGCCTTCGCCCGGAACAAGGAAATCCGTAGCGCGGTACTGGTCGCCGAAGGCGTGGCGGCCGATGACAATGGGCTTCGTCCAGCCGGGAACGAGCCGGGGTACGTTGCGGCAGATGATCGGCTCGCGGAAAACGGTACCGCCGAGGATGTTCCGGATAGTTCCGTTCGGGGACTTCCACATCTTCTTCAGCTTGAATTCTTCGACCCGCGCTTCGTCCGGCGTGATCGTCGCGCATTTGACGCCGACGCTGTATTGCTGGATGGCATGCGCGGCGTCGATGGTCACCTGGTCGTTCGTTTCGTCCCGGTGTTCGATCCCGAGGTCGTAATATTTCAGATCGATATCTAGATAGGGGAGTATCAGTTTCTCTTTGATGAACCGCCAGATGATCCGCGTCATCTCATCGCCGTCGAGCTCTATGACGGGTTTGGCGACCTTGATTTTTGGCATGCGATCAGATCCCTCTACCTGGTTCTTGGTGTTCTGGTTAGGCGGGAAAATAGCATCCAAGAAGATTAGCGCAAGCCCCACCGGGGGATGCGGTCCGCTTCCCTCAGATTTCGCTAGAGGCCGTGCGGAAAGTAGGTTCCGGCACGGTGGCGAGGGCAGGCAATATTTCCTCGACGGTGCACACAACCGTATAGAGATCGGTGTCCTTTCGCCGGGCGAACCCCTTCTCGATGATCGCATCGAGCAGGTTAAGGAAGGGGTTCCAATAGCCGTCGACGTTAACGATCAGAATCGGCTTGTCGTGGCGACGAAGTTGTTTCCAGGTAAGAATCTCGAGCGTCTCGTCGAGCGTGCCGAAGCCGCCGGGAAGGATGACAAAGGCATCCGCCATGTCGAACATCTTCTGTTTCCGGGCATGCATGCTGTCGACGGTAATCATCTGCTTGACGCCGCGGTGGCCGACTTCGATATCCAGCAGAAAGTCCGGCATGATCCCGATCGCTTCGCCGCCCCCGGCCAACACGGCGTCCGCCACGCTGCCCATGAGGCCGACGCCGCCGCCGCCAAAGACGAGCCGGACGCCGTGCTTGGCCATCAGCGCGCCCAGTCGTTCCGCCGCCGCTCGATATTTGCGGTCCACGTTTTCCGAAGAACCGCAATAGACGCAAAGCGTGTTGATTTTCTTCATGCGTTTCCGTCGCTCAAAAGCTTTTCCGGCAATAGCAGGCGTACCCCAGCGTGTAATCCTGCGTCTGATCCAAGGGGTCCAAATAGAAACATAGAAGCGGGATCAGGAAAAAGCAGAAAGGAAACGCAAGAAGGTAGAAAGGGGCAAGGAAAAACGCACCCGCTTGCGGCTTCAGCTTGCGACGCCCCCCGGTGTCTTGCTGAAAAAGATATTGTGCCATCAGGTAATTTGGCAAGGTGCGAATCCGCTTGCCGAGATACCAAAACATTCCTCCTCTAGGTTCGATCGAGACGCTTTCAAAGCCCGCCTTCCGGAACAGCGACCGCAGGCCGTATTTCGTAAAATTGAAGAAGTGGTGCGGGGCGCCGTGAATGCCCCACCCTTGGGGCGCCGTCAGGAAAAGCTTCCCCCCCGGCTTCAGCACCCGGAAAAATTCCTTGAGAACGGCTTCCGGATTCTCGACGTGTTCGAGCACCTGGGTGTTGAGAACGACGTCGTAGGTGTTGTCGGGCTTGGGGATGGCTTCCAGGTTGCAGAGGAAGTCATACTCGGACTTGTATTCTTCGTGGAAAGCGTCCTCGAAGTCCGTTGCTTCATAGTGGGCATGAGCGAAATGCCGCCGGTAGGGAAGGGTGCCGGCGCCAGCGTCCAGCACCCGGTCTGAAGACGCCACCTGCGTTGCGGCAAACTCCATGAACTTTGTAATCCCATAGGTTTCCGCATCCGTCCGCAGAAGGAGACCCTTCAGGAAATCTTTTACGCCGGACATCTTGTCCACTCTCGAAAGCTCCCGATTCAATGTGGCGCAAACCCGTCTCCGGCACGATTGCGCGCCGAACGATTTCCTCCCATCATACACGATATGGTTCGTGACTGAATTCATCGGTAGCGAGGGAAAACGCGCATGGCGAGCGATATTCTGCTGCAGGACATCCGCCAAGGGGTGGCGACGATGACCTTTAACCGCCCGAAGGAGTTAAACGCGATTGATAATGCGCTTGCCGTCGCGCTCGGCAAGGCGTTGCAGGCGACGGCAAAGGACGACAAGGTCCGCTGCGTCGTGCTGCGCGGTGCCGGTGGCCATTTCATGGCCGGTGGCGACATCAAGGCGTTCGGGGCGACCCTCGAAAAAGAGGAGTGGACACGCCGTCAGGCGACGGGCGAACTCGCCTTCTACGCGCACGAGATCATCGAGACTATCCACCACATGGGAAAACCCGTCATCGCCAGCCAGCGCGGGGCGGCGGCCGGTTTCGGGGCAAGCCTCCTTTTGGCTTGCGATTTGGCCATCGCTTCGGAGAATAGCTTCTTCACGCTTGCCTATCGCCAGATCGGCCTTAGCCCGGATGGCGGTTCGACCTATTTTCTACCGCGCAGCGTAACCTTCAAGCAGGCGATGGAAATTGCGCTTCTGAGCGAGCGGATTGATGCGAGGCGCGCCTACGAACTTGGCATCGTGAATCGCGTCGTGCCGGACGAAAAACTTGAGGAAGCGACAGCCGAAATGGCTGAGCGCCTAACGTCCGGCCCGAGGCAGGCGCTGGCGCGAACGAAGGCGCTGCTGAACAACGCCTTCAGTTGTGGCGCGGCGCTTCAAAGCCAGCTGCGTTTGGAAGAACGCGGCATCATGGATTGTGCCGCCGGCGAGGAATTCCGGGAAGGAATCGCGGCCTTCCTGGCGAAGCGGAAGCCGAACTTCCCGAAGGCGTAGGCGGGTTTTCACATCAGGCGGCAAGGTGATCGCGCAGGAAAGACGGAATCAGGTGGTGGTGGTCGATATGCCGGGTGCCGTCCGCCATACGGTCCGGCCCGGCCGTCCGTCCGTACGTATCCAGGAACGTCGCTCCCCGGGCGGCCGCCGTCGCTTTTAGGGTCTCATTGAAGCCCGCGATGCCGGCGAGATACGCCTTCCGCTCTTCTGTCGGCAAGGCGTTGAGAGTCGGCCGCCCGCAATGAGGTGCCGGCACGCCGACAAAAATAGGCCGAAGTCCTTTTTCCACGGCCACCGTCGCGACAAACGCCACGTATCCCTCGACGGTCTTCTGGATGATCGCGTTGAGATCGCCGCCGTGCTTTCGGTGGTGGTGATGGATGCCTTCGTTATGGCGACAGTCGATCTCGCCGAAAGTAAAAAGCACGGTCGCCTTTTCCGGAATTTCTTTCAGGATGGCTTGCAAGCCTCGCTGGAAATAGTTCGCCTTTGACTGGCCGAGATGCCAGGCCTTGCAACCAATCAGAAGATGCGAGATGGCCTTCGCGGTCGTGCCTTCGAAGGCAACAAGCGTGCCGTTCGGTGACAGCGCGTGGCTTTCGCCTACGACGTGCAGACGGCCAGGCGCGTCGCCTTCATAGATGGCGGGATTTTTCTTGCGATAGCGAAGGAGGCGTTCGAGATAAAGTTGGTAAATGCACAGGCTGATATCGATCGTTGTGCGGTCAATCGTCTCGGCAAGCTCCTCGCTTGTCCGAAGCGTGTCCGCAAGACCGTCCAGGTCTTCCTGCAGCCAGGCGTAGATACCTTTGTGGATGAAGAGGGCATAGCGCTGATTCACGGTCAAACGGGGGGACGGCAAAAGTCTGTCGATCACGCCAAGACCTTCCCGGATGCGCTGCTGGCGCAACAGAGTAACGGCGAAAGCCATGTGGGAGGCCATATCCTGGCCGGATGCCTTGCCAACAGTCTCGTAAGTGGCGAGCGCCCCTTCGATGTCTCCTTTTTCGACCAGCACTTTGGCAAGGCTGATCGCCGCGCTTGGTAATTGGCCGTTGGCCTGTAGGGCGCTTCTCGCCAAGGCTTCGGCGCCCGCCAGGTCGTCGCCGTCGGCGAGGAGGGCGGCAAGGTGGGTGGAAACCTTTGGGTCTCCGTTCGGGTTCTCGATCGCCTTTTGCAGCATCGGCGTCGCCTTATTCAAGGCGCCGTCGTCGAGAAAGAGAGTGCCAAGGCTGTCGTATACGTCGAGGTCGGGCTTCATCTCGATTGCCTTCTGGTAGGCAGTGATCGCTTCCCCGACGCGGCCAAGCTCGCGATAGGCGCCGCCAAGGTTGAAATACGCTTCCGCGTTATCCGGCTTGATCCCGAGCGAACGGTGAAAGGCGTCAATCGCTTCGTCCGACTGGCCTGTCGCCTGTAGAAGGACGCCGAGATTGTTGTGGGTATCGGGGTTGTCCGGCTGGTATTTCAACGCCTGCCTGTAAGCGGACAGCGCTTCCGTCAGCTTCCGCTGTTTCTTCAAGACATTGCCAAGATTGTTCAGGGCTTCCGCGCTGTCCGGCTTGATGGCGATGGCGCGGTGGTAGATCTCGACCGCCTCGTCGAATCGGCCGTTCGTCTGCAGCACGTTGGCAAGGTTGCTATGGGCTTGCGAAGCTTTCGGTTGCAGCTTGAGTGCCATCCGGTAGGCGTCCTCCGCATCGTCCATCCGGTCGAGTTTCTGAAAAACCAGGCCCAGGTTGTTGTAAGCGCCAGCGTTCGTCGGCTCCACTTTGATGGCGGCCTCGATCAGGCCAAGGGCGCGGTTCGCATCGCCAAGCTGATACATGGCGAGGCCGCAATAGTTGAGGGCGTCTGGGTGTCTAGGCTGGTTGGCGAGAAACGTTTGATAGAGCGGCAGCGCCTCGCCGACGCGCCCCATTTGGTGCAGGGAAACAGCGTCTTGCAGGCCTTCCGGAATAGGGGAAGCGCCCCGTGTTCGACGCAGTTTCTCACGTTGACGGCGTTCCTTGCGGTTCATCTTGGGTCTTTGCGCGCTTTACCTTATCCGCCGGAGCCGGACGGGCGGCATCCAAGGTCTTACTTCAAGACCAATTTGGTTAAAAAAGCGCTTATAAGGCGCGCATCGACGCTTAGATCTTGTTACCGCGGCCGCACGTAGCGAAGACCGAGCCAAAGACCGAAAAGCGGGGGGCCAAAAGCCCCGAGAAGGTGGAGAACAAGGTTGCGCACCGCCATTGGTTCCGTGCGGTTTTGTGTCTCGTAGAGTTCGATTTTGCCGTGCCGGCCTTTTAACGCGGGAAATTTTTCTTCGGTGATCTCGTAATTGAACTCGGCAATCGCGCGGGTGTCCTTTGACCAGGAGGAGGAGGTCAAGACGCCAATCCCGCCTACCCATAGAAGGGACGCCAAGAACCAAACGACGTAAAAGTTACGTGCCCGCCTCATCCCTATTTCCCCATTTTATCATGGCGGCCGTTACTCCTCCGGGCTCAACTCGGACCAAGGCACATCGACTTCGACGCCCTTTCGGCCGCCTTTCAGGGTATCCAGATTTACCCAGCTGGGGTCGATTTCTTCATTGAAGCGCACGCTGCCGTCCGTCGCCAAGATGGTGGCGTGGTTTTTCCGGAAATCCGCGATCATCGCCCAAACCGGCCACAGGATTGTGCCCTTGGGCTCCTTCTCAATTGGAAAGGTGCGATAGCCTTGGATGGTTGTTTTCCAAAGCTCGTCCTGCTTCGTATAGAACTCGCCGAGATAGGGAACCCATGTCTTGGCGTCGATGTAAATGACTTTGCGGCTGTAGGGATGCAGCACCGGCGCCTTCGCCTCAAGGACATACACCTCGCGCGGCATCCATTCGTCTACCGGATTCCAGTGGGGCCAATTTTCGATATTGAAGCCGGGATAGCGCTTGTTCCTCTCCTTTTCTTTCGGATTCCAGTAAGGATTTGCGGTCTCGGCGACCACAAGGATTTTCTTTTTCCCAAGGACCTTGTAGGCGTCGTACCAAGTCGGGTAGGCGCTGAAAATCATCAGGTCGTCGCCCAGAAAATCCGTCTCCCCGACCTCGTCCATCCAGAACTCGCCGGACCACTTCACAACCTTATTGGCATCCTTCGCATAGATCAGGAGGTAGTCCGTCTCGCCCGTGTCGTAGCGGTAGTACAGAAACCCGCTGCCCTTGAACACTTCCGGCGCCGTCATGACGAGGAGGTCTTTTTCGAAGATCTTGCCGGAACCAAGCGTTGGGGCGTCCTTCCGCCGCAGAAGCCCCTTTAGAAGAATCCGGGTAAATTGTTGGCGCGTAATACCTTCGATTCCGCTCTCGCCGTTGATCATGATGGCGGTTCCGTTCGGGAAGATCTGGCTGTCACCGTTGGGTTTACCGTAGAAAAGATTCCAGATGATCTTTAGCCCGGCGTCCGGGTCGTTCGTCTTGACGTCGGGGAAGGGAACGCCCGCTTCCCAGCCTTTGACCGCGCGCGTTTTCGGATCAAGCGAGACGGTGCCTCGGTTTTTCTCGCTGGCTTTCAGCCAAACCGGATCGAGCAGGTGAGGTTTCGGCTGGGCGAGTTTCATCGTCAGGCCCTTTGCGCGGATCTGCCATTGAAACTGCTCCGGAATTAGTTCGGAAAGTGGCGTGCCGTCGAAGGTTTGACCAAGGAGATCGTCCAGATTCCCGGCATGGACGACGGTACCCGTCTCTATTGCGGCCGCTCGGGCGGGCATGGCGAGCGCGCCCCAAACCAGGCCCGCTAGGGCGATGCCAACAAGCAGCTTGCTCTTGGGCAATTTTTTTCTCCCATCGTATTGGCTGAAAATTGAAGGCGAATCAGAAGAAGGATCCTACGGTCCGTTCGTATTCCTCGACCTGCTTGACCCCATCCTTGTCGGATCGGGTGGAAACGGTTCCGCGCGATTCCATGCGGTTGGCGCGAAGGGCGTCATCGTTCTCCCCGCCACCCTTGAGGATCTCGACCATGGCCTTCCCTTCGGCTGGGGCACCAAAGCCTTGGCCGGCCTTCCATCCATACTGTTTCTGTTGGTAGGGGGTCATATTGGGGCCACCCATGCCGATCCACTTGGCCGCCTCCGCGTCGTTGCGCGGCATGCCCATGCCATAATGATACATGATCCCAAGCTGGTACTGCGCTTCCGGGTCGCCGGCGTCCGCCGCGCGTTTCAGCCATTTGTAGGCAGGGCTGTACAACTGACCATATTTGAAGAACATGCCGGCCTGCCGCTGGGCCGCCACATGTCCCTGCTTTGCCGCCTTCACATACCAGCGCAAGGCGGTCTCGTATTTTTGAATGATCTGTTTGCCCTTGTCATAGGTGGCTCCGAGACGGTCTTCGTTGGACGGATCGTAAATCTGTCCAATATAGAATTGAGCGTCCGCGTTGCCTTCGACGGCGAGGGGGATCAATTCGTCGTAAGCGGTGTTGAATTTGCCCAGGGCATAAGCTTGGACGCCTTCGGCATAGCCCGCGAAAGCAACGCTGGGGAGGCCCAAGAACAACAGGCCGATAAACAACCCGGTTTTCCAGGAAAGCGGCTTCATGGCGGTATCCCCCCTTTTCCGTCGGCACGGGCTATTTTAGCGCGGCGACGCGGCGAACGGTCAATAAAGCCCGGCAAAGAGAAAAATGGGGGCTGGAGATTGGAATTGCCAGCAAAAATGTTATGCCTATAAGGCTGTCCGCCCACTCCCGCCAATTCGTTTCAGATGAAACGAAAAGGCAAGGCCAATGGTGCCGGATGGAGGATTTGAACCCCCGACCTACTGATTACAAATCAGTTGCTCTACCACTGAGCTAATCCGGCGCCCGCGCGGCCGACAATAGCGTTGGCTTTTGCCGTCCGGCAAGCTCGTATAAGGCGACGGCGGCGGCCACGGCCACGTTTAGGCTTTCGATCGTGCCGGATGCGATGGCAAGCCTTGCGAAGAAATCGCAATGCTCGCGGGTGAGGTGGCGAAGCCCTTTTCCTTCCGCTCCCAGCACAAGGGCGGTTCGACCTTCCGTCTTGAGGCCGCAAAGCATCTCGTCGGCGATCGGGTCGAGGCCTACGCACCAAAACCCGGCTTCCTTCAGCTTCTCCATGGCCCGCGTCAGATTCACGACGTGGAGAAGGGGAACGTGTTCGAGGGCGCCCGACGCCGCCTTGGCCAGGCTGCCTGTGGCGGCCGGCGCATAGCGGTCGGGCAGCAGCACGGCGATCGCCCCGAAAGCGGCGGCCGAGCGCAGTACGGCACCCACGTTTTGCGGGTCCGTTACCTGATCGAGGAGCACAACCACGGCTTCCTTTTCATGCGCATGCCTTTTCCCCAAGCCCTCGAGGACCGATTCCAGGCTGACCGGGGGCAGGGGCTGGGCGAGGAGGGCAATTCCTTGGTGGACGGCGTTCCTTGGGAGAAGTTCGGCGAGGGCTTCCCGCGACAGGATTTCCGGCGAGGGCTGCGGCAGGGCCGACAACCGGGCGAGGCGTTCTTCCAAGCCCGTCCGGGCTTCCGCTGTAAGCACTAGCCGATGGCTGCGTCTTTCCGGATTGGCAAGGGCGGCAAGGGTGGCATGCGTCCCATAAAGCCAAACGCCCTCGCGCGCGGCTCCGCCTTTCTTGCGAACGGACGCGGAATCCTTGGATTTAATCGGCGTCTGGCGCTTGCGCTTGCTCATTGAAAACCTTATAGTCCCCGCGAATTCCGTACTGCAAGCCTTGAGCCGCTGGCTTGCCCGATGAAAACTTAGAAAGCAAGGGGCGTTTCCCCTGAGGCAGTCCTTTGGATTTGCTTGACATTCGAGGGCAAATCCCCTTTCTTCGCGGGCCGTTGCGCCTGGGGGCTTATTGTGGCTCGGAGGGGTGGCCGAGCGGTCAAAGGCAGCAGACTGTAAATCTGCCGACGTACGTCTACGTAGGTTCGAATCCTACCCCCTCCACCAGACAGAATTTGTGGGAGAACCAAGAGACAAAACTCGGCGGGTGTAGCTCAATGGTAGAGCTTCAGCCTTCCAAGCTGAAGACGGGGGTTCGATTCCCCTCACCCGCTCCATCCGAAGTGGATGTGGTTGAAGGGTGGGACGACTTTACACCAACCAACTCATCGGGTTTGACGCCGGCTTAAGAACAGGAAAATCGAACAATGGCGAAAGCGAAATTTGAGCGGACGAAGCCGCATTGCAACGTTGGGACGATTGGGCACGTTGACCATGGGAAGACGACGCTGACGGCGGCGATCACGAAGGTTTTGGCGGAATCTGGGGGCGC
>JBFMHN010000002.1:300000-517156 GCA_040752895.1 Pseudomonadota bacterium
CGGGGTCTGCGTCTGCTCGTCGCCGGCGACGCCGCGCTTGCCCTCGCCGTTCGGGCGGATGGGTTGCACCTGCCGGAATGGCTTGCCCGAGGGCCGGTAAGCCGCGGCTGGGCCTGGCGGCGGCGAAAACCCGGCTGGCTGTTGACGGCGGCCGTTCATTCCGAAAGGGCGCTTGAGGCGGCGGCGCGGCAGAGGGCGGACGCCGCCCTGCTGGCGCCGGTTTTTTCCACCGCGAGCCACGCGCAGGCAAAGCCGCTCGGCAGCGTGCGCTTCGCAAGCCTAGCCCGGCGAACCGCCTTGCCCGTCTATGCCCTGGGCGGAATCGGTCCAACCAATGTCCGCCGGCTGATGGGTTCGGGCGCCGTCGGCCTCGCCGCCGTCGGCGCCTTTGCCAAGGACGCCGACACCCCGACTTAAAAAGCCCGGTTTCCAACCAGTTTACGCTGGAAATCGGCGCGCTAGTTCAGGCATACTCCCCGCCATGGCGCAAAGCTGGAAACGAATTTTCGCGGCCTTTTTGCTGGCCGGCGTGGTGGGTGGCTGTTCGGTCGTCGACGGAATCTGGAGCCAGAACCCGGCCCTGGGCGATCGCAAGAAAAAGACGTCCGCCGCCGCCGATTCAACGGCGGTCGGCCAGAACGCCGCCACCCCCGGCGCCGGCATCAACGCCTATCTCTGGCGGGCTTCGCTGGACACCATCTCCTTCATGCCGCTGGCCTCGGCCGATCCCTTCGGCGGTATCGTCATCACGGACTGGTACGCGCCACCCGAATCACCGAACGAGCGATTCAAGCTTACGGTCTACATCCTTAGTCAAAGCCTGCGCGCCGACGGTCTTAGGGTGGCGGTCTTCCGCCAGATGCTGACCGAGAACGGGGGCTGGGCGGATGCGGCGGTGGACCCGAAAACCGTCGTCGAGCTCGAAAACAATATCCTTACCCGGGCGCGACAGCTTCGCATCAACCGGACCACCAGCCAGCAATAACCCCCAGGCGAACGCGCCCGGCCGGGCCTTGCGGCGGCAACCCGGACAGGGAACAATGCCAGCCATGTCGCGCTACAACTTCCGGCTCGCCGAACAAAAATGGCAGGCGATCTGGGCCGAGCGGGGAACCTTCACCGCTCGCGAGGAAAAGGGCCGTAAAAAATATTACGTCCTTGAAATGTTTCCCTACCCTTCCGGCCACATCCACATGGGGCACGTCCGGAACTACACGCTGGGCGATGTCGTAGCCCGCTTCAAGCGGGCCCAAGGTTACAACGTCCTGCACCCGATGGGGTGGGATGCCTTCGGCATGCCAGCCGAAAACGCGGCGATCGAGCACAAGACCCATCCCGCCACCTGGACGGCGGCCAACATCGCCCACATGCGGGATCAATTGAAGGCGATGGGGCTTTCTTATGACTGGTCGCGCGAGCTTGCCTCCTGCACGCCGGATTACTACCGCCACGAACAGAAGATGTTCCTCGACTTCCTGAAGAAGGGGCTCGCCTATCGGAAGGAATCGTGGGTGAACTGGGACCCGGTCGATCACACGGTGCTGGCGAACGAGCAGGTCATCGATGGCTGCGGCTGGCGATCCGGCGCGCCCGTCGAGCGCAAGAAGCTTTCCCAGTGGTTTTTGAAAATCACGGCCTACAACGACGAATTGCTGGACGCTCTCGGTAAACTCGACCGCTGGCCGGAGCGCGTCCGCCTCATGCAGGAAAACTGGATCGGAAAATCCGAAGGCATGGTGCTGCGCTTTCCGCTGCAGGATGCGAACGCCGCGGCGGCGGGCGAGCTTGAGGTCTACACGACGCGCGCGGACACGATCTTCGGCGCTTCCTTCCTCGCCGTGGCGGCGGATCATCCGCTGGCGCGGAAGCTGGCGCAAAGCAACCCGGAACTCCGGGCCTTCCTCGACACTTGCGCGCGCGGCGGCCTGACCGAAGCGGCGATCGAAACCGCCGAGAAGACGGGCTTCGACACCGGGCTTCGCGCCCCGCACCCCTTCGCGAAGGAGGTGACGCTTCCCGTCTATGTCGCCAATTTCGTCCTAATGGAATATGGGAAGGGCGCCATCTTCGGCTGCCCCGCCCACGACCAGCGCGACCTCGAATTCGCGCGACGTTATGGCTTGCCCGTCCGCCGCGTCGTGGCCGGGCCGGAGGGCGAGGCGGCGGCCATCGGAGAAACGGCTTATACCGAAGACGGCGTTCTCATCCATTCGGACTTCCTGAACGGGCTTTCGGTCGCAGCGGCGCAACGGAAGGCGGCGGAGGCCTTCGAAAAAATCGGCAGGGGCCAGCGCAAGACCGCCTGGCGGCTCCGCGACTGGGGAATTTCCCGGCAGCGCTATTGGGGCTGCCCGATCCCGATCCTGCACTGCGCGTCCTGCGGCATCGTGCCGGTACCGGAAAAGGATCTGCCGGTCGAGCTGCCGAAGGACGTGTCCTTCGACACACCCGGCAACCCGCTCGACCATCACCCGACCTGGAAGAAAGCGACGTGCCCCGAATGTGGGGGTGTTGCGCAGCGCGAGACCGACACTTTCGACACCTTCTTCGAATCGTCCTGGTATTTTCTTCGCTTCTGTTCGCCCAAGTTGGAAACGGCGGCGTTCGATCGCGACGCGGTCGCTTACTGGATGCCGGTCGACCAATATATCGGTGGCATCGAACACGCCGTGCTGCATCTCCTCTATTCCCGTTTTTTCATGCGCGCGCTGCGCGATTGCGGCTACCTCGACTTCAACGAACCCTTCGCCGGCCTGCTCACCCAGGGCATGGTGTGCCACGAGACGTACCGGGCGGCGGACGGACGCTGGCTCTATCCCAGCGAGGTGACGGCGGGAGGGGAAAGAAGGCGCGTCACCACCGGCGAGGCCGTCACGGTCGGCCGGTCGGAGAAGATGAGCAAATCGAAAAAGAACACGGTCGACCCCGAGGCGATTCTTAAAACCTACGGTGCCGATACGGCGCGCCTTTTCATGCTTTCCGACAGCCCGCCGGACCGCGACCTCGAATGGACGGAGGCCGGCATCGAAGGTGCTTGGCGTTACGCCAACCGGCTCTGGCGATTGGCGACGGAACCGGCCACCGCCCTGCCAGAACCGGCCACCGCGCAGCCGGCCCATCTGGGGACGAAGGCGGCCGCAACCCACCAGGCGATTCACAAGACGATTGCCGCCGTGACCAACGACTTCGAGCGCTTTCATTTCAACCGGGCAATCGCCCGCATCCGCGAACTCACGAACACATTGGCCGAGCTTGAAAACGAAACCGGTGAAGACGCGGCCTGGGTTCGCCGGGAAGGCCTGGAGACCGTGACCCGCCTCATCCAGCCGATGACGCCGCACCTGGCGGCGGCGCTCTGGGAGGCGCTCGGGCAGCAAGCGCTGCTGGCGGACGCGCCCTGGCCAGAGGCGGATTCCAGCCTTATCCTGGACGCGACGCTCACCGTCGCCGTGCAGATCAACGGCAAGCTGCGCGGCACCGTCGAGTTGCCGAGGGACGCCGAGCACGCGGCGGCCGAAGCGGCGGCGCTTGCCTTGCCGGCCGTCGTAACGGCGTGCAAGGAAAGGCCCGTTCGGCGTATCGTCGTCGTTCCAAACCGGGTGATCAATGTCGTGGTTTAAAGGCGCTTTCCAGATTGGTTTGCTTTTCGCTCTTGCCGCTTGCGGTTTCCACCCGCTGTACGAGAAAGCACCCGGCGGCAGTGGCGTCAGCGTAGCGACGGACGAGCTTGCCTATATTCGCATCGAGCCCATGCCTGACCGGCTTGGCCAGGAATTTCGGAACGCCCTTCTCGATCGCATCACGCCGATGGGCGAGCCACCCCAGCCGAAGTATTTCCTTCGCGTGGCGGCAAGCGAATCCACTCAGAAATTCGGCCTGCGCGCGGATGAAACGGCAACCCGCGCGAATTTGCGCCTGGCCGTGACGTACGTGCTGTACGACGTCGTGACGCGGAAGGTTCTCTTCCACGCAAAAAAACGCGTGGTGGGAAGTTACAATATTCTGCGATCCGACTTCGCGACACTTGCCGCCGAGAAGAACATCCGCACGCGCCTCATCAACGAGGCCAGCGATGGCATCAAGACGAGCCTGGCCATTCATCTGAACGAAAACCGTTAAGCGGTGAGACAGGAACGATGAAGGTTGCGCCAAGACAGGTGGAGTCGTTCCTGCGGAAGCCCGATCCCGCGGCGCGCGCCGTTCTGGTCTATGGCAGGGACGCCGGCCAGGCGCACGAACGTCTGGCGACGTTGGTCGGGGCGGTGCTCGAGGATCCGGAAGACCCCTTCCGCCTTTCCAGCCTTGCCGCGGCGGCGGTCGCGAAGGACCCGGCGATTTTGCGGGACGAGGCGGCCGCGTTTTCCTTTACCGGCGGCCGCCGTGTCGTGCGCGTCCTCGGCGCGAGCGACGCGCTTGCCAATGCGTTCCAGGCGTTTCTGGAAGCGCCGGCGGGCGAGGCGCTCGTCCTGCTAGAAGCGGGCGATCTCGGCGCACGGTCAAGCTTGCGCCGCCTTTTCGAAACGTCCCCCCGCGCCGCCGCCATCCCCTGCTATGGCGACGAAGGCCATGCCCTAGAGGGCCTTCTCCGCGAATCGCTCGCCGGCTTCACGCTTGCGCCGGAGGCGCGCGTCTATCTCCTAAGTCATCTCGGGGCCGACCGTCTCCTAACCCGGCGCGAGCTTGAGAAGCTTGTCCTCTACGCGGAAGGCAAAGACACCATCGCCCTGGAAGACGCCGTGGCCGCCGTCGGCGACAGCTCGGCGCTCGCGCTGGAAGATGCCGCCTACGCGGCCGGCCAAGGCCAGCGTGAAGCGCTCGAGGAAGCGCTCGAGCGCCTTCACCTGGAAGGCGCTTCTCCGGTCGCCATCTTGCGGACGGCGAGCCAGCATTTCTTGCGCCTTCACCTCGTGCGCGGCCACATGGAAAAGGGCAAAGCGGCAGACGCCGCGATTCAGGCGCTCCGTCCGCCCGTCTTTTTCAAGCGCCGCCCGGCCTTTCACGCGCAGCTTACGCGCTGGCCGCTGGCCGCGCTTTCCCGCACGCTTGAACTGCTTGCCGAACGCGAGGCGGCATGCAAGTCGAGCGGCATGCCGGCAAAGACACTTTGCGACCGCACGCTGCTTGAGATCGCCGTGAACGGCGGCAGAAACGCTTAAATATCTTTTTTCTTTTCGGATATCGCGGCTGGGTTGCTCAGGCGGTGCAGTACGTCGTCGAGCTGCTCGAGCGTTCGGTAATGTATCGTAAGTTCGCCGCCGGACTTGCCGTGAAAGCGGATGGCAACGCGAAGGCCGAGCAGCGTGGAAAGATCGCGTTCGAGCGCGAGCGTGTCGGTGTCCTTCGCAAAAGCCGTTTTCTTCGCCGGGTCCTTCGCCGTCTGCTGGCGACGCACGAGGGCTTCGGTCTGTCGCACGTTCAGTCCTTTGCGAACGATTTCTTTGGCAAGAATTTCCGCGTTCGCCACGTTCAAAAGCGCCCGCCCGTGGCCGGCGCTCAACGCGCCTGCCTCCAACATTTCCTTCACCTTCGGCGGCAAACCGAGAAGGCGGAGCGTGTTCGCGATATGGCTGCGGCTCTTGCCGATGACCTTGGCGAGGTCTTCCTGGGTGTGGGCGAATTCGTCCATCAGCCTGCGATAGCCCTCCGCCTCTTCGAGCGGCGTCAGGTCCTGGCGCTGGACGTTCTCGACCAGCGCGATTTCAAGGGCGTCGTTGTCCGTGAAGTGACGGACGAGGACGGGCACTTCGTGCAGGCCGGCGATTTGGGCGGCGCGCCAGCGCCGTTCCCCGGCGATGATCTCGAAACGCTCGCTTCCTTCCAGCTGGCGGACAAGGATGGGCTGCAAGACACCCTTCTCGCGGATGGATTGGGCGAGAGTGGCAATTGCTTCCTCGTCGAAACGGTGGCGCGGCTGATGGCGGCCGGGTTGCAGGAGATCGACGGCGATCGTCTTGCCCTGGCGGATGCGCTCGAGGGAGGCGTAATCCTCCGTCTCCTCGCCGAGAAGCGAGGCGAGCCCGCGGCCAAGCCCGCGCTTTTTTCCGTCTTCGGTCATTCCCATGTTTCCGGGGTGGCGAGCGGTGCCTTGTCCGCGCGACGCAGAATTTCGCGGGCGAGGCGAATATAGGCCATCGCCCCGGCCGAACGGTGGTCATAGAGGAGAACGGGAAGGCCGTGGGAGGGCGCTTCCGAGATCCGGACATTTCTCGGAATGACCGTCTCGTAGACCATGTCCCCGAAATAGGCACGGGCATCGGAGGCGACAGATTTACTCAATATATTGCGTCTATCATACATAGTCAACACAACCCCTTGTAGTTTGAGGGCCGGATTGAGGGCGCGGCGCACACGCTCGATGGTCTTGACGAGATGACTCAGGCCCTCGAGCGCCAGAAATTCGCATTGCAACGGCACCAGCACGGCGTCCGCCGCGACCAGGGCGTTCAGGCTCAATAGCCCAAGGCCGGGCGGGCAGTCGATCAGCACATAGTCGAGGACCGGCAGATCGCCGCGCAGTGCCTTGCGCAGCAGGAATTCCCGTTCCTTGACTTCGACCAATTCTATTTCGGCCCCGGAAAGATCCACCGAAGCCGGCACCACCGATAAGCCGGGGATCACGGTGGCAATCATCGCCTGCCCGACGGTGGCTTCGCCGGCCAGCACGTGATAAGCCGTAACCTTTCGTAATTCCATAGGAATCCCAAGGCCTGTGCTGGCATTGCCCTGGGGATCGAGATCGATGACGGCGACCCGTTTGCCGACCGCCGCCAGCGCCGTGGCAAGGTTGATCGCCGTCGTAGTCTTGCCTACGCCGCCTTTTTGATTCGCTATCGCAACGATCTGCGGAACGCCTGTATCCGATTGGACAAAGCCCAAGGGACGGTCAGCGAGGATCGTATCGTTTGGCACGGTGGACGTCTCGGATGCGCAGGATCACGCTTTCCCGGTCCGACTGGCTTGGAAAGCGTTCGACCGTCATCTTCCAGCTTTTTTCCGCCTCGGTCAATTCCTCTGATACGCGTCTTCCCTTCGGGAACAATCCGACCGCGCCCAAATCCAGGAAGGGAAGGGCCTCGCCCAACAGGCGGGAAAGGGGCGCCAGCGCTCGCGCCGTCACCGCGTCGGCCGGAAAAGGCGCCAGGGCTGCGATCCGGCATCGGTGAATATGCGCCGATACCCCGGTTACCCTGGCCGCTTCCCCGAGAAAGGCCGCTTTTTTAGCGTCGCTTTCGATGAGATGGACCTCGGGCACGCCAAGCACGCCAAGCACCAGGCCCGGAAAGCCGGCGCCGCTCCCCATATCGACGATAATTCTGGTGTTTTTCGGAAGTAGCGGGAGAAGCTGGGCCGAATCGAGAAAGTGACGCCGCCAGGGGTCCTGCAAACTGGCCTCACCGACCAGATTGAGACGCTTTTGCCAGTGCTCGAGCAGCCGGAGATAGGCCTCCAGGCGTCCGAGTGTTTCACGTGAAACACTCGTAACATTCTGAAATTCATTAATATTTAATGGCTTTACCGGTGCCTTTGCCATGACCTGCCGGTCACGCGAGCTGCGTCTGATGCGATTCGGAGTGTGGAGATTTCCGCCGCACATGGGCGAGCAGGGCGATTACCGCCGCCGATGTTACGCCGTCGAGACGGGCGGCGGCGCCGAGAGTCGCCGGACGGGCGGCTTTCAGCTTGGCCCGCACCTCGTTCGAAAGGCCGCCCACGGCATCGAAGTCGAGATCGGCCGGCAGCATTAGCGCCTCGTCCCGCCGGAAAGCGCGGATATCGGCTTCCTGGCGCTCGAAATAGATGGCATAGCGGCAGTCGGTCTCAAGCTGGACAGCAATGTCGGCGCGCCATTTTCCGACCTCCGGCCAAAGCGCGGCTAGCTTTTGGAGGGTGATGGCGGGATAGGCGATAAGCTCGGCCGCCGTCCGCCGCACGCCGTCGCGGTTGATGGAAAGGCCGAGGCGGGCAAGCGCGTCCGGCGTTGCCGAAAGGGTATCGAGTCGGGCGCGCGCGGCAGCGAGGGCGTTCCGCTTTTCGAGGAAGCGGCGGGCGCGCGCGCTTCCAACGCCGCCAAGGGCGATGCCTTTTCCGGTCAGTCGCAGATCCGCGTTGTCGGCGCGCAGCCGGAGCCGGTATTCGGCGCGCGAGGTGAACATGCGATAGGGCTCCGAAACCCCGCGGGTGACGAGGTCGTCGATCAGCACCCCGATATAGGCTTCCGTGCGGTCG
Organism: Pseudomonadota bacterium; assembly: GCA_040752895.1. Lineage (NCBI taxonomy): Bacteria > Pseudomonadati > Pseudomonadota > Pseudomonadota bacterium. The sequence goes on from JBFMHN010000002.1 coordinate 308,227, forward strand.
AGCGTGAAGGGGGCACCCTGCGAAACCTTGAGCGCGGCGTTGAAGCCGGCGATGACACCTTGGGCGGCGGCTTCCTCGTAACCCGTCGTGCCGTTGATCTGCCCCGCCAGGAAAAGCCCAGAAATCCTTTTTGTTTCAAGTGTTTGCTTCAATTCTCGCGGGTCCACGTAATCGTATTCGATGGCGTAGCCCGGGCGCAGCATGCGGGCGCGTTCGAGGCCCGGGATAGTTTTCAGCAACTCGGCCTGCACTTCCTCGGGCAGGGAGGTTGAAATGCCGTTCGGGTAGACCGTCCGGTCCTCGAGGCCTTCCGGCTCGAGAAAAATCTGATGCCGCGCACGTTTCGCGAAGCGCACGACCTTGTCCTCGATGGACGGGCAATAGCGCGGGCCGGGGCTGGTGATCTGGCCGGAATAGATCGGCGAAAGATGGAGATGCTTGCCGATGAGCGCGTGGCTTGCCGCGGTCGTGCCGGTGATATGGCACAGCACCTGCGGCGTGGTGATCCGGTCGGTCAGATAGGAGAAGGGCTCGGGCGGCACGTCGCCGGCCTGCGGCTCAAGCCCGGCCCAGTCGATGGTCGCACCGTCGAGCCTGGGCGGCGTTCCGGTCTTCAGCCGGCCAAGGGCAAACCCCCCACGATCGAGCGTGCGGGCGAGCCCGACCGCCGGCGCCTCGCCAACCCGCCCGGCCGGAATCTTTTGCGGCCCGATATGAATGAGGCCGCGCAGAAAGGTGCCGGTCGTCAGCACGACGGCCCCGGCCCGGATCTCCTGGCCGGCCGCCGTCACAACACCCTTAACCCCGCCATGGGCGTCGAGAACGAGGTCTTCGACCGCGGCTTCCTTCATGCTAAGTTCTTGAATTTCATTAAGAAGTTTAAAAACTGCCTGTCGGTAGAGCCGGCGGTCGGCCTGCGCCCTGGGGCCGCGGACGGCCGCCCCCTTGCTGCGGTTGAGCACGCGAAACTGGATACCGGCGCGGTCGGCGGCTAGCCCCATGAGGCCGTCCAGCGCGTCGATCTCGCGGACGAGGTGCCCCTTGCCGACGCCGCCGATCGCCGGGTTGCAGGACATCGCGCCGATGGTGTCCAAACGGTGGGTGAGGAGGCAGGTCTTCGCCCCCAGCCTGGCGGCGGCGGCGGCGGCCTCCGTGCCGGCATGACCGCCGCCGATGACGAGAACGTCATAGCGGGCGTCTGCGCGGGCATCTGCGCGCACGTCTTTCATGGGGAGGGAAGCTAGTCGCCGCCAGAGCGGCTGTCAAAAAATGCCGGGGTTATTTTCCGATGCAGAATTCGGCGAACAGGCGGTCGAGAACGTCCTCGACGTCCACCCGGCCGGTGATGCGGCCAAGGGCGCGGACGGCGAGGCGCAAATCTTCCGCCGCCAGCTCCGGCGACGGCTGGCTTAAGAACCGGGCGAGGGCGGCGGCGCAGTCTTCCAGGCTCCGCCGGTGACGCAGGCGGGTCACGGGGGCGGCCTCGCTCCCCGTCAGACGATCCCGGATCTCGCTTTCCAGGCGCCGCAGAAGAAGGTCCATGCCTTCGCCCGTCTTCGCGGAAACCACGAGCATTTCCTTGCCCGCCAGGCGAGCCGTCCGGGTCGCGCCGGCCCGGGTCGCGCCGGCAAGGTCCGCCTTGGTAAGAACCGGCACCGTCGTTTCGTCCACCAGGGCATGGGTTTCCCGATCGCGTTCCGGCCACAGCGTGCCGTCGAACAGGGCGAGCTTAAGGTCGGCTTCCGCGGCGCGCCTTCGCGCACGCGCAATACCTTCGCGTTCGATGGCGCTTGCCTCGGCGCGAAGCCCCGCCGTATCGGCGATGACGGCCGGCAAGCCGCCGAGGTCGAGCGCCACCTCGATGACGTCGCGCGTCGTTCCGGGTTCTTCCGAAACGATGGCGACATCGCGCCTTGCGATCGCGTTGAGCAGAGTTGACTTGCCGGCGTTCGGCGCGCCCAGAAGCACGATCCGAAATCCCTCGCGCAGCCGTTCGCCCCGCCGGTTGTCGTCGAGATGGGCCGCGATCTCGCGCCCGATCCGCGCGGCTTCTTCCTCTGCCGCCTGCCGCATGCCCTCGGGCAAATCCTCGTCCACGAAGTCGATGGCAGCCTCGACCCGAGCAAGGGTTTGCAGCAACACCTCCCGCCAGGCCTCGCACCGTTCGCCAAGGGCGCCCTCGAACTGCCGCAGCGCCTGTTCGCGCTGAGCCGCCGTCTCGGCCGCGACGAGGTCGGCAAGGGCTTCGATCTCGGTGAGATCGAGCTTGCCGTTCTCGAAGGCCTGCCTTGCGAACGCGCCCGGCTCGGCCGGCCGCAAGCCCGGAAGGCGGGCGAGGGCTTCCAGCGCACCGGCTACAACCGCCCGCCCGCCGTGGAGATGCAACTCGACGACCGGCTCGCCGGTAAAGCTTTTCGGTGCGGGGAACCACAGCACCAGCGCATGGTCCAGCGGCTTTGCGGTGGCGGGGTCGGCAAGCGTGGCAAGCGTTGCCTGCCGGGGCTTGGGCAGGGCTTTCCCCGAAAGCCGCCGCAGCGCTTCCCCAGCCGCCGGCCCGGAAATCCGGACGACGGCGATGCCGGCCACCCCCGGACCGGAGCCGAGAGCGAAGATCGTCTCCTGCCCCATCGCGTCCTTACCTTCAGTCCTTCGCCGCCTTGACGTCGAGCAACAGCCTCTCCACGCGGCCGCCGTCGCGAATATGGCGGATCAGGATTTCGTCGACGTCGGCCTTCGAATCGCAGCGGTACCAGACTCCTTCTGGATAGACGACGAGCGCCGGGCCTTGCACGCAGGCGTCGAGGCAGCCCGCCTGGTTGATCCGCACGTCTTTAAGCCCCAGCGCCTTGGCGCGGGTCTTCATGTGGTCGCGCAAGAGAGCGCTTCCTTTCGCCACGCAGCATCCGCGCGGGTCATCGGGAGAGCGCGCGTTCATGCAGAAAAAAATATGCGCGCGGAAACGAAGCGGCGGATCGTCAGGCGCTTGCGCCATGGGTCTCCGTTTTCCTCTTGGGTCTAGCCGGGAATCGAAAGAACGCCCTTACGACCCAAGGTAAGGCATGGGATAATCCCCTGCAACGCCACGCACGCCTTGCGCGAAGAGAGCCTTCGTCCATGTCCGACATGTCCAAAAACCACCTCGACCGGGAAACCAGCCCTTACCTGCTCCAGCACAAGGACAACCCCGTCCACTGGCAGCCGTGGGGCGAGGCGGCGCTGACCAGCGCCAAGGAGCGGGGCGTGCCGATTCTGCTTTCCGTTGGCTACGCCGCCTGCCACTGGTGCCACGTCATGGCCCACGAAAGCTTCGAGAACCCGGAGACGGCGGATCTCATGAACGCGCATTTCGTGAACGTGAAGGTGGACCGTGAGGAGCGCCCCGATCTCGATATCGTTTACCAGACGGCGCTCGCGCTGATGGGCGAGCACGGCGGCTGGCCGCTCACCATGTTCTTGACGCCCGAAGGCGAACCTTTCTACGGCGGCACCTATTTCCCGCCGGGGCCGGCCTTCGGAAGGCCCGCTTTTCGCGATGTCCTCAAGGGCATCGCCCGCATCTACCGGGAAGAACCCGACAAGGTGGCCGGCAACGCCGCGGCGCTGCGCGACGGCATCGCGCGAATGGCGGTGGCAAACATCGAGGGCGAGATCCAGCCGGAATTCCTGGAACAGGTGGCGCGCTCCCTCTTCCGGATCGTTGACCGGAAGCATGGCGGCATCGGCAAGGCGCCGAAGTTCCCGCAAGCGCCGATCTTCGAATTTCTCTGGCGGGCTCACCGGCGCGGCAAGGCCGAGACCCAAGCCTTCGCGGGTGCCGTGACGCACACGCTTTCCCACCTTTGCCAGGGCGGCATTTACGACCATTTGGGTGGCGGCTTCGCCCGCTATTCGACGGACAAGGAATGGCTGGTGCCGCATTTCGAGAAGATGCTCTACGACAACGCCCAGCTCATCGAGCTTCTGGCGCTTGTCTGGCAGGAAACCCGCGACCCTTTCTTCGCCGCGCGGGTGGAGGAGACGGTCGGCTGGGCGTTTCGCGAAATGCGGCACGCGGAAGGTGCCTTCTTCAGCAGCCTGGATGCCGACAGCGAAGGCGGCGAGGGCGCTTTCTACGTATGGACGGAAACCGAAGTGGATGCCCTGCTCGGTGACAAGGCGTCCGCCTTCAAGGCGGTTTACGATGTAACGCCGGGCGGCAACTGGGAAGGCAAGACGATCCTCCGCCGCAACAAGGGGGCGGCACTCCCGGCATGGAACGCGGCGCTTGAGCGCCCGCTCGAAGCGGCGCGGCGCATTCTTTTCACGGCGCGCGGGAAACGCCCCCGCCCCGGCCGCGACGACAAGGTGCTGGCCGACTGGAACGGCCTGATGATCGCGGCCGCGGCCTTCGCCGGTGACGTTTTCGAACGGCCGGAATGGAAGGAGGCGGCGGCCGGCGCCTTTCGTTTCGTTCGCGAAAAGATGACGGCGGCGGACGGACGCCTCCGCCACAGCTGGTGCCGGGGAAGCCTGGGCGCCATGGCCACCCTCGACGACTACGCCGAAATAGCGCGCGCCGCGCTCCACCTGTTCGAGGCAACGTTCGACGCCTCCTACCTCGCCCACGCCGAGGCCTGGGTGGCGACCGCGAACGAACACTATTGGGACGGAAAAGGCGGCGGTTATTTTCTCACCGCCGATGACACCACCGACATCATCGCGCGGATGAAGCCTTCGAGCGACCACGCGACCCCGTCCGGCAACGGCACGATGGCAAGCGTCCTGGCGCGTCTTTTCTACCTGACCGGAAACGCCGACCACCGCGAACGCGCGCAGAAAATCGTCCGGGCCTTCGCCGGCGAGGCGGCCCACAACCCGGCCGGTTTCGCAAGCCTGCTTAACGCCTACGAGCTTTTGGAGAACGCGCTGCAGGTAACGATCCTGGGCGATCCCGGTGCGGCGGACAGCCAACGGCTGCTCCGCGCCGTGCATGGGGCGTCCCTGCCCGCCCGCGTGCTCCTCCTTGTCGAGGACGGCGATGCCCTGCCCGATGGCCACCCGGCGAAGGGCAAAAAGCGCGAGGGGGGAAAGGCGACCTGTTATCTTTGCCGGGGACCGGTTTGCGCGCCGCCGATCGTGGAACCGGCCGCCCTCGCAGAAGCCCTCGCCCAAAGAAACGGAGGAGATTGAGGAGGAGCCCATGCCGCAACTTTCCGTCGCAAGCCCGGTGGGCACGCTTACGCTCACCGAAGAGGAAGGCAAGATCACCCGCCTCGACTGGGGCCGGGCCGAGCGCGAAGAGCCCACCCCCCTCCTGCGCCGGGCAAAGGCCGAGCTCACCGATTATTTCAAGGGGCGGCGTCAAACCTTCACCTTGCCGCTTGCCCCCAAGGGCACGCCCTTCCAGCAAAGGGTCTGGCAAAAGATGCGGCAGATCCCCTACGGGAAAACCCAAAGCTATGGCGCGATCGCCGGGAAGCTGCATAGCGGCCCCCGGGCGGTAGGCGGCGCTGCCGCCCGCAACCCGATTCCCATCCTCATCCCCTGCCACCGCGTGCTCGGCGCTCAAGGAACGCTCGGCGGCTATTCCGCCCATGGCGGTGTCGCGACGAAACGCGCCCTGCTCGCCCTCGAAGGGGTAACCCGCCACCGCCGCGGCGGTCCAAGTGACAAGCGGCAATGAGGGGGATATTCTTCAAGGAAAAGCGGTAAAGCGGGAACCGGCCCGGCCGGACCTTCGAGGGAGAAACCATGGCCGAGATCACGATCAACGCCTCCGATGGCGGCACCTTTTCTGCCTATCTTGCGAAGCCCGACAAGACCCCGGCGCCGGGGCTCATCCTGATCCAGGAGATTTTCGGCGTGAACACCGAGATGCGCCGGAAGGTGGACGCTTTCGCCGCGGCCGGCTTTCTCACCCTTTGCCCGGATCTTTTCTGGCGGCAGGAGCCGGGCGTTCAATTGACCGACCAGACCCAGGCGGAATGGGACAAGGCCTTCGCCCTCTATAAGGGCTTCCATGAGGCGAAGGGCGTGCAGGATCTGATCGCGACCCTCTTTCACGTGCGCGGCCTGACCGAATGTTCGGGCAGCGTCGGCACGATCGGCTACTGCCTGGGTGGCAAGCTCGCCTATCTGATGGCGACGCGTTCGGACGCGGATTGCTCGGTCGGCTATTACGGGGTCGGCATCGAAGGAGCGCTGGACGAAGCCAACGCCATCTTGCAACCGCTTCTGCTCCATATCGCCGAGAAGGACGAATTCGTGCCGAAGGCGGCGCAGGACGAAATCAAGCGGGCGCTCGCCCGCCACCCTTGCGTCACCATCCATTCCTACCCGAACGTGAACCACGCCTTCGCGCGCGGCAACGGCGTCCATTACGACAAGGAAGCGGCCGGGCGTGCGGACCGCCGCACGCTTGATTTCCTGAAAGCGCACCTCGTTTAAGAAATGGCGACGACACACGCCGTCCGTTTCCACGCGACCGGCGGGCCCGACGTTCTGCGCTGGGAGGAAGTGCCGCTCGATCCGCCGGGACCGGGCGAAGCCTTGATCCGCCATACGGCGATCGGTTTAAATTTCCACGACACCTATGTGCGAAGCGGCCTTTACCCGGTGCCGGAGCTTCCCGCTATCCCCGGGGTCGAGGGGGCGGGCGTTGTCGAGGCGGTGGGGCAAGGTGTTGTCGAGGTGCGCGTGGGCGAGCGCGTGGCGTATGCGTCCGCCAAGCTCGGGGCCTATGCGGAACGCCGGCGAATACCCGCCGCCCAACTCGTACCCCTGCCGGAAGAAATCTCCGACGAGCTGGCCGCCGCCCTCATGATCAAGGGGATGACGGCCTGCTATCTTCTGCGCCGAAGCCACCGGGTGGCGAAAGGCGAGGCGATCCTCGTACACGCCGCCGCCGGCGGCGTCGGTCTCATACTCTGCCAGTGGGCGAAGCATCTCGGGGCAAAGGTCCTGGGCACGGTGGGCAGCCGGGAAAAGGCGGAACTCGCCGCCGCCCATGGCTGCGACCACCCCATCCTCTACCGCGAGGAGGATTTCGTGGCGCGCGCGAAGGCCTTAACCCGGGGCGAGGGGGTCGCCGTTGTCTATGATTCGGTCGGCCGGGATACCTTCGCGGGCTCGCTCGATTGCCTGAAGCCCTTGGGCACGCTGGTGAGCTTCGGCCAGTCGTCGGGGAAGGTGCCGCCCTTCGACATCCTCGATCTCATGGCGAAGGGATCTCTCTTCCTGACGCGGCCCAGCCTTTTCACCCATGTCGCGAAACGCGAGGACTTGCTCGGCATCGCCGCCGAAACGTTCGCGGCAGCGCGCGCCGCCTTCCGGGTCGAGATTCGGCAACGCTACGACTTGCGCAAGGCGGCGAAGGCGCACCGCGATATCGAGGCCAGGCGAACGGCAGGTGTCTCGATCCTCCGCCCGTAGAAAGCGGATAGAGAAAACCTTACGTGTTCATCGACTCGAAGAAGTCGTCGTTCGACTTCGTTATTTTCAACTTGTCGAGCAGGAACTCCATCGCATCCGTTGATCCCATCGGGGTCAAGATCCGGCGCAACACCCACATCTTCGAAAGCCGCGCCTTGTCAACGAGCAGCTCTTCCTTCCGGGTACCGGACTTCGTGATGTCGATCGAGGGGAACGTCCGCTTGTCGGAAAGCTTACGGTCGAGAATGATTTCGGAATTGCCGGTTCCCTTGAATTCCTCGAAGATCACCTCGTCCATGCGCGAGCCGGTATCGACCAGCGCGGTCGCGATGATGGTCAGCGAACCGCCTTCCTCGATGTTCCGCGCCGCGCCGAAGAAACGCTTCGGCCGCTGCAACGCGTTCGCATCCACGCCGCCCGTAAGCACCTTGCCCGAGGAAGGCACGACCGAGTTATAGGCGCGCGCAAGACGCGTGATCGAATCGAGAAGGATGATGACGTCGCGTTTGTGTTCGACAAGACGCTTCGCCTTCTCGATCACCATTTCGGCAACCTGCACGTGGCGCGTTGCCGGTTCGTCGAAGGTGGAGCTGATGACTTCGCCGCGCACGGAGCGCGCCATGTCCGTCACTTCCTCCGGCCGTTCGTCCACCAGAAGAACGATCAAGTAGCAGTCTTGATGATTCGCCATGATGGAATGGGCGATGTTTTGAAGCATCATCGTCTTGCCGGTGCGGGGCGGCGCCACGATCAAGGCGCGTTGCCCCTTGCCGAGCGGGGTGACGAGATCGATCACCCGCGACGTCACGTCCTTCAATTTCGGGTCCAATATCTCGAGGCTTAATTTTTCGTCGGGATAAAGGGGCGTCAGATTATCGAAGTTGATGCGGTGGCGGGTGGTTTCCGGGGCCTCGAAATTGATGGCGTTGACTTTCAGAAGCGCGAAATAGCGCTCGCCGTCCTTCGGGCTGCGGATCTGACCTTCGACCGTGTCGCCGGTGCGCATCCCGAAGCGGCGGATCTGACTCGGCGAAACGTAAATATCGTCCGGCCCGGGCAGGTAGTTCGCCTCCGGCGAACGGAGAAAGCCAAACCCGTCCTGCAGGATTTCAAGGGTGCCGTCGCCATAGATGGGGGTGTCGTTTTCGGCCAGCTGCTTCAAGATCGCGAACAGCATGTCCTGCTTGCGCAGCGCGCTTGCGTTCTCGACCTTGAGTTCCTCGGCATAGGCCAGCAGGTCGGCCGGGGCTTTCGTCTTAAGTTCCTGTAATTTCATGATTTTATCTGCGTCTGGAGGGGGGTCGGCAAAGGCTGGATAAGGCGAAGCCGGGAACCGGCCGGAAAGGGAGTGGGGGCTTGTTGGGCGGCCGCCGGAATTTTCCGGGGGCCGTTTCGTGTTGTACCGTTTCGTATTGTCTTGAAAATAAAGGCAGTGCGAAAGCCTGCCTGAAAAAAACACTAGCGAACGGCCGAAAGGAAGTCAAACCCTTAAAACGGGTGACGGCCTAGAACGGCTTCACGATGACGAGGATCACGATGCCGATCATCAGTACGGTCGGCACTTCGTTCACGCGCCGGTAGAAGGCGGCGGCGCGGGTGTTGCGGTCGGCGGCGAACGTCTTCCGCCAGCGCGCCAGCAAACCATGAAAGCCCGCAAGGGCGAGGACGAGAGCAAGCTTGGTGTAAACCCATCCCGACCCCCAATTCACCACGCCCGGCGTCGCCAGCAAAAGCCCACCGAAGACGAAGGCCGCGATCATCGCCGGGTTGATGATGGTGCGCAGGAGGCGGCGCTCCATCACCTTCAGCATCTCGGAGGCCTCGCCGCCGGGTTTGGCGTCCGCGTGATAGACATAAAGCCTCGGCAGGTAGAGCATGCCGGCCATCCAGGCGATGACGAAGATCAGGTGCAGTGAAAGCGCCCACGGGCGCCAGGCGACAAGAAATTCCATTTACGCCGGCCTCGATTTATGGTCTGCACGATTCGGGCAGGCGCGAAAGCCCCTCGGGCAAACGCGCGCGCCGCTCTCGGTTGTCATGGTACGCTCCCCGGCGCGCGCCGCAAGCACGAGATCAGCAAGGGCGCGAATAAAATCCGGTGACGTACCGACCGTCGGCACGCGCGTGTATGCCGGCACGCCTCGCGCGGATGCGATCTCCCGGTATTGGATGTCGAGCTCGACCAGCGTTTCGGAATGTTCCGAAACGAAGGCGATCGGAACGACGACAACCGGTTTGGCGTCGGCGGCGGCGCGCGTGATTTCCGCGTCGAGCGAAGGCCCGATCCATTCCAGCGGCCCCACCCGGCTTTGGTAGCAGACCGCAAAGTCGAGCCCCGGCACGTTCAGTTCCGCAACGACCGCCTTCACCGTTTCGTTCACCTGCCATTCGTAAGGGTCCCCCGCCGCCACGATCTTCTTCGGCAACCCGTGGGCCGAAAATAGAACGCGCGCGCGCCTTTCTCCGGCAAGGGTTTCGCGCAAAAGTGTAACGACCGCGCGGCAGAAACCCGCCGCTATCGGGTAACAGCAAATCGCAAAGGCGGGTGCGGTAAGTCTCGCGCGGCGTGCCGCCCGTTTCCAGGCGGCAAGGGAGGACCCGCTCGTCGTCGTCGAAAACTGCGGGTAAAGTGGCAGCAACACGACATCGTCCGGCCCCCATTCCTTCACTTCCCCCGCCACCGCTTCGCTCATTGGGTGCCAGTGCCGCATGGCGACGAAGACCCGGAATTCCTGTGTTCCCTCCCGCGCGGCAAGCTCGCTATGCAGAGCCGCCGCCTGGTCCCGGGTCAGCGGCAGGATGGGAGAGCCGCCGCCAAGTTTGGCGTAAATTTCTTTGGCGATCGGTGCGCGCCGGTGCGCGATCAGCTTCGCCAGCAGGAAACGAAAGGGTTCGGGCAGACGCAGAATGGCGGGGTCGTGAAAGAGATTGAAAAGAAAGGGTTCCACCGCCTCCGGGCGGTCCGGCCCGCCCAGGTTGAAAAGGACGACGGCGGTTTTTTTCATGGGTGCGTTCAGCCGGTTTGGCGCACGAGGTCGAGAAGGGCGGCAACGTGCTCGGGCGGTGTTTCGGGCACGACGCCATGGCCCAAGTTGAAGACGAACGGCCCGTGACCCAAAGCCGCAAGGATGGAGGCCGCCTCCATCCGCAGGCGCGCTCCCCCCTCGACCAGGGCAGCGGGGTCCAGGTTTCCCTGAACGCATACCTTCGTCTGCAATTCAGCGGCGGCCCATTTTGGAGAAACGGATTGGTCAATACCGATGCCATCCACCCCGCTTCGTTCTGCGTACAGCCTATAGCTTTCTCCGGCACCTCGCGGAAAACCGATGATGGGGGTCTTCGGACAGGCCTTTCGTAAATTCTGCACGATCAGCCGGGTGGGTTCCACGACCCAACGTTCGAAAGCCGGTTCTGCAAGTACGCCCGCCCAGCTGTCGAAAAGTTGAACGACATCGGCGCCGGCTGCGACTTGCCGGATGAGATGATCGGAAACGCTCGCCACGAGTATTTCCATTAGCTTCGAGAAAGAGGCCGCGTTTTTTTCGGACCAGCGTTTGGCTCGGCCAAAGTCTTTGCTTGATCTGCCTTCAATCATATAGGCGGCAAGCGTCCAGGGCGCGCCCGCAAAACCAATCAAGGCAACCCGTTCGGGAAGCGCTTTGCGCAAGCGTCGGATCGTTTCGTAGACGGGTTCAAGCTTGTCCTGCGATTGGCAGGGTTGAAGTTTGTTTATGTCTTTTTCGTCCACCAATGGGGAAAGAACGGGTCCTTCCCCTTCGGAGAAAGCGACTTCCTGACCAAGAACATCCGGGATCAAAAGAATATCGGAAAAGACGATGGCGGCATCGAGAGGAAAGCGCCGAACCGGCTGCATGCTTACCTCGAAGGCCAATTCCGGCGAGTAGCAAAGCTTGAGAAAGTTTCCGGCCTTTTCCCTGACCGCGCGGTACTCCGGAAGGTAACGTCCGGCCTGGCGCATGAACCAAACCGGCGGCGGTGTCAGCGTTTTTCCGCGCAGCACCTGAAGAAGCGGCATCGGGGAAGTCACGGCGCGTTGCCTTTTTCATGCATTCCGGGAACTCGTTTCCTTACTCTACAATCTATATAAGAATCTAAGTAATTAGATAGTAGATGTAGTAGGTCCTGAGGATAGTGGGGATCGTTTGTTATTCGGAATCAACGCACAGAGAAGTTAAAAACATCAAGGCGGGAAACTTTTTTGTGCATAACTAATTAAACAGGGGCATGAGATATCTTTTGTGCCGGGGAATTTTTTCTTTCCACAGCCGGTGGATAAGCGAAAGAAACCGTATCTAGGCGGAAACTCCCATTCCGGTTGGTTGGTGTTTTAAACAAGCCGGGATAAGGTTACCAAGACCTCACGGCGGCAGGAAGTCAGTGTGAAGGAATAGGGATCGTTTCAAGGGTCTCCCTGAATTGCCGTGAATACGCGTAGATATACAACGCCGATGACACGAATCGCACAGGGTTCTGTGAAAACTTTTCATCTACATCTTGTTTCGGATGCAACGGGTGAGACGATCCGCAGTATCGTTCGCGCCTGCCTTGTACAGTTTGAAAACGTCCAGATCGAAGAACACACGTGGTTTCTCGTGCGAACCCAGGCGCAGGTGCAGCGTATTTTAGACGCGGTTGCCGCCAACCGCGGCATCGTTCTTTTCACCATCATCAATCCGGCGCTGCGTGACGCCATTGAGGAAGGCTGCCAGCATCTAAAAATTCCATACATCCCGGTGCTGGACCCGGTGATGGGCGCGCTTCGCAACTCCCTGGGTGTCAAAAGCAAGGATCAGCCCGGCCGCCAGCATGCCCTCGATAAGGAATATTTTCACCGGATCGACGCCATGGACTTCGTCCTCCTGCACGACGACGGCCAGCATGTGCAGGATCTCGACAACGCCGACGTCGTGCTCATCGGCATTTCCCGCACCTCGAAGACGCCAACCTGCGTGTACTTGGCGAACCGGGGCTTGCGGGCGGCGAACGTGCCGATCGTGCCGGGCTTGCCGCTTTTAGATGCGGTGGACCGGACGACGCGCCCTCTCATCATCGGCCTGACGATGGACCCGGCGCGTCTCGTCGAAGCCCGCCGGTCACGTATCAAGGAGTCGGGCGCGCCGGATGTCTACACCGATTTCGAAACGGTGCGGGATGAGGTGTTGCAAGCCAAGCGGATCTTCGCCGAGCGGAACTGGCCGGTGATCGATGTCACGCGCCGCTCCGTCGAGGAAACCGCTTCGGCGATCCTGCAACTTTATACGGAACGGCAAAAGCGCGAAGGCCATGCCTGATCCGATACCCGCCGCAACGCCCGTCGTTCTTGCCTCGGCCAGCGCCATTCGCGCGCGCCTCCTGCGCGAGGCCGGCCTTACGTTCACCATTGCGCCGGCCAGTATCGACGAGGCGGAGGTCAAGCTTGCCATGCGGGAAGAACCGGTCGAGGCGGTGGCCGAAATGCTGGCGCTGCTTAAGGCGCAAAGCGTCTCCCGCCGCTACCCGGACGCCCTTGTGATCGGCGCCGACCAGATTCTGGCCTGCGATGGCGCGCGCTACGACAAGCCGGCCGATATGGCCGAGGCCCGCGCCCAGCTCACGGCCCTGCGGGGGCGGACCCACGACCTCATCGGCTGCGCCGTCGTCATGCGGGAGGGGGTGCGGCTTTGGCACCATGCCGACCAGGCGGCGCTTACCATGCGGCCTTTCACCGACGCATTTCTCGACTCCTACCTGGCGGCGGCGGGGGCCGAGGTGCTGGCCAGCGTTGGCGCCTACCGTCTGGAAGGGCTTGGCGCCCAGCTTTTTGCGCGCATCCGGGGCGATTACTTTACCATCCTGGGCCTGCCGCTTTTGCCGCTTTTGGATTTTCTGCGCGTCCGGGAGGTGCTCAAGACATGACGATCACCGGAAAGACCCGCGTCGCCGGCGTCATGGGTTGGCCGGTTGCGCACTCCCGCTCGCCGGCCCTGCACGGTTACTGGCTCCGCCGATACGCGATCGACGGCGCCTACATACCCCTGCCGGTCAAGCCGGAAAACCTTTCGGCCGCCCTTCGCGCGCTCCCCCTTTTAGGCTTTGCCGGCGTCAATTTGACGGCACCCCACAAGGAATCCGCGCTTGCCATCGTGGACCGGGCGGACGCGCAAGCGCGGCGCATCGGTGCTGCGAACACGGTGACGGTCGAAGCGGACGGGACGCTTTCCGCCATCAACACGGACGGGTTCGGCTTTATCGAAAATTTGCGCGCCACGATCCCAGCCTGGAAGGGCGGGGCGGGCCCGGCCGTCGTCATCGGCGCGGGTGGGGCGGCGCGCGCCGTCGTGGCGGCGCTCTTCGACGCCGGGGTCGCCGAGGTGCGCCTCGTGAACCGGACGGAAGCCCGGGCCGGGGCCTTGGCCGAGGCACTTTCCGGCGCGGTCCGGGTGGTGCCCTGGTCGGCGCGCGCGGAAGCGCTTTCCGGCGCCGCGCTGCTCGTCAACGCGACGACGCTTGGCCAGGAAGGGAATCCCCCGCTCGATCTCGATCTCGAACCGCTGCCGAAAACGGCGATCGTCTATGACATTGTATATACGCCGCTGGAAACGCCGCTGCTGCGGCGGGCAAAGGCCAGCGGCCACCCGACCGTGGACGGGCTTGGCATGCTGCTGCATCAGGCAAGGCCCGGTTTCCGCGTCTGGTTCGGCAAGGGCACGCTCGACCCCGAGGTGACCGCCGGACTCCGCGCCGAAGTCGCCGGGGGCGGGGCGGGGTGAGCGGCGGCATGTGGGTGGTCGGGCTGACCGGCTCGATCGGCATGGGCAAGACGACGGCCGCCGACATGCTGCGGCGGCTTGGCATTCCGGTGTTCGACGCCGACGCCGCTGTCCGCGCGCTCGAAAGCAGAGGCGGCGCCGCGGTGCCGGCGATCGCCAGGGCCTTTCCGGGCCTCGTGCGGGAGGGGGCGCTCGACCGCGAGGGTCTGGCCAAGCGCGCCTTCGAAAACCCGGCGGACCTTCATAAGCTGGAAGCGATCGTGCACCCCTTCGTCCATGTTGCAGAAGCGGCCTTCCTCCGTGCGGCCCGGGTCCGGCGGGCGGGTATCGCCGTGCTCGAGATTCCCCTCCTGTTCGAGAGCGGCGCCGAGAGACGCTGCGATGTCACGCTTGTCGTGACGGCGCCGCGCTTTGTGCAGGCGGCGCGCGTCCTCAAACGGCCCGGCATGACGGGCGCGCGCTTCCGCGCCATCCTCGCTCGCCAGATGCCGGACGCCGAAAAGCGCGCGCGCGCCGACTTCGTCGTGTCAACCGGGATGGGCCGTTATCCGACGTTGAAAGCGCTGGGCAAAATCGTCAGACTGCTGCGACAGTCCAAACCCCGTTAACACCCACCGAAAGGCAGCCATGCGCCAGATCGTTCTGGACACGGAAACGACCGGCCTTGACCCCCTGGCCGGCCATCGTATCGTCGAGATCGGTTGCCTCGAACTGGTCAATCACATCCCGACCGGCGAGAATTTCCATGCTTACGTGAACCCGGAGCGGGACGTGCCGGAGGAAGTCGTACGGGTGCATGGGCTTACCCAGGCTTTCCTTCGTTCGCACCCCGTTTTCGCCGATCTGGCGGACGGATTCCTCGACTTTATCGGCGACACCGAGCTCGTCATTCACAACGCGGCGTTCGATCTGGCGTTTCTGAACGCCGAACTCGATCGCGCGGGCCGTCCCCAACTCGATCCGTCGCGCTGCATCGACACGCTTCTCCTGGCGCGCCGGAAATTCCCGGGCGCGCCCGCCAGTCTGGATGCGCTTTGCCGGCGTTTCGGCGTGGACAATTCCGCGCGGGACAAGCACGGCGCCCTTCTCGACAGTGAATTGCTGGCCGAGGTTTATCTCGAACTCATCGGCGGCCGCGAGCCGGGTCTAAGCCTGGTGGTCGGCGGCGGCGAAGCGGCGTCGGGCGCGGCGGTGGTTGAGCGGACCTTCCGGGCACCCAGACCGCACGGGCCGAGCGAAACCGAACTCGTCGCCCACGCCGCCCTTCTCGCGCGGCTCAAAAATCCGCTCTGGGAAGCTTGAGGCGCGCCGCGCCTCAAGAAACCGGGCCGGACGGCTTTTCCTGATAGCGGGTCCGATAAAGGGCCGCGAAGTCGATCGGATTGATCAACATGGGCGGCAGGCTGCTTTCCTGCGTCAGGGTTGCGACGATGTTCCTGGCGAAGGGGAACAAATGCCGCGGGCATTCGATGAAAAGCACGGGCTTCACGTGCTCCTCCGGCACGTTGGCGAGCGCGAAGACGCCGGCGTAGGCCAGTTCCAGGATAAAAATCGATTCGGCTTCGGCTTTCGCCTCGCAACGCACGGCAAGCGCGACCTCGTAGGTGTTCGGCTGCAAGTTGCGGACGGCGACCTCGATGTTGATGTCGACGTCGGGTGCCTTGGTCAGGCTTGAAATGCTTTCCGGCGCCCTCGGGATTTCGAAGGAAAGGTCCTTGATGTATTGGCCGCGGATGGTGAGCGGTAATTGCTGCTGCGCGCCTCCCGCTGCGGGGGTGATGTTGGTGGTGGGGTTATTGGGTCCGTTGTTCATGCTTGGGCTCCCTTGCGGCCGGTGGGGAGTGGCTAGCATGGATCGCGGGAAGGGACAACCGTGGAAGGGCGGCCGGGCCTTCGGTTCAGCCCCCGTTCAGGCGGCCAGGGGGTGCCGAAGGCGGGTGCGGAGGCGTGGTGCGGACCTCCCGATAGACGCCCTCGATCACCGTTTCGCCGCCGGCCACCGCCCCGCCGGGCCGTTCGACGGTCCAGCCCCCCTCGGTCAGATGGCTGGCCATGAGCCGGCCGAGGAAAGCGCGAAAGGGCGGCAGAAACAGTAGCAAACCGAAACCATCCGTGACGAAACCGGGGGCGATCAGGAAGGCGCCGGCCAGCAGCAGGCAAAGGCCGTCAAACGCCTCGCGCGCCGGGAAAACCTGCTGCATCAGGCTGGCGCGCGCCTGGTGCAGCACGGCGAGGCCCTGGATCCGGAAAAGGGCGGTGCCCAATACCGCCGTGAACACGACGATGCCCAGGGTCGGCCACAGACCCAGCCATCCGCCCACCTTGATGAATACGGCGATCTCGATGACCGGGACGAAGAGAAAAAGAAAAAAGAGGAACAAAATCATTCGCTTCCACGAGAATCGGCAAAGCCAGCACAAGACAATATACAAGCCGGCAGGGAAGCACCTATATATACTCCATATACTCTTGGGGAGGCTCTCCGGCGGGCCTGTTCCCGCTATTTCTGGAAAATCGGCCGGCTCGAGAGAGGCGTATAGGTCTTGCAACTCCTCGACATTCTATTCTTCGCTGCCATCGCGGCGTTTCTGGTCTTTCGGCTGTGGAGCGTTCTCGGCCGGCGGAACGGTCTCGACCGTCGTCCGCCGATGTCTTCGTGGTCGCCGCGCGGCCGCGAGGAAGAGGCCGCGCCTTCAAACGCCAAGCGGGCGAAGGAGCGCGTAGTCCAACTGCCGGGCACCCATCGGGAAGACAGCGCCCCGGCCCGCGCGTCGGGTGCGGAAGGACCCATGGCCAAGACCTTCGAGGCCTTCCGCCAGAAGGACCGCGCCTTCGACATCAACGAATTCCTCGCCGGAGCCAAAGCCGCTTTCGAGGCGATCGTCGCCGCGTTCGCAAAGGGGGATCGCAAGACGCTTCGCGTCCTCTTGAGCAAGGAAGTCTTTTCCCGTTTTGCCGCCGCCCTCGATGCGCGCGAGGCGAAGGGCGAACAATCGGAAGTCACCATCACCGGCATTTTACAGACCGAGGTGATGGACGCCGCCCTGCAAGGCGGCGTCGGCCGGATCACCGTGCGGTTCCGCTCGGAACAGATCCAGTTCACGCGGAACAAGGACGGCGCCATCGTCGTCGGGGATCCGAGCACGCTTCGCACCGTCACGGATATCTGGACGTTCGCGCGCGACCTTGGTTCGCGGGACCCGAACTGGCTACTGGTCGCGACCCAAACACCGGCCTGAGGGCATGCGCGCCTTTCGAGCGTTTTTCTACCTGCCACTTTTCTTGCTTGCCGCCTGCGAGGTGACGCCACCCGCGCCCTTCCGGCTGGAGCCGGTGGGGTTCGAGGCGCTTTCCGGCTGGGCGACGGACACCCAGGCCGAGGCGCTGGCCGCTTTTCGCAAAGGCTGCGCAAGGCTCGCCCTAAACCCGGCCACGACGGACGCCTGGCGGGAGGCGTGCGCGAAAGCAAACGCCCAACCGGCCGACGACGACGCGAAGGCGCGCACCTTCTTCGAGGCCAACTTCACGCCCCACCGCGTGCTTGGCGAAGGTAGCGTGGAAGGCCTTTTCACCGGCTATTACGAGGCCGAACTCAACGGCGCCCGGCAACGCGATTCCCGCTACCGGATACCCGTCTACACCCGTCCTGCCGATCTCGTCATGGTGAACCTCGGCCGCTTCCGGGACGATCTCCGCGGTGAGGTCATCGCCGGCCGGGTGGCGGAAGGCGAGCTTATGCCTTACCCGACGCGGGGCGAGATCGAGGCCGGCGCCCTGGAAGGAAAGGGGCTCGAGCTTCTTTGGGTTGACGACCCGGTGGATCTTTTCTTTCTCCATGTTCAAGGCTCCGGCCGCGTGCGGATGAAGGAAGGGGGCGTCCTTTACTTGAGTTACGCCGGGAAGAACGGGCACCCCTACCGTTCGATCGGGCGGGCGCTGATCGAGGAAAACGCCTTGCCGCGGGACGGCGCCTCAATGGCGAAGATCCGCGCCTTCCTTGCCGCCCACCCGGAGAGAATGCAGGAGGTGTTCGCGAAGAACCCCTCCTTCGTCTTCTTCAAGCTGCGCGAGAGCGAGGCACCCATCGGCAGCCTGGGCGCGCCGCTGACGCCGGGGCGGAGCCTGGCCGTGGACGTCGCCTTTCTTCCTCTGGGCGCCCCGGTCTGGCTCGACACCAAGCACCCGATCGAGACGGCAAAGCCGCTGCGCCGCCTGGTCATCGCCCAGGATACGGGCGGCGCCATCAAGGGGCCGGTGCGGGGCGATTTCTTCTGGGGCGCGGGCCAGGAAGCCGAAAGTCTGGCCGGCGCCATGCGGGCGACCGGGCGCTACTATCTGCTGCTTCCGAAAACCGCGACCGTGGCCGGCCGGGGCGGCGGTTAGGCCCTCGCCCGTCTTGCTTTTCGGGCCGCCGCCTCCCATGCTGGACGCGCGTTCGCCCGCGTCACCCGCGGGCCCTTTTCCCGGTGCCTCGAAGGGGCCCTGCCATGCCGCAGCCTGACCGCGTCGGGCTTTTCGTCACCTGTCTGGTTGACCTGCTCCGTCCGCAGGTAGGCTTTGCCGCCGTCCGCCTGCTCGAGAACGCCGGTTGCCGGGTGGCTTGCCCGCGGGCCCAGACCTGTTGCGGCCAGCCCGCCTTCAACGCCGGCGACAACCCGACCGCCGCCGCCCTGGCCAGGCGGACGGTCGCCGCCTTCGAGGGCTTCGACCGCGTCGTTGTTCCTTCCGGCTCCTGCGCCGCGCATCTGCGCCGCCAGGTCCCGGTCTTGCTGGCCGAAGATGCGGCGTGGCGGGTGCGTTCGCGGGCCTTCGCCGACAAGGTCTTCGAGCTTACGACCTTTCTCGATGCGGTTCCGGCCGTGGCGCCGGGCCCGGTCGAAACCGCTCAAGCTTCGCGGCGGATCGCCTACCACGATTCCTGCGCCGGCCTGCGCGAACTCGGCATCCGCTTCTCCCCGCGCCGCTTGCTCGCGCGTCTTCCCGGCGTCGCCGTCGAGGAATTGTCCGACCGCGACGTCTGCTGCGGCTTCGGCGGCGCCTTCTGCGTGAAGTTTCCAGAAATCGCCGGCCGCCTCGCCCGCGACAAGGCCCGCGCCGCGCAAGCGACCGGGGCAACCGAACTCACCGGCGGCGATCTCGGCTGTCTCTTGCATCTGCAAGGAATGCTGCATCGGGCGGGCGTGCCCATGCGCGTCCGCCACGTCGCCGAAATTCTGGCCGGGTTCGACGGCCCGGCCATCGGCGAAGCGGAGGAGGCGTAGTGGAAATCACCTCGAACGCTTTTCGCGAGAAGGCTTCGCAGGCGTTGCAAGACGCCGATCTGCAAGACGCGCTTCAGAATCTGAAGCGCGGATTTCAGGAGAAGCGCGCCAAGACGCTCGCCCATCTTCCCGAATACGAGGCGTTGCGCGAGGAAGCGGTCGCGGTCAAGGACCACGTGCTTCGCCATCTCGATTTCTATCTCAATCACTTCGAGGAAAAGGTGCGCGCGAACGGCGGCCACGTGCACTGGTGCGAAACCGCCGCCGACGCGCGTGCGACGATCCTGAGGCTTTGCCAACAGGCGGGCGCCAAGACCGTGGTCAAGGGCAAGTCGATGATCGCCGAGGAGATCGCAATCAACGACCATCTCGCCGCCCACGGGATCGCGCCGGTCGAAACCGACTTGGGCGAATACATTATTCAGCTTCGGAAGGAACCGCCGAGCCACATCATCGCGCCCGCCATTCACTTGAAGCGCGACCAGATCGCCGGTACCTTCCGGCGGCAGCACCAAGACCTGCCGGACGACCGCGCGCTCGACACCCCGCGCCGCCTGGTGGACGAGGCAAGGCACATCCTGCGCGAACGCTTCCTCGGCGCCGACGCCGCCCTTACCGGAGCGAATTTTCTGATCGCCGAAACCGGCAGCGCGGTTCTTGTCTCGAACGAGGGCAACATTGACCTGTCGCGGGGCCTTACCGGGCTTCATATCGTTCTCGCCAGCCTCGAGAAGGTGGTGCCGAGCCTCAACGATGCCTTCCTCTTTCTTCGGCTTTTGAGCCGGGCCGCGACGGGTCAGGAGGCGGCGACCTATACGAGCTTCTTCACCGGGCCTTCGCGTCCGGGTGAGGTGGACGGGCCCGGCGCGTTCCATGTCGTCCTTCTCGACAACGGCCGGAGCAAATTGCTGGGCGGCGAGTTCGCGGCGATCCTGCGCTGCATCCGCTGCGGGGCATGCCTCAACCACTGCCCGGTCTATGGCGTCACCGGCGGCCACGCATACGGTGCGGTCTATACCGGGCCGATGGGCGCCGTGCTGACGCCTTTGCTCGAAGGGCTCGACCGCGCCGGCCCCCTGCCCGAAGCCTCGACCTTCTGCGGGCGCTGCGAGGAAGTCTGCCCGATGGGGATTCCCCTGGTCGGCCTTCTGCGGAAGCTGCGCGTTCGCCGCCGCGCGGAAGGTCGGGTTTCGCCCTTGGCGCGGGCCGGCCTTGGCGTCTGGGCGTTCCTCGCCCGGCGGCCTTTCCTCTATCACGTCGCCGCCCGGGCGCTGGTAGCGGTTCTCTTTCTTTTCCGCCGGCGCGGCCGGGTGCCGGCCGCCCCCTTCGCCGGCGGTTGGGGGCGTTCGCTTCCGCTCGCTTCCGCCCGCACCTTTCAGGCCGAGTGGCGGCGACGCCAAGGTGAGGACGCATGAGCTTCGCGCGCGACCGTATTCTTGGCGAGATCCGCAAGCGGACGGAGAAAAACGAACCCCCTTCCCGCTTGCGGGCGCGGCTTAAAGACCCGCCCGTTCATACCATCCCGGCGCGGGTGCGGCGGGGAGAGGCGGAGCGGCTTTCCCTCTTCGTGCGCATGGCCGAGCTGGCCAAGGCGGAAGTCGTGCGGATTAAGACGCCGGCGGCGTTTCCGGAAGAAGTCCGCCGCCTGCTCGCCGAACGGGGCCTGCCTCCGGAGGTGCTGGCTTCCCGGGAGCCGGCGCTGCTTGGCCTGCCCTGGGCGGCGGCCGGCCTGCGGCTCCGCCACGGCCGCGCCGGCGCGGAAGATCGCACGGGCGTCGCCCTCGCCCTGGCCGGGGTCGCCGAGACCGGCGGCCTCCTGTTCGCCGCTTCTCCGGCAAGCCCGATGACGCTTCACCTGCTCTGCGATCTCCACGTCGTTTTGCTGCCGGAAGAACGCCTGTGCGGGACGGCGGAGGAGGCGTTCCATTTCTTGTCCCGCTCCGCCGACGGCGCGCTGCCTTCGGCGGTCACGCTGGTGACCGGGCCTTCGCGGACGGCCGACATCGAGCAGCGGATCGCGCTGGGCGCCCACGGACCCAGGGAGGTTCACATCGTCCTTGCCGGGCGCGCGGCGCGATGACGGCGCCGCCAAACGGGGATGGCGGGGACGACCTCTGGAAGCAGGTGAAGACGGAGGCCCGCCCGCTGGCCAAGGGCAAGCGCCGCCTGCGCAAGGCCGCTCCCGGAAACGCCCCGTTCCCGCCCCGCAAGGCGCCGGCCTGCAAGGCGCTGCCCCGCCCCGCGTCGCCGGCCTCGAAAACGCCGCCCGGTTCGGCGCCCGGTTCGGCGCCCCCTGCGCCGGGTCTCGACCGGCGGACGGCCGAGCGGTTAAAGCGCGGCCAGCTCGCCCTCGAAGCCCGGCTCGACCTGCACGGCCTTACCCAGGAAGCCGCGCACCGCGCCCTTAACGCCTTTCTCCGGCGCGCCGCGGACGAAGGGAAACGAACGGTTCTCGTCATCACCGGCAAGGGGGAGGCGAAGGCGAAGGCGGGCGGCGGCGTGTTGCGGACGAACCTGCCGCGCTGGTTGGCGACGCCGCCCCTTTCGCGGCGCGTGCTTTCCGTCGTGCCGGCCAAGGCCCGCGACGGCGGCCTCGGCGCTTTCTACGTCCGGCTGCGCAAAGAACGCGCGCCCCGATGACGCCCTTCGGTGCCAGGGTGCGCGTTTACCGCGCCGCGCGCGGGCTTACGCTCAAGCAAATGGCCGCGGACTTGCAAATCTCCCCCGCTTACCTTTCGGCGCTTGAGCACGGCCGGCGCGGCCGGCCGAGCCGGATGCTGTTTCTGCAGATCGCCGCCTATTTCGAACTGGATTGGGAAGCGCAGGAGGAACTCGAAACCCTTCTCCGGCATTCGAACCCGAAGGTAACGGTGGACACCGCGGGCTTGAGGCCGAACGCGACGGAGCTTGCGAACCGGCTCGCCCACCGCATCCGGCACCTCAAGCCACCCGCGATCGAGCGCCTTCTCGACCTTCTTCGCGAGGACGCGGAGAAGAAGTAAGGGTTAAAGGATGAACCGCGAAAGATCGGCGTCCTTGGCAAGCGACTGCACCTGCTCGCGGACGTAATGCGCGTCGATGGTGATGCGCGCGCCGGCACGGTCCGTCGCGGTGAAGCTGATTTCCTCCAGAAGCCGTTCCAGTATCGTGTGCAGCCTGCGCGCGCCGATGTTCTCGACGTTCCGGTTGACCTGCATCGCGATTTCGGCGATTTCGGCGACGGCGTCCTGGGTGAAGTCGAGCGTCACCTCTTCCGTCGCGAGAAGCGCTCGGTACTGGGTGATGAGGCTCGCCTCCGGCTCGGTCAGGATGCGCACGAAATCCGCTTTCGTGAGCGCCTTGAGCTCGACCCGAATGGGCAGCCGGCCTTGCAGTTCCGGCAGCAGGTCGGACGGCTTCGAAAGGTGGAAGGCGCCGGAGGCGATAAAGAGAATGTGGTCGGTCTTGATCGACCCGTGCTTGGTCGCGACCGTCGTTCCTTCGATCAAGGGAAGCAGGTCGCGCTGCACGCCTTCCCGGCTTACCTCGGCGCCGCGCATATCGGAACGCGCCGTTATCTTGTCGATCTCGTCGAGGAAAACGATGCCGTTCTGCTCGGTTTCGGCGATGGCCTCGCGGAGCACGCGGTCCTGGTCGAGAAGCTTGTCGCTTTCCTCGGCGATCAGGGCCTGGGTGGCCTGCGCGATGGCGACGCGCTTGGGCTTCTTGCTGCCGCCGAAGGCCTTTCCGAAGATGTCGCCCAGATTGAGCATGCCCATTTGGGCGCCGGGCATGCCCGGAATCTCGATGGTCGGCATCGCCGCCGCGCCGGAATCGGCAAGCTCGATCTCGATCTCGCGGTCGTCCAGCTCGCCCGCCCGCAGCATGCGCCGGAACTTCTGGCGGGTCTCGGCGGAGGCGTCCTCGCCAACCAGCGTCTTGAGCAGGCGTTCCTCGGCCAGCTCTTCCGCCTTTGCCGCCACGTCGCGGCGCATCTTCTCGCGCGTCATGGAGAGCGCGATTTCAAGAAGGTCGCGGACGATCTGTTCGACATCGCGCCCGACATAACCGACCTCGGTGAATTTCGTCGCCTCGACTTTCAGGAAGGGCGCCTGGGCGAGACGTGCGAGGCGCCGGGCGATTTCCGTCTTGCCGCAGCCGGTCGGCCCGATCATGAGAATGTTTTTGGGCAGCACCTCCTCGCGCAAGCTTTCCGGCAATTGCTGGCGCCGCCAGCGGTTGCGAAGCGCGATGGCGACCGCCCGCTTCGCCGCGTTCTGGCCGACGATGTAGCGGTCAAGTTCGGAGACGATCTCGCGCGGCGAGAAGAAGGCGCTGACGGCGGTCATTCGTCTAGAGCGTTTCGATGGTGAAGGTGGTGTTCGTGTAGACGCAGATACCGGCGGCGATCTCCATCGCGCGCCGGGCGATCGTCTCGGCGTCCATGTCCGTCGCCTGGATGAGCGCGCGCGCCGCGGCCAACGCGAAATTGCCGCCGGAGCCGATGCCGATCAACCCGTCCTCCGGTTCGAGCACGTCGCCGGTGCCAGTCAGCACCAGGGCGACGTCACGGTCGGCCACCGCCATCATCGCTTCCAGGCGGCGCAGGTAGCGGTCCGTTCGCCAGTCCTTCGCCATTTCGACGGCAGCCCGCGTCAACTGGCCGGGGTGCTGTTCGAGACGCGCCTCTAAGCGCTCGAAAAGAGTGAGCGCGTCCGCCGTCGCCCCGGCAAAACCGGCGATGACAGAGCCGTCGCCGAGCCGGCGGACCTTTTTCGCCGTGGTCTTGATGACGGTGCTGCCGAGGCTCACCTGGCCGTCGCCGGCAATCACGGTCTTGCCCCCCTTGCGGACGCAAAGGATGGTCGTTCCGTGCCAGTGGGTGGTGTCGCTTTCGGCCATTTTCTTCCCGAAGATGTGGGGAATCGCCCGCTCGGGTCAAGGTCTAGGACAGGAGGTGTGGCGGTTTTCCCGAAATCTTGGTAGAACGGCGCGAATCAAGGCGTTGAGAATCCAGAAATAAGGACGCGAAGCCATGCGGCACGCCCGCGTCGAGCGCAAGACGAAAGAAACGCGGATAGAGGCCGAGCTCGACCTCGACGGCACCGGTGCGTACGACGTGGCGACGGGGATCGGCTTCCTCGACCATATGTTGGAACAGCTTTCGCGCCACAGCCTGATCGACCTCAAGCTCCGCGCCGAAGGCGATTTGCGGATCGACGGCCACCACACGACGGAAGACACCGGCATCGTGATCGGCGAGGCGGTGAGCCGGGCGCTCGGTGAGCGCCGCGGGGTCGTCCGCTATGGCGAAGCGACGATCCCGATGGACGAAACCCTGACGCGGGTCGTCGTGGACATTTCCATGCGCCCCTACCTGATCTGGCGGGTCAACTTCCGCCACCCCAAGGTGGGCGAGATGGACGTCGAGCTTTTCAAGGAATGGTTCCAGGCGTTCGCTCAATCGGCCGGCATTACGCTGCATATCGAGAATTTGTATGGCGAGAACACGCACCACATCATCGAATCCTGCTTTAAGGGGCTTGCGCGCGCCCTTCGCCAGGCGATCGCGATCGACCCCAAGCGGGCGGACGAGGTGCCGTCCACCAAGGGCGTTCTGGGCGGCTCGCTTTAATCGCACGCGCGCGGAGGGGTGACGGTGGCGATTTACACGGTCCATCGGTTGCCGCTTGCGGCGGAAACGGGCGAGGACGAGACCGTTTTCGTCAAGGAAGGCTTTGCGTGGCCGGCCTTTTTCTTCACCGGCCTGTGGGCCTTCTGGCACCGGATGTGGGGGGTGGGCACCCTGCTGCTGGCCGGCGGTCTCGCGCTTGACGGCGGCCTTGCTTTCCTCGGTGCGGACCCGCTCGTTCACGGCACAGCGCTGGCTTCTTACCTTATCTTCATAGGCCTCTTCGCCAACGACTGGCGGCGGCGGTGGTTGGCGCGGCGCGGCTATGAATTTTTAAGCCCGGTCGGCGGCGAAACCCGCGAGGGGGCAATCCGCCGCTACTACGACCACACGCCATGAGCGTTGCCGTCATCGACTACGGTTCGGGGAATTTGCGGTCGGCGGCGAAGGCGCTGGAGGCGGCGTCGCGGGCGGCGGATTTGGGGCTTGCGGTCGAGGTGACGGTAGAGGCGCGCAAGGTGCGCGCGGCAAGCCGCATCGTCCTGCCGGGGGTCGGCGCCTTCGCCGACTGCAAGGCCGGCCTTGCCCGCCTGCCCGGCATGCTGGAGGCCTTGCAGGAGACGGTGATCGAAAAGGGGCGGCCTTTTCTCGGCATCTGCGTCGGCATGCAACTGATGGCGGAGCGCGGCTTCGAGCATGGCGCACACGCGGGCCTTGGCTGGATCGCCGGCGAGGTTACGCCGATCGTCCCAAAGGACCCTTCGCTCAAGGTGCCGCACATGGGCTGGAACGAACTCGAGCTGGAGGCCGAAGAACACCCGCTTTTCGCCGGCATCGCATCCGGCGCGCACGCTTACTTCGTGCACGGCTTCGCGCTTCGCCTAGCGCGGGCGGAGGATAGGCTGGCCAGCGTCGATTATGGCGGGCGGCTTACCGCCGCCGTCGGCCGGGCGAACCTCGCCGGCACCCAGTTTCACCCGGAGAAAAGCCAGGGCGTTGGCCTTCGCCTGCTCGCCAATTTCCTGCGCTGGCGGCCCTGACCCATGATCCTTTATCCCGCGATCGACGTGAAGGAGGGGACTTGCGTCCGTCTGTGGCAGGGCGACATGGAAAAAGTCACGCGCTTCAACGACGACCCGGCGGCCCAGGCCGCAAGCTTTGCGGCGGCCGGCTTCCGCTGGCTCCACGTCGTCGATCTCGACGGCGCGGTGGCGGGCGGGCCGGTGAACACGGCCGCCGTCCGCGCCATCCTTGGCGCGGTCAACCTGCCGGTGCAGCTTGGCGGCGGCATCCGCGATTTGGCGACACTGGAGGCCTGGCTGGCGGAAGGCATTACCCGCGTCGTCCTGGGCACGGTCGCCCTTTCCGACCCCGGTCTCGTTCGCGAGGCGGCCAAGCGTTTCCCCGGCCGCGTTGCGGTCGGCATCGACGCCTGGCAGGGACGCGTCGCCATCCGGGGCTGGCAAGAGGCGTCCGAGGTGGAGGCGATAGAGCTCGCCAAACGCTATGAGGACGCCGGCATTGCGGCGATCATCTACACCGACATCCAGCGCGACGGCACGCTGCGGGGGCCGAACGTCGCGGCGACGGCAGCGCTAGCGGAAGCGCTCACCATCCCCGTCATCGCCTCGGGCGGGGTTTCTTCGCTGGACGATATCGCGGCGCTGAAGGCAAGGGAGGCAAGCGGCATCGCGGGCGTCATCCTGGGCCGCGCGCTTTACGACGGCAAAGTCGCGCCGCAAGCCGCCCTCGAAATCGCCAACCGGGAATCCAATGCTTAAAGCCCGCCTCATCCCCTGTCTCGATGTCAAGAACGGCCGCGTCGTCAAGGGCGTCAACTTCGTCGATCTGCAGGACGCCGGCGACCCCGTCGAACAGGCGACGGTTTACGACCGCGCGGAAGCGGACGAGCTTTGCTTCCTCGACATCACGGCTTCCCACGAAAACCGCGACACGCTTTTCGACGTCGTCGCCAGAACGGCGGAGCGCTGCTTCATGCCGCTCACCGTGGGCGGGGGCGTGCGCACCACGGAAGACGTCCGCAAGCTTCTGCTGGCCGGCGCCGACAAGGTTTCCATCAACACGGCGGCGGTGGCCAAGCCCGAGCTGGTGACGGAGGCGGCGCTGCGCTTCGGCCAGCAATGCATCGTCGTGGCGCTCGACGCCAAGCGCGCGCCTTCCGGCGCCTACGAGATTTTCACCCATGGCGGCCGGCAGGCGACCGGCATCGAGGCGGTTGGCTGGGCGAAGCGGATGGCGGCCGCCGGGGCCGGCGAGATTCTGCTCACCTCGATGGACCGCGACGGCACCCGGGCCGGCTTCGATCTCGCCCTTACGCGGGCGGTGGCCGACGCCGTCCCCGTCCCCGTCATCGCCTCGGGCGGGGTCGGCACGCTCGATCATTTGGTCGAAGGAATCCGGGAAGGCCACGCCTCGGCCGTGCTCGCCGCTTCCATTTTCCACTTCGGGGAATATTCAATCGCCGAGGCGAAGGCTTATCTGGCGGCGGCCGGGATACCGGTGCGCCCGGCCGCCCGGCCGTGATAGGCTGGCAACCGGGAGCCTAAAGCCATGACAGAAACGAATGGACAAGCCACCCTTTCCCGCCTCTTCGCCTTGATCGAAGGCCGCAAGGGAAAGGACCCCGAGACATCCTATACGGCGCAATTGCTGGCCGGGGGGGTTGGGAAGATCGCCGAGAAGCTTGGCGAGGAGGCGATCGAGACGGTTCTCGCCGCCGTCACCGGGGAACGGGAGGCGCTTATCCACGAAAGTGCCGACCTTCTCTATCATTTGCTCGTGTTGCTGGCGGCGCGCGGGATTCGACCGGAAGACGTTTTCGCCGAGCTTGAAAAGCGCGAGGGAAGATCGGGAATCGAGGAAAAATGCGCCCGCAAACGCTAGGGGGGCAAACCATGGCGTACGACCCGAACAACGTGTTCGCCAAGATTCTGCGCGGCGAAATCCCGTGCAGGAAAATTTACGAGGATGACTTCGCGCTCGCCTTCCACGACGTCAACCCGCAGGCCCCCGTGCACGCCCTCGTCATCCCGAAGGGCGAATACGTCTCGATGGCCGATTTTTCCGAACGCGCCCCGGACGCCCTGCTCGCCGGCTTCTTCCGCGCCGTCGGCAAGGTCGCAAAGACCCTCGGCGTTGCCGAATCTGGCTACCGCATTCTGGCCAATCACGGGACGGATTCGCACCAGGAAGTGCCCCACTTCCACGTCCACGTGTTCGGCGGCGCGGGGCTCGGCCGCATGCTGCACTTGCGGAAAGGTCCGAAAGGCTAGAGCGGACTTCTTCCAGGCGCCAGGCGGCGGAAGGTAAGCGCCTCGGCGAGGTGGCCGCGGTGAATGGCCGCGCTGCCCTCGAGGTCGGCCAGGGTGCGCGCCACGCGGAGCACGCGGTGATAGCCGCGCGCCGTCAAGCGAAGCTTGCCGATCGCCTCTTCGAGCAGCGCCTTGCCTTCCTTGTCCGTCGCGGTCACCGCTTCGAGAAGTTCGCCGTCGGCTGCGGCGTTCACGCGAACGTCAGCACCCATTTTTTCATAGCGTTCCGCCTGGCGCTCGCGGGCCGCCAGCACGCGCGCGCGCACGGCGGCCGACGGTTCCGAAAACCCCGGCCGGATCAGTTCCTCGGGCGGCACCTCGGGCACCTCGACGTGGAGGTCGATGCGGTCGAAGAGGGGGCCGGAAATCTTCGCCTGGTATTCGACGGCGCATTTCGGGGCGCGCCCGCAGTCGCGCGCCGGGTCGCCCAGATAGCCGCAGTGGCAGGGATTCATCGCCGCCACCAGTTGAACGCGGGCCGGGTAAGTGACGTGGGCGTTGGCCCGCGCCACGGCGACCCGCCCCGTTTCGAGCGGCTGGCGAAGCGCTTCCAGCGCCGCCCGCGAAAATTCCGGCAGTTCGTCGAGGAAGAGAACGCCGTGATGGGCGAGCGTCACCTCGCCCGGCCGCGCCTTGGCGCCGCCGCCGACCAGCGCCGGAAGGGAAGCGGAATGGTGGGGCTCCCGGAAGGGGCGTCGCCGGGAAAGTTTCCCCTCTTTGAGGAGACCGGCGATGCTCTGGATCATGCTGACGTCCAGGGATTCGCGGGCGTCGAGCGGCGGCAAGAGGCCGGGCAGCCGCTGGGCCAGCAACGACTTGCCGGCGCCGGGCGGGCCGATCATCAGAAGGTTGTGGCCGCCCGCCGCCGTCGCTTCGAGCGCCCGCTTCGCCGTCTCCTGGCCCTTGACGTCGGCGAGGTCGGGGTAAGGCGCTTCCGCTTCCGCCGCCGCCAGCTCCGGCTGCGGCGGGCTTAAGGCTAGATTGCCCTTGAAGTGATTGACGAGGGCAAGAAGGGTGGCGGCTGCCAGCACCGCGGCCCCGTCCGCCCAGGCGGCTTCCGCCCCGCAAACCGCCGGGCAGATGAAGCCGCGGTCGTTCGCGGCTGCCGCGATCGCCGCCGGCAGGACGCCGGCGACCGCGCTCAAACCCCCGTCCAGCGAAAGCTCCCCCATTGCCATATAGCCCGCAAGCTCGTCGCCGGAGAGGACGCCCATCGCGGCCAGCAGCGCCAGCGCGATGGGCAGGTCGAAATGACTCCCCTCCTTCAGCACATCGGCCGGCGCCAGGTTGACGATGATCCGCTTCAGCGGCAGTGCGAGCCCCATCGATTCGAGGGCGGCGCGCACGCGCTCGCGGGATTCGGCGACCGCCTTGTCGGCAAGGCCCACGATCGTAAAGGCGGGCAGGCCGTTCGTGACCCGCACCTGAACATCAACCTCCCGGACATCGATGCCGGAAAAGGCAACGGTGGCGATGCGTGCAACCAAGGACGCTTTCCTCTGCGGCGTTCGCTCAGCCCGTCCGCTTGGGACGATGCTGGGCGGCGTGGCGGGCCTCGATCACGTCCCAGATCTTCGCCTCGATCGAAACGTTATCGAACCGGTCGATTTCGCGAATGCCGGTCGGCGACGTGACGTTGATCTCAGTGATGTATTTTCCGATAACGTCGATCCCGACGAAGACGAGACCGCGCTTCTTCAGCGTTCCGCCGATCGCTTCGCAGAGCAGGGTGTCGTGCGCGCTCAGCGTCGCCTTTTTGGCGGTGCCGCCGACGTGCAGGTTTGACCGCGCCTCGCCCGGGGGCGGGATGCGGTTGATCGCGCCGACCGGTTTGCCGTCCACCAGGATGATGCGTTTGTCGCCTTCGCGGACCTGCGGCAGATAGCGCTGCACGACGATAGGTTCCCGGTACAGTTCGGTGAAGAATTCGAGCAGCGCGTTCAGGTTCTCGTCTTGCGGCGTGACGTGGAAGACGCCGCGCCCGCCGTTGCCGAAAAGGGGCTTCAGCACGATATCGCCGTGCTCCTTCCGGAAGGCGCCGATCTCCTCGCGGTCCGAGGTGATCAGCGTCGGCGGCATCAGATCGGAGAAATGCGTGATGAACAGTTTCTCCGGCGCGTTTCGCACCTCGATCGGGTCGTTCACTACCAGCGTCGTCGCCATCACGTGTTCCAGCAGATGCGTCGCCGTGATGTAGGCCATGTCGAAGGGCGGGTCCTGGCGCATCAGCACGACATCGACGGTTGCCAGGTCAATGCTCTGGGGGTCGCCGAAGGTGTAGTGATGGCCCTTCTCGTCGCGCACCATGAGAGGGTGGGTGCGGGCCACCACCCGGCCGCAGCGGAAGGTAAGGTCCTGCGGCAGGTAATGAAAAAGGGCGTGGCCCCGGCGCACGGCCTCCAGCGCCAGGGCGAACGTGCTGTCCCCCTCGATGTTGATCCCTTCGATGGGGTCCATCTGGATCGCGACGGCAAGGCTCATGCAGGCACCCGCGTAGGCAAGAAAAGACCGGGGATAGGAGAACCAAGAATAGGAAAGTCGAGAAGAGGCGAGAATAGGAAAGAATGTCCGCTCGCGCCAGTCGGCGGTTTTCCCCCGCTTTAAGACGCGCGCCGCCGCGGGTCGTCCTTCAGAAGCACGTGGCTCACGACCCCTTCCACGTATGGGATGTCGCGGGCGGTTCGTATGACGCGGTCGAGTTCCCGGCCGTCCTGGGCGACGCCCAGGACATAGATCACCCGACCGACCGCCTCGACCGAATAGTTGATAGCGAGGACTTCCTTGTCGAACAAAAGCCGTGTCCGAAGCTCGGCGGCGATCCAGCCGTCGCGGACGGTGTCCAGTATTTCCGCGTCGGGGGCGACGTGAAGCTCGTTGATGACTTCCTTGACGCCCGCCACCTGCCAGGTCAGCCGCGTCGCGGCGTCGAGCGCTTCCGCGTTCGGCACTATCCCCATGAGTAGCACGCGGCCCTCGTGGACGCTGGTGCTGACGCGGCGGAAAAGCGCGATGTCGGCGTTCAAAAATTTATAGTTGATCTCGGCGCGGATCGTCGTATCGCCGATGGCGCCGCCCAAGCCCCGCTCTTCCGACGCGGCGACACCGGCGCCGGCGCCGGCGCCGACCGCCATGCCGATCGGCGAACAGGCGGCGAGCGGCAGGCCGGCGGACAGGAGAAGGCAAAACCAGCGGCGCAGCAGCATGGGGGTCCCGGCGGTGTCCACGATGTTTTATCTAATGCCTTCATAGCCTTTCCGCCAGATGTCCTTCACGTGGCGGGGAAGGGTGAAACGGCCGGCCAGCATGGCATCGAAACGGACGGGCCGATCCGCAAGCTCGGGCCGGCGGCTTAGAAAATATTCCGCCGCCCGCAAAATGCGCGCGCGCTGCCGCGGGTGGATGGCCTCGGCCGCTTCGTGCACGGACCGCCGCGCCTTGATCTCGACGAAGACCACCGTGCGGCCCCGAAGGGCGATGAGGTCAATCTCGCCCACCGGCGTGCGGTGGCGCCTGGCCAGGAGGCGGTATCCCTTGAGCCGCAGCGCCAGCGCGCACAGGACCTCGGCCAAGCGGCCATAGCGTTCCGCCCGCCTGGCCCGCGCGCGCGTTTCGCGTTTGTTCATGCGTTCCGTTTCGTGAGCGCCAGCGCCAGGGCATAGACCCGCCGGCGGCTAAGCCCGGTGCCGGCCGCGACCGCGTCCACGGCGTCGCGCAGGCTGGATCGGCGCAGCGCCGCCGGCAGCAATTTCTCCGCTTCCGCCTCGCGGTCTTCCGCCGCCGCTGCCTCGGGGGGGCCGAGGACGATAACGACCTCGCCCTTCGGCGGCCCTTCCCTTTCGTAAATTTCCGCGAGCCTCGCCACGTCGCCGCGGCGGACTTCCTCGTAAAGTTTCGTCGCCTCGCGGACAACGGCGGCAGGCCTCCGGCCCAGGTGTTCGGCCATTTGGCGAAGGGTGGCCGGCAGGCGTTTCGCGGATTCGAAGAAAACAAGCGTCGCCGGAAACCCGCCAAGGCTTTCGATCTCGCGCCGCCTGGCTTCCGCCTTGGCGGGCAGGAAGCCGCCGAAGAAGAAGCGGTCGGGGGGAAGCCCGGAAAGCAGCAAGGCGGCGAGCACGGCCGATGGCCCCGGCAAGGCCGTGAACGGAATTCCCTCCGCCACCACCGCCTGGACCAGCTTGTAGCCGGGGTCCGAAACAAGCGGCGTGCCGGCGTCGGTCACCAGCGCGATCGTCTCGCCGGCCTTGAGCCTGGCCAGCAGGCGGGGCCGGGCCTTGGCGGCGTTGTGCTCGTGATAGGGGGTAAGTTCGGTTGCGATGCCATAGCGGTCGAGCAGCTTCCGGGTGACGCGGGTATCCTCGCAGGCGATGGCGGCGGCCTCCTTGAGGGTGGCGATGGCGCGGAACGTGATGTCGCCCAGGTTGCCGATAGGGGTGGCGACGAGCAGGAGGCGGCCCCGTTTACTTTCAGCCTCCCAATCGCTAGCCTTGGCGGCTTGGACCATTTCCTTTTCGGAGGTTTTGGGTGGGTGTTTCCGCCGCCGCCCGTTCCCATTCCCGTTGCCGCCTTTTGACCGGGGCATGCGCGGTCCTTTCGCTTGTTCTTGTGGCCGGCTGTGCGAGCAGGGTATCGGAGCGCTCTCCCGGCACGCAAGAGGCACCGCCGCCGTCCAGCGCGCCGTCAACGCCGGTCAGGGAATCGCCGCTTTCCCTGCCCAGCGAATACGACCGGACGCGGAGCGAAGATCCCGCCCTGATGGAAACCACGACGGCGATCGCCTCCCTAAACCGGGTGGTGTCGCGCCAGGGAGTCGAAAGGGCCGTCGCCAAGATGCCCGGCGACGACGCGCGGACGCGTATCGCAATCTTGCTTCCGCTTTCAGGCGCGAACGGGACGCTCGGGAAGGCGATGCTCTACGCCGCGGAGATGGCGCTCTTCGATCTGGCGGGGCCGCAGCTCGCCCTGCTGCCGTTTGACACGAAAGGCACCCCCGCCGGCGCGGCGGCGGCGGCGAAGGCCGCCCTTGGAAGCAACGTTTCCTTGATCCTGGGTCCGCTTCTTTCCACCTCCGTCTCCACCATTGCCGAAGCCGCGCGCGCGCGGGCCGTCCGCGTCGTGGCGTTCTCGACCGACCGGAACGTTGCCGGCCGCGGCGTATACGTCATGGGATTTCTGCCGCGCACCCAGGTCGAACGCGTCGTCACCTTTGCCCATGAGCGGGGGGTAAGACGCTTCGCCGTGCTGGCGCCGCAAAACGTCTATGGCCAGACGGTCGTCGACGAACTGAAGCGGGCCGTCGCAAACGTCGGAGGCGTGGTGACGCGCGTCGCCTTCCACGACGCCACGTCCGCCCTGGACATGGAAAAACTTTCCGGAGTTGTGCGCGAGCTGGCGAATTACGACGCGCGAAAAAAGGCGCTCGACGAACGCCGCGCCGAGCTTGCGGCATTGGGTGACGCGACCTCGCTGGCCGAGCTTGAGACCCTGAAAGAGAAAGAAACGCTGGGCGACGTTGACTTCGACGCCGTCTTGCTGCCGCAAGGGGGCGATCACCTGAAAAGCATCGCGCCCTTGCTTTCCTATTACGATATCGATCCGAAGACGGTTCGTTTCCTCGGCACCGGCCTTTGGGACGACTCCTCGATCGGAACGGAGCCTTCGCTGGTTGGCGGCTGGTACGCCACTTCCTCGCCGCAGGAATGGGAACGTTTCGTCCGTCGTTACCGGGAGAAATTCCAGACGCCGCCGCCGCGGCTGGCAAGCCTTGCCTATGACGCGGCCGCCCTGGCCGCCGTGCTGGTCGGTGCCGGCGCCTCGCTCGACGATTTTTCGCTCACCGTGCGGGGGGGCTTCGCCGGCGTTGATGGCGTCTTCCGCTTTCATCCGGACGGCTTGGTCGAGCGCGGCCTTGCCGTGCTGGAAGTGCGCCGGAAGGGGCCCCGGGTCGTAAGCCCGGCCCCGACCAGTTTCACCGGCAGCTAGGCCTAGCCGGTGAGCAGCCGCCC
This sequence comes from Pseudomonadota bacterium, assembly GCA_040752895.1. Classification (NCBI taxonomy): domain Bacteria; kingdom Pseudomonadati; phylum Pseudomonadota; species Pseudomonadota bacterium. Next base: position 342,613 of record JBFMHN010000002.1, read on the forward strand.
GAGCACGGCGTTCAGCCGAAGCCTTCCCTTCGGTGTCGCCCGCAGGCCCTCTCCGTCGAGAACAAGAAAGCCGCCATCTTGCAAGGCGGTCAGCCGCTCGGCCGGAAAGGCGGCCGCGATGTCGCGCCCGGTCTGCCGCCGGAAACGTTCGTGGGCAAGCCCTTCCCGCAGGCGGAGCCCCATCATCGCAAGCTCGGCCAGGCGGCTTTCCGAATCGAGCGGTTCGACCGTCTCCCAGGCGGCGCCCCCGTCCTCGGCCGCCGCCAGCCAGCGTTCCGGCTGGCGAATGGCGGCGGTCGCAAGCCGTGCTTCCATCGCCTCGCGGCCGCCGATCCGGCCATGGGCGCCCGGGCCGATGCCGACATATTCGCCGGCCTTCCAATAGGTCAGGTTGTGGCGGCAGGCTTCGCCGCGCCGCGCGTGGTTGGAAATCTCGTAGGCGGGGAAGCCGGCTTCTTCCATCGCCGCTTGGGTGGTTTCGTAAAGGGCCGCCGCCGCGTCGTCCGCCAGGGGGGCGAGTTTGCCTTCGCGGTAGAGCTGGAAGAAATGGGTGCCGGGTTCGATCGTGAGCTGGTAAAGCGAAAGATGGCCGTCGGCAAGGGCCAGCGCCTCGGCAAGTTCTTCGCGCCACGCGGCAACCGTCTGGCCGGGCAGGCCATAAATAAGATCGAAGGAAACGCGCGGAAAGACGGCCTTCGCCGCCTCAAGTGCGGCAACCGCCTCGCCCACCCCGTGGGTGCGGCCCAAGAAACGCAACGCCTCCGCGCGCAACGCCTGTATGCCAAGCGATAGCCGGTTGACCCCGGCTTCCCGGTACTGCCGGAAGCGGGCCCCTTCCGCCGAGGTCGGGTTCGCCTCGAGCGTCACTTCGAGGCCGGGATCGGTTTCCCACAGCACCTTCGCTTCCCCGATCAGACGGGCAACGCTTGCCGGCGGCATCAGCGAAGGGGTGCCCCCGCCGAAGAAGATGCTGGTCAGCCGCCGCCCGGGCGTCTGGTTGGCGGCCTGACCCAGCGCGTGGGAAAGCGCGCGCTCCCAGCGCCCGAAGGCGATCCCTTCCCGCACGTGGCTGTTGAAGTCGCAATAGGGGCACTTCGAGAGGCAGAAGGGCCAGTGGACGTAAAGCGCGAAGCCTTCCGTTCCGGCCAGGGCGGGGTTACTTTTTTGCTGCGAAGCAGGCATGGATGAGCTTGCGGAAGGCGTTCGCCCGATGGCTGATGGCGTCCTTCGCTTCCGGCGCCATTTCGCCGAAGGTGGCGTCGTGGCCCTCGGCCACGAACATCGGGTCGTAGCCGAAACCCTGCTTGCCGCGGGGCGGCCAGACCAGCGTTCCTTCGACCGTGCCTTCGAAGACCTCGCACACCCCGTCCGGCCAACACAGAGCCAGCGCACAGGCAAAATGCGCCCGGCGGTCCGGGTGGCCCTCGATCATTTCTTGCACCCTCCGCATGGCGTCCTCGAAATTGCCGCCGGGGCCCGCCCAGCGCGCGGAACGGATGCCGGGCCGGCCGCCAAGGGCGGGGACGACGAGGCCGGAATCGTCGGCCAGCGCCGGCAGGCCGGTTGCTTGCGTCGCCGCTTTCGCCTTGATCTTGGCGTTTTCGGCGAAGGTGGCGCCGGTCTCAGGGGGAGCTTCAAGGCCAAGCGCGCTGGCCGCGAGCACCGTGACGCGGAAGGGTTCGAGCAGGGCGGCAAGCTCGCGCGCCTTGCCCGGGTTGTGGCTGGCCAGCACCAGCTTTTCCTCGCGGAAGGGGCGGCTCATCCCCCGTCCAGCCCAAGCGCCTGCCGCTGGCATTTCAGGAGTTCAGCGACCCCGCTCTCGGCGAGCGTGAAAAGCACGAGGAACTGCTCGCGCGAAAACGGCGCCGCTTCGGCCGTTCCCTGGATCTCGACGATGCGTCCCGAGGCGGTCAGCACGAAATTCGCGTCCGCTGCCGCGGCGCTGTCCTCCGTATAATCGAGATCGAGAATGGGCTCGCCTTCCCAGATGCCGCAGGAAATAGCGGCGACCTGTTCGACGATCGGGCTTTTCGGCACCGCCCCGCTCTTCACCAGACGGTCGCAGGCCTGGTAAAGGGCGACGAAGGCGCCGGTGATCGCCGCCGTCCGGGTGCCGCCATCGGCCTGCAGCACGTCGCAGTCGATCCGGATCTGCCGCTCGCCCAGCGCGCCGAGATTGATGACCGCGCGCAGGCTGCGGCCGATCAACCGCTGGATTTCCTGGGTCCGCCCGGATTGCCGTCCGCGCACGGCCTCGCGGTCCATCCGCGAGTGCGTGGCGCGCGGCAGCATGCCGTATTCGGCGGTGACCCAGCCGGTTCCCCGGTTGCGCAGGAAGGGCGGCACCTTTTCCTCTATGCTTGCCGCGCACAGCACGTGGGTGTCGCCGAAGCGGACGAGGCAGGAGCCTTCCGCGTGCTTGCTGACGTTCGTTTCCAGGTGAATGGGTCGAAGGGCATCGGCAGGCCGCCCGGAAGGTCGCATGGGGTGTGTCCTGTGGTTTCGAAGAAATCTTCGCTGATGGCCGCCAAGCTAGCCCGCCGGGCGTGGCTTCGTCCAGTCTTCCGCCCGTGGACGGCGTGCGTTGACGATGCTCTCCCGGCTAACTAGATTCAAAGCCGGAGGGCCAGCGATTTTCACCCATGGCAAATAGGAACAATCCGGCTTTCGTCGAGCTCAGCGAGCGCAGCCGGGAAATTTTCAGTCGTATCGTGGACGCCTACGTGGCGACCGGCTCGCCGGTGGGTTCGGCGGTGCTGGCACGCAAGCTCAACGTGCCGCTCTCCTCGGCCACCGTCCGCAACGTGATGGCCGATCTCGAGGCCGCCGGGCTTCTCTATTCGCCGCACACTTCGGCCGGGCGGCTGCCGACGGAGGCGGGGTTGCGGCTTTTCGTGAACGGGCTGCTCGAAATCGGGGGCCTGAATGAAGGCGAGCGGCGCGATATCGAACGCCGGTGCAAGCCGGAGGGCCACAGCATTCAGGAGCTTCTCGAACAGGTTTCGAACGCGCTTTCCGGCCTGTCCTGCTGCGCCAGCCTGGTCGTGGCGCCGAAAACGGAACGCGCGCTCAAGCATATCGAATTCGTTCGCATAGGGCCGCAGCGCGCGCTCGTCGTCATCGTGACCGAAGATGGGATCGTCGAGAACCGCTTGGTCGAGCTGCCGCCGGGTCTGCCTTCTTCGGCCCTTGTCGAGGCAACGAATTTCCTCACCGCGCGGCTCGTCGGTCGCACATTCGCCGAAGCCCAGGAGGAAATCTTGGAGGAGATTCGCGCCCACCGCGCCCAACTGGACGCGCTTGCCTCCCGTGTCGTCGCGGCGGGGCTGGCGACGTGGTCGGGCGGCGAGGGCGCGGGCTCGCTCATCGTCCGCGGGCAGGCGCGCCTGCTTGAGGACGTAACCGCGGTCGGGGAAATCGAACGCATCCGCGGCCTCTTCGAGGCGCTCGAACGGAAGGAGACGATGAGCCGCCTTCTCACGCTTTCGCAGGAGGCGCACGGCGTGCAGATTTTCATCGGGGCGGAAAACGAGCTTTTCGGTCTTTCCGGTTGCGCGATGATCGTCGCCCCTTTCCGCGACAGCCGCCAGCAGATCGTCGGCGCCCTCGGCGTCGTCGGGCCGACGCGAATCAATTACGCGCGCATCATTCCAATGGTAGATTATACGGCCCAGTTGGTCGGGCGCTTTATCGGATAACCCCAACGCAAGCGAATGGTGAAGATGAATAAACCGGACGAAAACGATAAGCCGGCGGAAGGCGAAGCGTCGCAAACGGAAACGACGAAAGCCGAAGCCGGCGAAGGAACGCCGGCGGCGGAGGCCGGGCCGGCGGAAACCGCCGGCCGCGACCTTGAGGCAGCGCTTGCCGAAACCAAGGATCAGTTGCTGCGGACGCTTGCCGATATGGAGAATTTGCGCGCGCGCAGCGCGCGCGAACAGGAACAAGCGCGCAAGTTCGCTATCGCGGATTTCGCGCGGGCGGTTCTCACCGTCGCCGACAACCTTCACCGGGCCGTCGGAAGCGCGCCGGATCCGGAAAGCGTTGCCGACGAACCCACGAAACGGTTGATTGAGGGTGTTGCGCTGACCGAACGCGAGCTTGCGGCCGTTCTCGAGCGCCATCACATCCAGAAGATCGATCCCGTGGGCGAGAAGTTCAGCCACGACCTTCACCAGGCGATGTTCGAGGTCGAGACGGCGGAGCATCCGCCGGGCACGGTCGTCGAGGTTCTGCAGATCGGCTACCGGCTGCACGACCGCCTGCTGCGCCCGGCGATGGTCAGCGTCGCCAAGGCCGGGGTCGGCGGGGAAGGCTGCGCGCCGCCCAGGGTGGACACGCAAGCCTGAGTGGAAAAGCCCGCCCGGTCCAACGTTCACCTTTCGTGCTTTGCCGTGCGGTATGTAAAAAAAGACCCGCCGGTGTTGCCGCGGTTTCAGCGAGGACCTATATATCCTCAGGCTAACCCTCAAGACGTTAAGGATTTTTCTATCCAGGCGCGTATTACGTAAGGTCGGATGGGGGGTTCCGAAGGTGCCGATTCGCGGCCTTCGGGGCTCGCCAAGGGAGAGGAGACCATGAGCAAAGTCATCGGTATTGATCTCGGTACAACGAATTCCTGCGTCGCCGTCATGGACGGCAAGAACGCCAAGGTGATCGAGAACGCGGAGGGCGGGCGAACGACCCCCTCGGTAGTCGCCTTCACGGAGGCAGGCGAACGCCTGGTCGGCCAAGCGGCCAAGCGCCAGGCCGTCACCAACCCGGGGAACACGCTGTTTGCGATCAAGCGCCTGATCGGGCGGACCTACGACGACCCCACGACCCAAAAAGACAAGGGCATGGTCCCTTACGAGATCGTCCGTGCCGACAACGGGGACGCCTGGGTCGAAGTGCGGGGCGAGAAGTACAGCCCAAGCCAGGTTTCCGCCTTCATCCTGCAAAAGATGAAGGAGACGGCGGAGGCCCATCTCGGCGAGAAGGTTGAGCAAGCCGTCATCACGGTTCCGGCCTATTTCAACGATTCCCAGCGCCAGGCAACGAAGGACGCCGGCAAAATCGCCGGCCTCGAAGTCTTGCGCATCATCAACGAGCCGACGGCGGCCGCTCTGGCTTATGGCCTGGAAAAGAAGCACGCGGGCACGATCGCCGTTTACGACCTCGGCGGCGGCACGTTCGATATTTCGATTCTCGAAATCGGCGACGGCGTCTTCGAGGTGAAGTCCACGAACGGAGATACCTTCCTCGGCGGCGAGGACTTCGACAAGTACATCATCGATTACTTGGCGGATGAGTTCAAAAAGGAAAACGGCATCGACATCCGCTCGGACCGTCTCGCGCTTCAACGCTTGAAGGAAGCCGCCGAGAAGGCCAAGATCGAACTTTCGAGCGCCATGCAGACGGAGGTGAACCTTCCCTTCATCACCGCCGACCAGACGGGGCCGAAACATCTAAACATCAAAATCACGCGCGCCAAGCTCGAGGGCGTTGTCGCGCATCTGATCCAGCGCACCGTTGATCCATGCAAGGCGGCGTTGCGGGACGCCGGTCTCAAGGCGTCCGATATCGACGAGGTCATTCTCGTTGGCGGCATGACACGGATGCCGAAGGTCGCCGAAACCGTAAAGCAGATTTTCGGGCGCGAGCCGCACAAGGGCGTCAACCCGGACGAAGTTGTGGCGGTAGGCGCCGCGATCCAGGCCGGCGTTTTGCAGGGCGACGTGAAGGACGTGCTGCTGCTCGACGTGACGCCGCTCTCGCTTGGCATCGAAACGCTGGGCGGCGTCTTTACGCGCCTCATCGACCGCAACACGACGATTCCCACCCGCAAGAGCCAGGTCTTCTCGACCGCCGAGGACAGCCAGACGGCGGTCACCATCCGCGTGTTCCAGGGCGAGCGCGAAATGGCGGCCGACAACAAGCTGTTGGGTCAGTTCGACCTGGTCGGCATCCCGCCCGCCCCGCGCGGGGTGCCGCAGATCGAAGTGCGCTTCGATATCGACGCGAACGGCATCGTGAACGTCTCCGCGAAGGACAAGGCGACCGGCAAGGAACAGGCGATCCACATCCAGGTTTCCGGGGGGTTGTCCGAGGAAGAAATCGAAAAAATGGTCGCCGACGCCGAGAGCCACGCCGAAGAGGACAAGCAGCGCCGCGCGCTTGTCGAGGCGCGGAATCAGGCGGAAGTCCTCGTCTATTCAACGGAAAAGAACCTGCAGGAGCACGGCGATAAAATACCGGAGGCTGACAAGGCGGCCATCTCGGGCGACCTTGAAGCGCTGCGCGGCGTCAAGGACGGCGAGAACACGTCGGCGATCCGTTCGGCGATCGAGAAGCTCGCGCAATCCGCCATGAAACTCGGCGAGGCGATGTACAAGGCCAGCCAGGAAGCCGAAAGCGAAGCCCCGCAAGACGCCGCGCCGGCCCCGGAAGGTTCCGTGGTGGACGCGGAGTTCGAAGAAGTCGATGACGAGCATAAAAAGAAAAAATCGTAACGCCTCGCTTCAAAGCGTTCGTCGCGAACGGCGATAGGCTTCTTTCGCTTCCAGGGTTCCTCCCATGGCCAAACGTGACTATTACGAAGTTCTGGGTGTTGGCAAAGACGCTACCGCGGAAGAAATCAAGAAGGCCTATCGCAAACTGGCGATGCAGCACCACCCGGATCGCAACCCGGACGACGCCGCCGCCGAACAGCACTTCAAAGAGGCCAACGAGGCCCATGACGTTCTGAAAGACGCCCAGAAGCGCGCCGCCTACGACCGCTTCGGTCATGGTGCCTTCGAGGGCGGCGGTGCCGGTTCGGGCCATCCCGGTGCCGGCGATTTCACCGGCTTCGCCGATATTTTCGACGAGATGTTCGGCGAGGCCGGCTTCGCCCGGCAGACGGGCCGAAACGCCGGCCGCGGCGCCGACCTCCGCTACAATTTGACGATCGCCCTCGAAGACGCCTTCCGCGGCAAGCAGGCCGAGATCCGCGTGCCGACGCTTGTCGTTTGCGTAACCTGCAAGGGAGGCGGGGCGGCCGCCGGTTCGGGCCCGGTCACCTGCACGACGTGCCATGGTGTCGGCAAGGTCCGCGCCCAGCAGGGTTTCTTCACGATCGAGCGCACCTGCCCGGCCTGCCGGGGCGCCGGCCGCGTCATCGAGAAGCCGTGCGCGGCGTGCAACGGCCTCGGCCGCGTTCAAAAGGAAAAGACGCTCTCCGTTACGATTCCGACCGGCGTCGAGGATGGCACGCGCATCCGTCTCACCGGCGAGGGCGAGGCCGGTGTGCGAGGCGGGCCGAACGGGGATCTTTACCTATTTATCTCGGTCCGACCGCACCGCTTCTTCCGCCGGGAAGGGCCCCATCTCTTTTGCCAGGTGCCGATTCCGATGACGACGGCGGCGCTGGGCGGCACCGTCGAAGCGCCGACCATCGACGGCACGTGTGCGCGCGTCTCGATCACAGCTGGCACCCAGACCGGCCGCCAGTTCCGCCTGCGGGGGAAGGGCATGCCCGGCCTCCGGGGAACGGCAAGGGGCGACATGTATATCGACGCCGTGGTGGAAACCCCGGTCCACCTTACGAAGCGCCAGCAGGAATTGCTGCGCGAGTTCGAAAAAGCCGGCAACCCAAAGCGGATGAATCCCGCCTCCGAGGGCTTTCTCGACAAGGTGAAGGAATTCTGGGACGACCTTCGCGAATAGGGCGCGCCCCGTTTCGGAAAATTTTCTCCGCCCCGATCGAGCCTTATGTTTAAATTCCCGCGCAGGAAGGAAACGACGGCATGGCCGTTATACGCATTGGCATTTTGGGCGCTTCCGGGCGCATGGGCCGCCTGTTGATCCGCGAGGTGGCGGCGGGAAAAGGGTTTGCGCTTTCCGGCGCCACGGAGGCGAAGGGTCACCGCGCGATCGGCCAGGATGCGGGCGTGCTCGCCGGTCTTTTTCGTCTCGGCGTCGCGGTTTCGGATGACGCGGCCGCCCTCATGGCGGCGTCCGACGTCGTGATCGATTTCACGCTGCCGGCGGTGACCGTTCGGCACGCCAAGCTCGCCGCCAAGGCGGGAACGGCCATGGTCATCGGGACAACCGGATTCGCACCGGCGGAGGTGAAGGCAATCGCCGCCGCGGCCAGGCGCGTGCCGATCGTTCAGGCGCCGAACATGAGCCTTGCCGTCAACCTTCTTTTTGCATTGACGAAGCGCGCCGCCGCTGTTCTGGACGCGACCTACGACATTTCGATTTCCGAGATCCACCACCGGGAAAAGCGGGACGCCCCTTCCGGCACGGCCCTGGCGCTTGGCGCCGCCGCGCAGGCGGGCCGCAAGAAAAAGGGAAAACCGGCGAAAATCCCGATGGTCTCGATCCGCGCCGGCGACACGGCCGGCGAACACACGGTTCTCTTCGCCGGCGAGGGCGAACGGCTTGAGCTTGCCCACAAGGCCACCTCGCGCCAGGTCTTCGCCCGCGGCGCCGTCTTCGCGGCGCGCTGGGTGAAGGGGAAGCCGCCCCGTCTTTACGACATGGCGGACGTGTTGGGTCTAGGCTAGGTCAAGGCCCGGCGCCGAGCGTTCATGCCGGGCGCGAAGGGCGTCGCGGATGGCTTGCGCGAGGTCCAGTTTCTCGGCCGCTGTCAGGAAGGCGCCGATCTCGACGGTTTCCCCATGGGTGGTAAGCGTAAGCTGGCTGCCCGGCCGCGGCGGGTTTTCCATCTCGACGCGCAGCCAGTAGGGCTCGAAACGATAGGACCAGACGATTCCCTTCGGATTAACCTTCCGCAGAAGAAGCTCCCTCTCGGTCAGCGTCAGCGTCTCGAAGGCGCGCCCCCCGCGGTAGTTCAGCCGGAAGAAGATATAGACGAGCAAAACGTCGAGTCCGAAGAACCCGAAGATCGGCCAGGCGCCGGCCAGCAGGAACAGCGTGCCGGCGACGAAGCTTACCCCGCCGATCGCCAGCATGAGGACCCAGAAACCGGTTTGGCTTAAGCTCCGGTAGGGGCGCATCTCGGCGTAGAAGAGGACAGGGGTCGGTTCAGCCGCGTTCTTTTCGGGGCGGGTTTCCATGCTTCCCGATATAATACCGTTCAGGATTTTCGGAAAGGCCGCATCATGAATCTGGCGAAAATCGAGCGGTTTTTCGCCACCCTCGCCAAGGCGAACCCCAACCCGAAGGGGGAGCTTCGCTACACCAGCCCCTATACGCTTCTGGTCGCGGTGGTCCTTTCCGCCCAGGCAACGGACGTCGGCGTGAACAAGGCAACGCGCACGCTCTTCGCCGTCGCCAACACGCCGGAGAAGATGCTGAAGCTTGGCGAAGAGAAGCTTCGCGCGCACGTCCGGACGATCGGCCTTTTCAACACGAAGGCGAAAAACATTCTCCGCCTGAGCGCGCTTCTTCTCGAACGCCACGGCGGCCGCGTGCCGAAGGACCGCGCGGCGCTGGAGGCGTTGCCCGGGGTTGGGCGCAAGACGGCAAACGTCGTTTTGAACATGGCCTTCGGCCAGCCGACGATCGCCGTCGATACGCACATCTTCCGTCTTTGCAACCGGACAGGCCTGGCGCCGGGGAAGACGCCGGGGGCCGTCGAGAAGGCGCTGCTGGCGCGCGTGCCCGAGAAATACCGGCGCCATGCCCATCACTGGCTTCTCCTGCACGGCCGTTACGTGTGCAAGGCGCGAAGGCCCGACTGTCCCCGCTGCATCCTTCGCGCGTTCTGTGAATACCGGGCGAAAACGCCCGGCTGATTCACCGGAGGCGGTTTTATTTCACCCGCTGGATCCCTGCGTAACAGGCGTCCGCCGGCAGGGTTTCGCCGGGCGGCGGACGCAACTCGAAATAATCTACGCGGTAGTCGCCACTTTCCGCATAGAGGAAAAGATCGAGGACGCACGCATCGGCCGCGTACTGCCAGACTTCGGCCGGGCCGTCGCGGCGGATAAGGTGCGGCGCGCCGAGCAGGCTTAAGACGCCGGTCTTATCGAGGCCGATCATCTGCGGCGGCTTCGGCATAGCCGCCGCCGGAAGCGATGCTTTCCCGCCCTCCCGCCTGGCCGCCTCTTCCCCTTGCGGCACGCGTTGGATCGCGGGTTTTGTTGGCGACGTGCAGCCGACCAGAAGCGCGGGCAGCAGCAACCACAGCAGAAAAAAGCGGCGCGGCGGCGTCATGCCCGGCTTTCCCGATGCCGCTCGAAAAGATGCAGCATCAGGGTGGTGCCGAGGACAGGGGCGATCAGGTTGATGCCGGGGATCGTGGAAAGGACCGCGATTGTCATGCCGGCCGCGAAAATACTCCACCCATGCGTTTTTCGAAACGCTTTTGCCGCTTTTGGCTCCAGGCGGCGCGCGGTGACGAGGTCCGCGTATTCGCGGCCGAGCAGGAAGCCGGTGACGGCAAAGAAAAGAAAGGGTCCGACGACGGGAAGAAAATAGACCGGCAACGCCAGCAGGTTGAGAAAGACGAGAAGACCCGTGAACATCGCCGTCGTCAGAAAAATTTCGGCGAAGCCCTGGCGACGGGCCGGCGGCAGGCGCGGGTAGTCCTTCGCCTCGATGGCCTCGCACGCGTCTTCCAGGAAAAAACCCAGCCCCAGCGTCACGAAGCCCGGGAAAAGCAGAAAGGTCAGCACAAAAATAGCGACGAACCCGCCGATATCGAAGAGTCCCTCAAGCCAGACGGTTTCGAAGAAAGTGGTTTTGGCGGCGACCAATCCGGCGATTGCCCAAAGGGCAACCATCGCCGCCATCGCCACCCAGGCTCCGCGCCAAAGCAGGCGGCGGAAGCCCGGGTCCGCGATCTGTCGGAACGTTCGGAAAAGGGCGGTTGGCATGGCGCTCCTCGGATCGTATCGGCGGGGCAGGCGCGTACGTTAACGGGCGTTCCCTCTTCGCCGCAAGCGCCGGCTTGTCGGTGGGCGGGCGGAGGGTTAAGTTGCCTCGCAGGTCAGGTCAACCGCGGAGAATACGCATGTCTGCGAAGCCGTTGGACGTCGTCGCTCTCGGCAACGCCATCGTCGATGTCATCACCCACGCCCGCGACGAGGCGGTGGCGGCGCTCGAGCTGACCAAAGGGGCGATGACGCTGATCGACGCGGCGCGGGCCGAGTTTCTCTATGAATCCATGGGGCCGGCTATCGAGATTTCGGGCGGCTCCGCCGCCAACACCGTCGTCGGGATCACCCAGTTGGGAGGGTCGGCCGGTTACATTGGCAAGATCCGCAACGATGAGCTCGGCGGCATTTTCAACCACGACATTACCGCCGCCGGGGTCGAGTTCCTGACGCTGCCGGCGACGGAAGGCCCGCCGACGGCGCGCTGCCTGATTTTCGTCACGCCGGACGCCCAGCGCACGATGGAGACCTATCTCGGCGCTTCCGTGGAGTTGGGTCCGGCCGATATCGAGGACGTCTTCATCGAGCGGGCGAAGATCGTCTATCTCGAAGGCTATCTCTGGGACGCGCCGCCGGCGAAGGAGGCCTTTGAGCGGGCTTCCGAGATCGCGCACAAGATGGGCAAGAAAGTGGCGCTTACCCTTTCGGATCCCTACTGCGTCGAGCGCCACCGGGAATCCTTTCAGGTGTTCGTCGAAAAACACGTCGACATTCTTTTCGCGAACGAGCAGGAAATCCTTTCCCTTTATCAATCGCCAGACTTCGACGCGGCGATGCAGAAAGTGCGTTCCCTTTGCGAGGTAACGGCACTTACCCGCAGCGAGAAAGGTTCCGTTGTCGTCACCGGCAAAGAGGTGCATGTGATCGACGCCGAGCCGGTGCCAAGGGTGGTAGATACGACAGGGGCTGGCGATCTTTACGCGGCGGGCTTCCTGTTCGGGTTTACGCGCGGCCACGATCTCGCGACCTGCGGCCGGATCGGCAGCGTCTGCGCGTCGGAGATCATCAGCCATTTCGGCGCCCGCCCGCAGGTTGCGCTCGACCGGCTGATCGCCGAACGGTTGGGGGAAAAGGTACTCGGCTGACCCGTGCTTGAGGGGAACGCCGAGCCAGGGAGTCGCGGCGTGTTCAAGTCCCTTTTCGACGCCGTGGCGATTTACCGGGACGGGCGGATCGCCCGTCTTCTTTTCCTTGGCTTTGCGAGCGGGCTTCCACTTTTGCTCACGGCCTCGACCCTGGCCATCCGGCTGGCCGAAGGCGGGGTGACGAAGACGGCGATCGGGATCTTCGCCCTGGTCGGCCTTCCTTACGCGCTGAAATTCCTGTGGGCGCCGGCGATCGACCGGCTTGCGCTGCCGCCGTTCACGGCCGTCCTCGGTCGCCGCCGCGGCTGGATCGTCTTCACCCAGCTTTGCCTCATCACCGCCCTGGTCGGCCTCGGTTTCGCGAACCCGGTGCGGGACCCGGTGATGACCGGCGTTCTGGCGCTTCTCGTCGCCTTCTGCTCGGCCAGCCAGGACATCGTGATTGACGCCTACCGGGTCGAGATTCTCGAGGAACGGCTTTACGGCGCCGGTGCTGCCGCCCTCGTCTTCGGCTACCGGATGGGCCTGCTGGCGGCCGGCGCGGGCGCCCTTTACCTCGCCGCCTTCCTGCCATGGGAGGCGGTCTACCTCGCCATGGCGGGGCTGGTCGGGGTGGGCCTGCTCACGGTTTTCTTCTCGGCCGAGCCGCCCGGCCCGCAGGCTTCGGCGGCGGCAAAAAAGACGGCCCGCGAGGGCGGTGCGAGCAGCGCGGTTCGGTGGTTCCGCGAAGCCGTCCTGGCCCCCTTTTCGGATTTTCTCGCCCGGCCGCAGTGGCGGGCGATTCTGGCCCTTGTCGTTTTCTACAAGTTCGGCGACGCGCTGGTCGGCGTCATGGCGAACCCCTTTTACCTGGAGATCGGCTTTACGAAGGTCGAGATCGCGAACGTGAGCAAGCTGTTCGGACTGGCGGCGACGCTGGTCGGCGCCTTCATCGGCGGCCTTCTCGTCGCCCGCCTCGGCATCTTGAAAAGCCTTCTGCTGTGCGGCGTCCTGCAAATGGCTTCGAACGCGGCCTTCGCCCTTCAGGCGGTCGCCGGTCACGACGTGGGCCTTCTCGTCGCCACCATCGGATTCGAGAACCTGGCCGGCGGCATGGGTACGGCGGCCTTCGTCGCCTACCTCTCCTCGCTCTGCCACGTCGCCTATACGGCAACGCAGTACGCCCTGCTTTCGTCGTTGATGTCGTTTGGCCGGACACTGCTTGCCGCACCCGGCGGCTGGCTTGCCGATCACATGGACTGGGTAAACTTCTTCCTGCTTACGACCGCGGCAGCGTTGCCGGGCCTCGTTCTTTTGGTTTGGATTCGAAGACGGGCCGCATCGCGGATAGGATGAAAGGGGAAAAAATCATGCGAATCGGCGTTCCGAAGGAGATCAAGACCCTTGAGCACCGCGTCGGCCTGGTGCCGGGGAGCGTGCGCGAGCTTGTCTATCACGGCCACGAGGTGATCGTCGAAAAGGGTGCCGGTCTTGACAGCGGGTTCGATGACGTGGCTTACGCGGCGGTGGGCGCGCGCCTCGTCGGGACGGCGGACCGCGTTTACCGGGATGGGGAATTGATCGTGAAGGTGAAGGAGCCGCAGGCCAGCGAATTTCCGCTTCTGCGCGCGGATCAGATTCTTTTCACCTATCTGCACCTGGCAGCCGAGCCGGAGGTCGCGGACGCGTTGGTGGCGGCGGGCACCGTCGCCATCGCATACGAAACGGTAACGGACGCGGCGGGCGGCCTGCCGCTGCTCGCCCCCATGAGCGAGGTGGCCGGCCGGATGGCGGCCCAGGTCGGCGCCCACTATCTCGAGGTGGAGGGCGGCGGCGTCGGCCTTTTGCTTGGCGGCGTGCCCGGCGTACCGCCGGCGAGAGTGGTGGTTCTTGGCGGCGGCGTCGTCGGCACCAACGCCGCCCGCATGGCGATGGGGATGGACGCCTACGTTACGGTGATCGACAAGTCCCTGCCCCGCCTCTACGAGCTTGATCTTCGCTTCGGCGGCCAGCTGAACACGGTCTTCTCGACCGTCGATACGATCGAAACCTACGTTTTAGACGCTGATCTCGTGATCGGCGCCGTGCTGGTGCCAGGCGCCTCGGCGCCGAAATTAGTGCCCGAGGCAATGGTGAAGAAGATGCGGCGGGGATCCGTCATCGTTGACGTCGCGATCGACCAGGGCGGCTGTTTCGAAACCAGCCGGCCGACCACGCACGCTGAGCCTGTCTACATAGCCCACGGCGTCGTTCACTACTGCGTCACGAACATGCCGAGCGCGGTGGCGCGCACCTCGGCGCTGGCCCTCAACAACGCGACGCTGCCTTTCGTGCTGGAGCTGGCGGAGAAGGGCTGCCGGTTGGCGATGGCGGAGAACGCCTATCTCCTGCGCGGCCTCAACGTGCACCGGGGGAAGATCACCCACAAGGCGGTCGCCAAGGCGCTCGGCCGGCCCGCCGTGGCGCCGGAATCGGTCATTTTTTAAACGTCAATTCGCGGGCGCTTCGAGGGCATAGCCAGCACCGCGCACCGTGCGGATGAGATCGGCCTCGCCTTTTCCGTTCAAGGTCCGGCGCAGGCGCCGGATGTGGACGTCCACCGTGCGCAGCTCGACATAGACGTCCTGCCCCCAAACGGCGTCGAGCAACTGCTCGCGGTCGAAGACGCGGCCGGGGTGTTCCAGAAAATGCCGCAGCAGCCGGAATTCCGTAGGCGCCAGGACGATTTCCCGGGCGCCCCGGTGAACCCGGTGGCCGACAAGGTCCATCGTCAAATCGCCGGCTTCCAGTTTCTCCGCGTTCAACGTCGGGTGCGCGCGGCGCAAAAGAGCGCGGATGCGGGCGATGAGTTCGCTCGGGCTGAACGGCTTCGTCACATAGTCGTCGGCGCCGGTATCGAGCCCGCGGATCTTGTCTTCCTCCTCGCCTTTCGCCGTGAGCATTAGGACGGGCACGTGGCGCGTTGCCGGGTTGCGCCGAAGCTGGCGGCAAACCTCGATGCCGGATAGCAGGGGCAGCATCCAGTCAAGGAGGATAAGGTCCGGCGTTTCCTCTTTCGCGAGCACCAGCGCTTCCTCGCCGTTCGTCGCCACGGCGACCCGGTAGCCCTCTCCTTCAAGGTTGTAGCGGAGCAGCGTCACCAGGGTCTCTTCGTCTTCGACGATGAGGAGAAGAGGCTTCATTTTTCCAGCTTGCTGCGGGCGGCAAGCGTCGTCACGACGGAATCCTCTTCCTCGATCGTCGGCCGGTGTTCGCGCAGCCGTTTTCCATAGACCAGGAAATAGATCGTTTCGGCGATGTTCGTCACGTGATCGCCGATGCGCTCGATGTTCTTCGCCATGAACAACAGATGCGTGCACGGCGAAATATTTCTGGGGTCCTCCATCATATAGGTCAGGAACTCCCGGAAGAGGCTCATGTACATGTCGTCGACTTCGATGTCGCGATTCCAAACCTCGATGGCGCGCTCCGCGTTACGGGCGACGTAAGCATCCAGCACGTCCTTGATCATGGGCTGAACAAGCGCTGCCATGCGGGGGATTCCGGAGGCAGGCCGGATGTAGCGGTAGTCTTCCGATGAGATCACGCGCTTTGCGACGTTCGTCGCATAGTCGGCGATGCGCTCGAGGTCGCTGGATATCTTGAGGGCGGCGACGATGCTGCGCAAATCCTCCGCCATCGGCTGGCGAAGCGCCAAAAGGCGGACGGCCATTTGGTCGACGTCGAAATTCAGCTCGTCTACTTTGTCGTCGTTTTCTATGACGGCGGCGGCAAGCTTGTCGTCGTGTTCGCCAAGGGCGCGAATGGCCGCTGCAAGCTGGGATTCCGCCAGCCCGCCCATCTCGACGATGGCGCGGTTCAGGTGATTCAGTTCGTCGTCGTAGGATTTTACAATATGTTCCGAGGCCATGGGCTTGTCCTTCCCTATCTGCCGGTCAACCGAACCGGCCGGTGATATAGCCCTGCGTGCGGTCGTCTCTCGGGCTCGTGAAGATGGTCGCGGTTTCGTCGTATTCGACAAGCTCGCCGAGATGGAAGAAGGCGGTGTGCTGGGACACGCGCGCCGCCTGCTGCATCGAGTGGGTCACGATGACGATCGTGTATTTCCGGCGAAGTTCGTCCATCAACTCCTCGATGCGGGCGGTGGCGATGGGGTCCAGCGCCGAGCAAGGCTCGTCCATCAGGATGATTTCCGGGTTCACGGCGATGGCGCGGGCGATGCAAAGGCGCTGCTGCTGTCCGCCGGAAAGGCTGATGCCGGGCTCCTGCAAGCGGTCCTGCACTTCCGCCAGCAGCCCGGCGCGTTCCAGGCTCGTCATGACGACCGCGTCCAGCTCGGCCCGGTTCCTTGTCATGCCGTGGATGCGGGGACCGTAGGCCACGTTTTCATAGATGGATTTCGGAAAGGGATTCGGTTTTTGGAACACCATGCCGATTTTTGCACGCAGCTCGACCACATCGACGGTTTTTTCGTAAATGTCCTTGCCGTCGAGGGTTACCGTGCCGGTAACGCGGCACCCCTCGATCGTGTCGTTCATCCGGTTGAGGCAACGCAGGAAGGTGGACTTGCCACAGCCCGAAGGGCCGATCAGCGCGGTCACCTCGTTTTCCAGAATGTCGAGGTCGACGTTCGTCAACGCCTGTTTATTGTCATAAAAGACGTTGAGCTTCCGTGACGCCATCTTGACGGGCGCTTGCGCGCTCTTGGCGGCGAGGTCGGCTTCCGCCCGGCCTGCCTTCACGTCGACCTGGCCGCGCTTGGCTTTGGCGCGCCTGGTCGGGGTTTCCGCGCTGACGGCGGCTGGGTTCTCTTCGCCGAATTGGCGTTCCATGGCTTTCATTTTACCTGATTCTCCTACCAGCGTCGTTCAAATCGTTTGCGCAGGTAAACCGCCAGGCCGTTCATCGTGATCAGAAAAGCCAGCAGAATCAGCGTTGCCGCCGCCGTGCGCTCGACGAAGGCCCGCTCGGGGCTGTCCGCCCACATGAAAACCTGGACGGGTAGCGCCGTCGCCGGGTCCAGCGCCCCTTGCGGGATGTCGGCGATGAAGGCGACCATGCCGATCATGAGAAGCGGCGCCGTTTCGCCAAGCGCTCGCGCCATGCCGATGATGGTGCCGGTCAGGATGCCGGGCATGGCGAGCGGCAGCACGTGGTGCAGCACGACCTGGCTTTCGGAAGCGCCCACCCCGCGCGCCGCCTCGCGGATGGAAGGCGGCACGGAAAGAAGGGAGGCCCGGGTCGCAATGATGATTGTGGGCAGCGTCATGAGCGTCAGCGTAATGCCGCCGACCAGGGGCGCGGAACGGGGAAGCCCCGCGAAACTCAGAAAGACCGCCAGCCCCAGAAGCCCGAAAACGATGGACGGCACGGCAGCCAGGTTGTTGATGTTGACCTCGATAAGTCGGGTCCAGCGGTTTTTCGGCCCGAATTCCTGCAGGTAGGCCCCCGTCATGAGGCCGATGGGAAAGGCAAGCAACAGGGTCACGGCCATCGTGTAGAAGGAACCGACCACGGCTCCCCAGATCCCGGCGACTTCGGGCGTGCGCGAATCCGCGTTCGTGAAGAAGGCCGAGTTGAACTTCTTGGCGATAACGCCCTCGGCGGCGAGCCGATCGACCCAGCCGATCTGCCGGTCGTTCAGCCGCCTTGAGCCTTCCGGCACGTCGCGCCGCAGGGCGCCCTTCATCAGCATGTCGACGTCGCCGGATGCCGGCACCCAGATCGCCTCCCGCGTTCCGATAGCCGCCGGTTCTTTTAGTACGCGCTCACGCAGACGGAAGCGGGCGTGATCGCTAACCAGCGCAAAAAGCTGACGCAGGTCGCCGCGGCCTTCAACGTCAGGGAACTTGACCTGCAGGCTCTGGCGGACGAGTGCGCCGTAGTCCGCCGTCATCAGCGCCGCGGTGGTTACGTCCCCCTTTGGGGCCAGCGCGGCCTCGTCGTAGTGAATGTCGAGACGAACGTGGGTTTGCAGGATGGCCGTGTAGCCGTTTGCAAGGAGGCTGCCGATCATCAAAAAAAGGAAAAGGATCGCGGCAAGCACCGCCGAAACGCAGTAAAGGCGAAACCGCTTTTCCGCCCGGGCGCGGTGTTTCCGGCGTCTCGCCATCTGGGTCTTTTTTCTTTCGTGGAGAGAATCAGTCATATTTTTCCCGGTATTTCTCGACCACCCGCAGGGCAAGCATGTTCAGCAGCAGGGTGATGATGAAAAGCGTAAGGCCCAAGGCGAAAGCGGCCAGCGTCTTGGCGCTGTCGAACTCCTGATCGCCGACGAGAAGCGTGACGATCTGCACGGTCACCGTCGTCACCGCCGCAAACGGGTTGGCCGTAAGATTGGCAGCAAGGCCCGCCGCCATGACCACGATCATCGTCTCGCCGATAGCGCGCGACACGGCGAGCAGGAAGGCGCCGACAATCCCGGGAAGGGCGGCTGGCAGGATGACCTGCTGAATCGTCTCCGGCTTCGTGGCGCCCATCGCGTAGGAGCCGTCGCGCAAGGCCTGCGGCACCGCGTTGATGACGTCGTCCGAAAGCGAGGAGATGAAGGGAATGATCATGACGCCCATGACAAGGCCGGCGGCCAGCGCGCTTTCCGACGCGACGTCGAGTCCGAACGTCTCGCCCATTCCCCGGATCATGGGTGCCACGGTGAGCGCGGCGAAGAAGCCGTAGACGACCGTCGGCACGCCGGCCAGGATTTCGAGGATCGGCTTCACCGAGGCCCGGATCCGCGGGCTTGCGTATTCCGACGTATAGATGGCCGAAAAAAGCCCGATCGGTGCTGCGACGAACATCGCGATCAGGGTGATCAGAAGCGTGCCGGCGAAGACCGGGACCGCACCGAAGGCGCCGGTGGAGCCGACCTGATCGGCGCGAATTGCCGTTTGCGGGCTCCATTGAAGCCCGAACAGGAAGTCCTGGAGGGGAACGTGGTTGAAGAAACGGATCGCCTCGAACAGCATGGAGAGCACGATCCCGATCGTCGTCAGGATCGAGAGGGTGGAACCCAGGAAGAGCATCTTTACGAAGAACCCCTCGACCCGGTTGCGCGCCCGGAAGGAAGGGGTAAGCGCGCGGCGGCCGAAGGCAAGGCCACCCAAGGCCGCGGTCAGGGCGAGAACGAAGAGGCTCGCTTGCCCGATTTGCACCAGGTTCCGATAGTGCGCCACCCCATCGCCGAGCGCGCGCTCCCGCGCCGGATCGGCGAGCCCGCCTTCCGCCAGGCGGCAGATCTCTTGGAAAAAAGCCTCGTTGCCACTGAACTGCGCAAGCGTTTCCGGGGCGGCCTGCGCGACCAGCAGGGCCTTGAGGATGGGCTCCTCTAGCAACAGGCCGAGAATTAGAAGGGCCAGCGCCGGCAGGACGCACCAGAGGACGACGTAAAGGCCGTGATGGGTGGGACGGGAATGAAGACGCTGGCCCCGCCCTAGCGCAAGCGCGCGCTTGCGCCCCGCGGTGAAGGCCAGCGAGGTGAGGACGAGAAGGCCGGCAATGAAAAAATAAGCGGCCATCCTATCCCCACCCCTCTGTAGCCTAACCCCAATCTATATCCCAAACTTGCGCCGCGACAAGCAGCGCGCCGTCACTTTACTTCTTGTAAGGCGCGAAATTGACGCCCGTGGCGCGCCATTTCTCGCGTTCCTCGGTCGGCAACGGAATAAGCCCCCGATCGGCCAAATAGCCGAAGGGCCCGAAGGCCGCCTCGCTCGTGAAGGTCTCGATGTATTCCCTGATGCCCGGCACGATGCCGACATGGGCGGTCTTCACATAGAAGTACATCGAGCGCGAAACCGGATATTTCCCGCTCGCGATCGTATCGAAGGTTGGCTCGGTTCCGTCCACGATGGCGCCCTGGACCTTGTCCCGGTTCTGATCGAGGAAGCTGAAGCCGAAGACGCCAAAGGCGTCATGGCTTGCTTCGAGTTTCTGTACGATCAGGTTGTCGTTCTCGCCGGCCTCGACAAAGGCGCCGTCTTCCCGGATGGCTTGGCAGATGGCCTGGTATTTCTTCTCATCCGTCTTTTTGATTTCTGCAACGACGGGGAACTTCTTGCAACCGCCTTCCATGGCAAGCTCGACGAAGGCGTCCCTCGTGCCGGAGGTGGGGGGCGGGCCAAGCACCTCGATTTTCTTGTCGGGCAGGCTCGCGTCGACGTCCTTCCAGGTCTTGTTCGGGTTGGGGATGAACTTGCCGCTCGCGTCCGGCACGTCCTTGGCAAGGGCGAGCCACAGCGTCTTGAGGGTGATCTCGGCGCGCTTCGCCTTGGTCGAATTGGCGATCACGATGCCGTCGAACCCGATCTTCACCTCCGTGATGCCGGTGACGCCGTTCTTCGCGCAGGTTTCGACTTCCGAATCCTTGATCCGCCGCGAGGAATTCGTGATGTCCGGCGAATCAAGCCCGGCCCCGCTGCAGAAAAGCTTCAAGCCTCCGCCGGAGCCGGTGCTTTCGACGATGGGCGTCTTGAATTTTGTCGTTTTCCCGAACTCTTCGGCGACCGCGGTCGAGAAGGGAAATACCGTTGAGGACCCGACGATTCGAATCTGGTCCCGCATCGCGGCCGCGGTGGCGGAACCCACTGCAACCACGGCAACCACTGCAACAAGGGCGGCAAGAACGAGTTTCTTCATGCGTGGAACTCCTGATGTCTTGGGCATATGGGGCCTATGAGACCCATGGAGGGCGACGGCCCGAAAGCTGCCGCCGGTGACCCATAAAGCCCTACCGGAGCTTGGTGACCGTTTTATGACGCCTCTTCCGTTTCCTTTGTCAGGGGGAGGTAAACCGTAAATGTGCTGCCTTCGCCAAGCGCACTTTCGATCGTCAGCCGGCCGCGGTGGCGGTTGACGATATGCTTTACGATGGCAAGGCCCAGGCCGGTGCCGCCCAACTCCTGCGAGCGGGCCCGGTCAATGCGGTAAAAGCGCTCGGTGAGCCGGGGCAGGTGTTCGCGGGGAATGCCCTCGCCCCGGTCGGTGACGGCAATGCTTACCGCCGGCCCGGGCAGGCTGCCCGGCTCCTGCCGTCTTGCCTCGATCCGGACGACGGAATTGGCGGCGCCGTATTTGATGGCGTTGTCCGTCAGATTCTGGAAAAGCTGGGTCAATTCGTCCCGGCTGCCGGGAATGGCGGGCAAGTCCGGGGGCACCGCGACCGCGAGCGTCATGCCTTTCGCCTCCGCCTTCAGGGACAGCATGTCGCGCACCGCCTTCAGCACATCCCCGATGGCGGCCGTTCCGGTCGGCGACACGTGTTCGTTCAGTTCGATCCGGGAAAGCGAAAGCAGGTCGGCGACCAGGCGGACCATCCGTTTCGCCTGGCCCCCCATGATATTTAAGAATTTTTCCCGCGCCTCCGGATCGTTCTTCGCCGGCCCCTGGAGCGTCTCGATAAAGCCGACCAGCGCGGAAAGCGGCGTGCGAAGCTCGTGGCTGACATTCGCGATAAAATCCACCCGCGTCTGTTCGAGCTGCTTCACCGCCGTCATGTCCTGAAGGCTTACGATCAGCACGGTGCCGTCCTCGGCCGGTTTCGCAAGCGGGACGATACGCACCGCGAAGCACCGGGCCCGCGGGTAAGGAAGGTCAAATTCGGCGCTGCGGTCGGACAGGGTTTCGAGGGCGATGTCGACCTCTTCGAGAAGGCGCGGGTCCCGAATGACGGCGGCCAGGTCCTGGCCGATCGGGTTCGTCGTCACCAGCGCGCGCGCCGCCCGGTTTGCCTGGCGGATGCGCCGTGCGCGGTCAACCAGAAGCAGGGGGTCGGGAATGCTGTCGAGGACGATGACGTTCGCCTCCGCCAGCGTTTCGAGTTGAGCGGTTCGGCGGAGGTGCGAACGGTGAAACGCCTCGATCGCGGAAAGAAAGTCGTCGGCGACGCTTAAGGCGCGCACGTCCGGCGGCGGCGGCTTGCCGCCTCTGGCCAGGTCGCCGAGATAGGCGATCACCTTGTCCATGTCGGCGAGATAGGTGCGCACGATGACGACAAGCGCCGTTGCCGCAAGCCCGCCGCCCAACGCGGCCTGCCACGGGCCGACCTCGCCGATCGCCACGAACAGCGCCAGCACCGCCGCGCCGGGGGCCACCGTCGCCGCCCACCACAAAAACCAGCGATGGGGAACCGTCCGCGGCTGGCCAAGCTTGGGCATTCTCTTTCCTCTTTCGAAGGGTTTTCCGACCGTTCGGCGGCCGCCGCCGGCCGCCCCTATTCGGCGGCGTGGGCGGCAAGCGCGGCCAAGTTTACGACATCGGAGACGGTCGCTCCCATGTGGGCGATCTGGGCCGGTTTCGAAAGCCCGGTCAGGATCGGGCCGATGACGGTCACCTTTCCGAGTTGCTGCACAAGCTTCGAGGCGATGTTGGCGCTTGCCAGGTCCGGCATCACCAGCACGTTCGCCGAATCGGAAAGACGGCAAAAGGGATAGAATTTCCGCGTTTCCGAGTTAAGGGCAACGTCCGGCGTCATCTCGCCGTCGTATTCGAAATTCACGTTGCGGCGATCCAGAATCCGGATGGCTTCGCGCACGCGCTCGGTGCCGGCCGCCTTGCGGCTGCCGAAATTCATGAACGAGATCATGGCGACGCGCGGCTCATGGCCCCACACGCGCGCGCTTTCCGCCGCTTGAATGGCGATGTTTGCCAGCATCTCCGCCGTCGGGCTTTCATGAACGGTGGTGTCGGCAAGGAAAACGGTGCGCTGCGGCGTCACCACGACGGACAGCCCGAAGACCTCCATGCCCGCTTTCGGGTCCAGCACGCGGGAGACTTCCTGGTAGGAAACCGCGTAGCTCCGGGTAAGCCCCGTCACCAACCCGTCGGCGTCGCCCAGTGCCACCATGCAGGCGGCAAACACGTTGCGGTCCTGGTTCACCATCCGTTGGCAGTCGCGGTAAAGCGCGCCTTCCCGCTGCAGCCGTTCGTACAGGTATTCCGTGTAGCGTTGGTTGTTCTTGCTGTGGCGGGCGTTGTGGGTTTCAAGGGCCTCGCCGCCGCCCAAGCCCAGACGTTCGATCGCCTCGGCAATCAAGTTGTCGCGGCCGATCAGCACCGGCGTGCCATAGCCGGAATTGCGGAAAGCGATCGCGGCGCGGATCACTTTTTCTCCCTCCCCTTCCGCGAAGACGATGCGGCGCGCGTTGTGACGAACACGCTCGAAGATGAGCTGGAGGCTTGCCGTCGTCGGGTTGAGTCGCGAAGCGAGTTCGCGCCGGTAGGCTTCGATGTCGATGATCGGTTTGCGGGCCACCCCGGAACGCATGGCGGCCTCGGCGACGGCGACCGGCACCGAGAAGATGAGCCGCGGGTCGAAGGGGGCCGGGATGATGTAATCGGGACCGTATTGCAGATGCCGGCCGGCGTAGGCGGCGGCCACCTCGTCCGGCACGTCTTCGCGGGCGAGGCTAGCCAGCGCGCGGGCGGCGGCGATTTTCATCTCGTCGTTGATCGTCGAGGCGCGCACGTCGAGCGCGCCGCGAAAGATGTAGGGGAATCCCAAGACGTTGTTGACCTGGTTTGGATAATCCGAGCGCCCGGTCGCGACGATGGCGTCGTCACGCACTTCGCGGACCTCTTCCGGCGAGATTTCCGGATCCGGGTTCGCCATCACGAACAGGATCGGCCTTTTGGCCATGCTGGCGACCATTGCCGCGCTCACCGCCCCCTTGACGGAAAGCCCGAAGAAAACATCCGCCCCTTTCATGGCGGCGGCCAGCGTGCGGGTGTCCGTCTCAATGGCGTGGGCGGATTTCCACTGGTTCATGCCTTCCTTCCGGCCGCGGTAGATGACGCCCTTCGTGTCGCATAGGGTGATGTTCTTCGGGCTTGCCCCCATCGCCTTCACCAGTTCGACGCAGGCCACCCCGGCGGCGCCGGCGCCGTTCACCACCATTTTCATGTCTTCGATCCGACGGCCCGTCAGGTCGAGCGCGTTCAGAAGACCGGCGGTGGCGATGATCGCCGTGCCGTGCTGGTCGTCGTGAAAGACCGGAATGTCCATCAGCTCGCGCAGGCGCTGTTCGATGACGAAGCATTCCGGCGCCCGAATGTCTTCGAGGTTGATGCCGCCGAAACTGGGCCCGAGAAAACACACGCAGTTGACGAACGCGTCCGTGTCTTCGGTGTCCACTTCGAGATCGATGCTGTCGACGTCGGCAAAGCGCTTGAAGAGTACGGCCTTGCCTTCCATGACGGGCTTCGAGGCGTGCGCGCCCAAATTGCCCAAGCCGAGCACGGCGGTGCCGTTCGAGATGACGGCGACGAGATTGCCCTTCGCCGTGTAGTCGTAGACGAGGGCGGGGTCTTCGGCGATGCGCTCGCACGGCACGGCAACGCCCGGCGAATAGGCGAGCGAGAGATCGCGCTGGGTGGTCAGCGGCTTGGTCGGCGTAATCTCGAGTTTGCCGGGGCGTCCGGAAGAATGAAAAAGCAGCGCTTCCTGGTCGGTTATCTTCGTCGTGTCGTTCATTGTCCTCCGGGGGCCGCGCGTGTTGGGGCGGTCCTTTTCGCTTGACGCATGGTGGCCCGGCCTTCCGCCGGCGGGAAAAACTCCGTAATCGTAGGGGCGCTTAGGCCTGGCGTCAAAGGCCATCGGGCGCCGCGTCGCTTCGTTGCCTGCCATCGCGCGCCCGCTTCTTGGGCTTGCGGCGGGGGGCTTGCGGCGGGGGGCTGTGCTAGATTGGGGGCGACGCCGCCCCCGGGCGCAAGACTCCGTCCGGCCGGTTTAAGAAAGGGGTTGGACCCTTAACGCATGCACCGCCCGAAACCCGGCCCCTCGGCGACCCCGATGATCGCCCAGTATCTCGCCATCAAGCAGGCCCACCCGGATTGCCTGCTGTTCTACCGCATGGGCGATTTCTACGAGATGTTCTTCGAGGACGCCGTACAGGCGGCGGCGGCGCTCGACATCGCGCTTACCAAACGGGGCCGTCACGACGGCGACGACATTCCGATGTGCGGCGTGCCGGTGCAGGCGGCGGATTCTTACCTCTCGCGCCTTATCCGCCGCGGCTTCAAGGTAGCCGTCTGCGAGCAGGTCGAAGACCCGGCCGAAGCGAAAAAGCGGGGCGCGAAGGCGGTCGTCCGCCGCGACGTCATCCGGCTGGTCACCCAAGGCACGCTCACGGAAGAGACGCTGCTGGAGGCGCGAAACCACAATTTTCTCGCCGCCCTGGCGGAAGCGGAAGGCGAGCTTGCGGTCGCTTGGCTCGACATGTCGACCGGCGACTTTCACGTTCAGGCGGCGACGATCGAACGGCTTCCGGCCGTACTGGCGCGGGTAGAGCCCGGTGAGCTGCTGCTTGCCGACCGGCTGCTCGAGCGTCGTGAAATCGCGGCTGCCTTGCGGGATTGCCGGGCGGCGCTCTCCCCCTTGCCGGCGGCCCGCTTCGACAGCACCTCGGCGGCCCGCCGGCTGAAGGCTCTTTTCAAGGTCGAGGCCCTCGAAGGCTTTGGCGCCTTCACCCGCGTCGAGATTGCCGCCGCCGGCGCCCTTGTCGACTATGTCGAGCTTACCCAGAAGGGCCGGCTCCCAAGGCTTTCGCCGCCAAGACAGCTGCGCCCGGACGCCGCCCTCGAAATCGACGCAGCGACGCGGCGCAACCTCGAACTGACCCGCAGCCTGACCGGCGAGCGCAAGGGCTCGCTTCTGGATGCGATCGACGAGACGGTGACGGGGGCAGGCGCGCGGCTTTTGGCGGTGCGTCTTGCCGCCCCCCTGACCGATGTCAAGGCGATCGAGCGCCGCCTCGACATGGTGGCGTTCTTCGTCGCGGACCCCACGCGGCGCGCCCGCCTTCGGGAGGCCCTGCAAGGCGCACCCGACCTTGAACGCGCCCTTTCCAGACTTACCCTCGGCCGTGGCGGCCCGCGCGACCTGGCGGCCGTGCGGGATTCCCTAGCGGTTACCGCAGATTTAAGGGAAGTCATTGAAAAACCAACGGCTTCTGGCATTCCCATGGAGATTGCCGAGGCGGTTTTCAGCTTGGGTTCCCACGGCGATCTTGTGGATCGGCTGACCCGCGCCCTGGCGCCGTCGCCGCCGGTCTTTTCCCGCGAGGGCGGCTTCATCGCGCCGGGCTATTCGCCCGAACTCGACGAGACGGTGACGCTTCGCGACGAAAGCCGTCGCCTCATCGCCGCTCTCCAGAACCGCTACGCGAAGGCCACCGGGATTCCTTCCCTGAAAATCCGCCACAACAACATCCTCGGCTACTACATCGAAGCGACGGCGACCCACGCGGCGAAACTGGCGACGCCGGAAAGCGGCTTCCTGCATCGCCAGACGATGGCGGCGGCCGCCCGCTTCACGACGGTCGAGCTGGCCGAGCTTGAGAACCGCATCCGCCAGGCGGCCGACCGGGCGCTGGCGCTCGAGCTTGACGTGTTCGAAGCGCTCGTCGCGGCGGTGACGGAAAACGCCGACGCCATCGCCCTCGCCGCGCGCGCGATGGCCGAACTCGACGTGGCGACGGCGCTGGCCGAGCTTGCCGTCCATCGCCGCTACGTGCGGCCAACGGTCGAGGAAAACCTCGCCTTTTGCGTGACCGGCGCGCGGCACCCGGTGGTCGAACGCGCGCTTGAGCGCGGCCACGAGGGCGCCTTCGTCGCCAACGACTGCGACTTGGGCGATGGCGGCGGCGATGGCAGCCGGCTTTGGCTGGTGACGGGACCGAACATGGCCGGCAAAAGCACTTTCCTGCGCCAGAACGCGCTGATCGCCATCCTTGCCCAGACCGGGGCCTTCGTGCCCGCGACCGTGGCCCGTATCGGCGTCGTGGATCGCCTGTTCAGCCGGGTGGGGGCGGCGGACGATTTGGCGCGGGGGCGCTCGACCTTCATGGTCGAGATGGTGGAGACGGCGGCGATCCTGCACCAGGCGGGACCGCGCTCTCTCGTCATCCTGGACGAAATCGGCCGCGGCACCGCAACCTTCGACGGCCTTTCGATCGCCTGGGCTACGATCGAGCATCTTCACGACGTCAACCGTTCGCGGGCGCTGTTTGCGACGCACTACCACGAACTCACGCATCTCGCCGCGCGCCTTGACGGCCTTTCCTGCCATGCGATGCGGGTCAAGGAATGGCGGGGCGAGGTGATTTTTCTGCACGAGGTGACGGAAGGGGCGGCGGACCGCTCCTACGGCATCCATGTCGGCCGCCTCGCCGGCTTGCCGGAGGCGGTCGTCCATCGGGCCGAGGCCGTGTTGGCCAGCCTTGAGGCGGGGGAAAGCAAAAGCGCGCTTTCCCGCCTGGCCGAGGACTTGCCGCTGTTCCGCATAGATGCCGGCCCCGCCCCGGCCGCCGCTTCGTCGCCGTCGGCGGTCGAAGCGTTGCTAAGCGAGATTCGGCCCGACGAGCTTACGCCCAAGGCGGCGCTTGAACTTCTGTACCGTCTTAAGGCGGCGCTCGACGAATAGGTCGTTTCCTACCTATATCTTTGGCCTATCCTTTGGTGTTCGTGCCGGGGTGCTCCCATACAATGGCGGAAAGCCCATGGAGAAGATGATCGACAACGTGCTGCAGCCGGACGCCCTTCGCGCGGCGCTTGAGGCGGTCTGCCGGGAGGAAGAAAACCCCGAACGTCAGCGCCCGCGCGTGCTGGCGGTGTTTCGGGAGACGCTCGAGGAAGCCCGCGCCGGCCTGCGGAGCGCGTTCGAGGCCGGTCTGAACGGCTTCGACGCCGCCCGGGTGGCCAGCCGCATCTTCGACGCGCTGCTTAAAGTCATGTACGCGTTTGCCGCGGAGCGTCTTTACCGGGTCTCGAACCCGACCGCCGCCGAACACTTGGCCGTCATCGCCGTCGGGGGATACGGCCGGGGCGAACTTGCACCCCATTCGGACCTCGATCTTCTTTTTGTCCTTCCCTACAAGCAAACGCCGCATGGCGAGCAGATCATCGAATACATGCTCTACATGCTTTGGGACTTGGGGCTTAAAGTTGGCCACAGCGTGCGCTCCATCGACGATTGCATCCGGCTTTCGAAGGCGGATATGACGATTGCGACCTCCATTCTCGAATCCCGTTTTATCACCGGCAACGAGGCGCTTTATCAGCGTATGCGCATGCGCTTCTTCCGCGACGTCGTCGTGGCGACGGCGACGCACTTCGTCGAAGCGAAGCTGGCCGAACGCGACACGCGGCATCGCCGGCTTGGGGACTCACGCTACGCGCTCGAGCCGAACATCAAGGAAGGCAAGGGCGGCCTGCGCGACCTGCACACCCTTTTCTGGATCGCGAAGGCGATCTATCAGGTGGGCGATCCGGCGGCTCTCGTGCCGCTGGGCGCGCTTTCGGCGCGCGAGGCGGCGCGCTTTGATCGGGCACTCCACTTTCTGTGGAACGTACGCGCCCATCTCCACTACCTTGCCGGCCGTGCCGAAGAACGCCTCACCTTCGACATGCAGGCGGAGATCAGCCGCCGCATGGGCTATGCCGATCGCGGCCATGTTCGCGGCGTCGAACGCTTCATGAAGCATTATTTTCTGGTTGCCAAGGACGTTGGCGACCTCACGCGAATCTTCTGCGCCTTCCTTGAGGCCCAGCACAAAAGGCGGCCGCGTTTCCGCCTGCCCTGGCTGCGGGCGGCGCGGGTCGAAAGCTTTATCGTGGATGGCGATCGGCTCAACGTCGAGGCGGACGACGCCTTTGCAAAAGACCCCCTCGGCATGGTCCGTCTCTTTCGCGTCGCCCAGAAGGAAGGACTCGACGTTCATCCGTATGCGCTGCGCCTGATCACGCAAAATCTGAAGCGGATCGATCACCCCTTGCGCGAGAACCCGGAGGCCTCCCGTCTTTTTCTTGAAATCCTGACCGCGAAGAAGGACCCGGAGCGCGCGCTAAGACGCATGAACGAGGCCGGGGTGCTGGGGAGGCTTTTGCCGGAGTTCGGGCGGATCGTCGCCCAGATGCAGTACAACATGTACCATACCCATACGGTGGACGAGCATTCGATCTTCGCCATTGGCATCCTGCACGGAATCGAGGAGGGCAAATTCCGGGACGCCATGCCGCTTTCCTCGGAGATCGTTCACAAGGTCCTCTCGCGGCGCGCCCTTTACCTTGCCGTTCTGTTTCACGACATCGCGAAAGGCAGGCCCGGCGATCATTCCGTCGTCGGCGCCGACATCGCCGGACACATCTGCCGCCGGTTGCGCCTGCCGGAGGAGGAAACGGAAACCGTTGTCTGGCTGATCCGCCACCATTTGCTGATGAGTGGCACCGCCTTCCAGCGCGACACCAACGACCCCGAGGCGATCGATGCCTTTGTGCAACTTGTCCAGTCGCCGGAACGGTTGCGCCTGCTGCTTCTCCTGACCGTTGCCGATATTCGCGCCGTCGGCCCGAACGTGTGGAACGCGTGGAAGTCCTCGCTTCTGCGCGCGCTTTACCACCGGGCCGAAGAGGTGATGTCGGGCGGCCTCATGGCGCAGGCAACCGAAGAACGGGTCGCTGCCGCCCTGGCGGCGCTTCGAGCCGGCCTTGCCGACTGGACGGACGCCGCCTTCGCCGCCTTCAAGAGCCGCGGCTACACGGCCTACTGGCTGGCCTACCCGGCGGAGGATCTGATCCGCCAGGCGCGGCTCATGCGCGCGGCGGACGCCGAGAAAGCGCCGCTCACCGTCCAGATTCACGTCGACGCCAAGCGGGGGGCTACGGAGGTCACCATCTACACGGCCGATCACCCAGGTCTCTTTTCGCGGCTGGCCGGCGCCCTTTCGCTGGCCGGCGCCAACATCGTGGACGCCAAGATCTTTACGACAAAGAACGGCATGGCGCTCGATAGTTTCTGGTTGCAGAGCGACGACGGCAAGGCGTTCGAGAAACCGAATCTGGCCGATGCCCTTTCTTCGGCCATCCGCAAGACGCTGGCCGGCCAGATCCTACCGAAGCGGGAACTCACCCAGCGGACAGAGATTTCCAACCGCCTGCGGGCCTTCAAGGTGGCGCCGCGCGTTCTGATCGACAACCGCGCCAGTCAGACCTTCACGGTCATCGAAGTGAACGGCCTCGACCGCACGGGCTTTCTCTACGACGTCACGCGGGCGCTGGCCGCTCTCAACCTGCAAATCGCAAGCGCGCATATCATGACTTATGGCGAACGCGTCGTTGACGTTTTCTATGTGAAGGACATCTTCGGCATGAAGATCGAAAGCGAAAGGAAGCGGCAGGTGATCCGGGAGAAGTTGCTTGCCGCCGTCGCCGGCGAACCGGGCCCAGGCACCTTCCTCCGCGCCGCCGCCGGCGAGTAAGGCGCGCGGCTTCGCTCTTCGCCTGCCAAGCGGGCGCCTTCCAAGCCGACAAAAAATCCGATACATCTCAAGGCCATGGCGTTTCTCCGATCCATCGCGACCGTCGGCGGCTACACGCTTGTCAGCCGCCTGCTCGGCTTCGTCCGCGACATTTTGCTGGCGGCCTTCCTCGGCGCCGGCGTCCTGGCGGACGCCTTCTTCGTCGCTTTCAAGCTGCCGAATTTCTTTCGCCGGCTTTTCGCGGAGGGGGCCTTTAGCGCCGCCTTCGTCCCGATGTTCGCCGGCTTCTTTGAAAAGGAAGGGCGCGACAAGGCGAAACGCTTTGCCGAGGAGGTGTTCGCGGTTCTGTTTCTTGGCCTCGCCTTCTTCATAGCGGTTGCCGAGATTGCGATGCCGTGGCTGATCTATGCTCTGGCCCCCGGCTTCGCGGACGAACCGGAACGCTATGGGTTCGCGGTCGTCTTTTCACGCATCACCTTTCCTTATCTTCTGTTCATCTCCCTGGTTTCGCTGATGGGCGGCGTCCTGAATTCCTTTGGCCGGTTTGCGGCGGCCGCGGCGACGCCGATCCTTTTGAATCTTTTCCTGATCGGCAGCCTGTTGATCCTTGCGGACTTCACGGCCACCCCGGGGCATGCCCTGGCGATCGGCGTAGCGTTGGCCGGAGTCGGCCAGTTTCTGTGGCTTGCGGCCGCGCTCAGGCGGGCCAATTTTTCCCTTCGCCTGTCTTTTCCACGGCTGACGCCCGACGTGAAGGCGTTCCTCGGACGGCTGGCGCCGGGCGCGATCGGCGCCGGCGTCGTACAGGTCAATCTCTTCATCGACATCGTGCTGGCGTCGCTGCTGCCGACCGGGGCGATTTCCTTCCTTTACTATGCGGACCGGGTGAACCAGCTGCCGCTCGGCGTCGTCGGCATCGCCGTCGGCACGGCGCTTCTGCCGCTGCTTTCCCGCCAGCTGCGGGCGGGCCAGCGCGAGGCGGCGAACGCAAACCAGAACCGGGCCCTTGAGGCGGCCCTCTTTCTGACGCTGCCGGCAACTGCGGCCCTTGTTCTTCTAAGCGAGCCGATCGTCCGCGTGCTGTTCGCGCGGGGCGCGTTCGGCGGCGCGGAAGTGGTGGCCGCGGCGCGGACGCTTTCGGCTTATGCGACGGGCTTGCCGGCCTATGTCCTGGTCAAGGTGCTGGCACCCGCCTATTTCGCCCGCGGGGATACGGCGACGCCGGTCAAGATCGCGGGGGCCGCCGTCGTCGTGAACGTCGTCCTCAGCGTCGCCCTCATGATTCCCTTCGCGCAGGTGGGCATCGCCCTGGCGACGGCGATCGCGTCCTGGTTCAACGCCGCCCTTTTGGTCACGGGCCTCCTGCGAAGAGGCGATTTCACGTTCGACGGCCGGTCGCGGCGGCGGCTGCCGCGCACGGCGCTTGCCGCGCTCGCCATGGGCGGGCTGGCCTTCGGGGCGGCCAAACTCCTCGAAGCGCCGCTCACCGGCGGCGAGGCGGAAAGATGTGTCACGCTGGGCCTTCTGATCGGCGGCAGCACCCTTCTCTATTTCCTGCTGGCGCGCCTTCTCGGGGCTTTCGAAAAGGGCGATTTGCGAGCGCTTTTCCGGAAAAAGCCCGCTTGACCGAGGGCGGGCTTGAGGGGACACTCCGGCCACCTCAACCGTCCGACTTTCCGCTGGAGTTCGCGGCATGGAACGCATCTTTTCCGGGGTGCAGCCCACCGGCAACCTTCATCTTGGCAATTATCTGGGGGCGCTTCGGAACTGGGTCGGCCTCCAGGAGCGCTACGACTGCATCTATTGCATCGTCGATCTTCACGCCCTCACCCTGCCTCAGGACCCGGCCGCCCTCCGCGCCCACATCCGCGAAGTCGCCGCCGCCTTCCTGGCCGCCGGGGTTGACGCCAAGCGGGGCGTCATCTTCAACCAGAGCGCCGTCGCCGGGCACAGCGAGCTTGCCTGGCTTCTCAGCTGCCTGACGCCGCTCGGCTGGCTCAACCGCATGACCCAGTTCAAGGACAAGGCGGGCAAGCACCGGGAGCAGGCGGGCCTGGGTCTTTACGCCTACCCGGTCCTGATGGCGGCGGACGTTCTCCTCTACAAGGCGACCCACGTGCCGGTCGGCGAGGACCAGAAGCAGCATCTGGAGCTTGTCCGCGACATCGCGGGCGCCTTCAACCGCCAATACGGCGTGGACTACTTTCCCTTGCCGGAACCGCAGATTTTCGGTGAAGCGACCCGGGTGATGAGTCTGCGCGACGGCCAGGCGAAGATGAGCAAGTCCGACCGCTCGGACTATTCCCGGGTCAACCTGACGGACGATCCCGATACTATCGCGCTTAAAATCCGCAAAGCCCGCACCGATCCAAAGCCCTTGCCGGACGAACCGGGGGGGCTTGCCGGCCGGCCGGAGGCAGCGAATCTGGTCGGTATCTACGCGGCCCTTGCCGGCTTGAGCCGGGCCCAGGTGCTGGCGCGCTTCGCCGGCACCCAGTTCTCGGTCTTCAAGGAGGCGCTGACCGAGCTTGCGGTCGGCGTGCTTGGGCCGCTTAGCGCCGAGATGGCGAGGCTCCGGAAAGACCCTGGCGCAGTGGACGCGGTTCTTCGCGAGGGCGCGGCCCGCGCCGGCCGCATCGCCGAGAAACACCTGGCGGAGATTCACGACATCATGGGACTCCTGCGCGCCTGACGCGTTCCCCTTTTCCGTTTTTAATCCAAAGCCGCGATTTAGGCTTGCCCTCGCGGTGGGGGCGGGCCTATCTCTCCTGCATCGGCCCAGCCGACCCAAACCGTAAGCCACATGCAGATTTATTTCCCCATTGCCGAAATATCGGTAAACGTTTTTCTCCTGCTTGGGCTTGGAGGCTTCGTCGGATTTCTTTCCGGCCTGTTCGGCATCGGGGGCGGCTTTCTAATGGCGCCTTTCCTCATCTTCATCGGCGTTCCGCCGGCCGTCGCCGTAGCGACGGGAACGAACGAGATCGTCGCCACTTCGGTTTCCGGGGTGCTGGCCCATTGGCGGCGGCAAAACGTTGACTTCAAGATGGGCGTCGCGCTGATCGTGGGCGGTGTCTTGGGATCGGTTGCGGGCGTGCAGCTGTTCACCTATTTCCGGAGCCTAGGCCAGCTCGACCTCATCATCGCGCTTTCCTATGTCATTTTTCTCGGCGCGATCGGAAGTCTCATGTTTGCGGAAAGCACCCGCGCCGTTTTTCGCCGTCGCCGTTACCCCGCCCAACGGCAGAAATTGCACCAGCATCACTGGGTGCACGGGCTTCCCTTCAAGATGCGGTTCCACCGCTCGAAACTCTATATCAGCGTGCTGCTTCCCATCGGGGTCGGGTTTGTCATCGGCGTGCTGGTGGGTGTCCTGGGGCTTGGCGGCGGTTTCATTCTCATACCGGCGATGATTTATCTGATCGGCATGCCAACCGCCGTGGTCGTCGGCACCTCGCTTTTTCAGATCATCTTCGTCACGGCGACCGCTACGTTTTTGCAGGCCTACTACAACCAGACGGTGGACATTCTGCTGGCGCTTTTGCTTCTGGTCGGCGGCGTCATCGGCGCCCAGCTTGGCTCGCGATTTGGGGGAAAGCTGCAAAGCGACGAGCTGCGAATTCTGCTCGCCTTTCTCGTTCTTCTGGTTTGCGGGCGCATGGTCTGGGATCTTGTCATCACGCCGGCGGACGTTTTCTCGCTAAACTTGGTGTCGCCATGAAGACGCGCGGTCCTTTTCGTCGCCGCTTTTGGCCGTGGGTCGCTTGTCTCGCTGTCTCGGGCTGGCTTGTCGCCGCCGCCCGCGCCGAGCCGTTGGTGGCCGATCTTTCCGATCATCTGATTGCGATCACGACCGGTTTTACGGGCGCGGAAGTCCTTCTGTTCGGCGCCACCGAGGGCGAGGGGGATATCGTCGTCACGGTACGGGGCCCCGCCCAGGACATCGTCGTGCGGCGGAAGGAGCGCATCGGCGGCGTTTGGATAAACCGGAGGGAAATGCGTTTCCAGGATGCGCCGGTCTACTATGTCGCCGCCTCGAACCGCCCGGTCGCGGAGATCGTGCCGCCGGAGATGCTGGCGAGAAACGAAATCGGGGCGGAAAGTTTACGGTTTAAGACGGCGGATGCAGCGGACGAAGAAACCACGGCTCTTTTCCGCGAGGCGCTCGTTCGGCGGAAGCAGGCGCAGCGGCTTTACGGCGTTGAGACGGGCGAGGTCGCGTTTTTAAGCAACAACCTTTTCCGCACCCGCCTGTTCTTTCCGGCGACGGTGCCGGTCGGCGTCTATACCGTCAAGGTTCTCTTGGTGAAGGAAAAGCGCGTTGTCGGGGTCCAGACGACACCGCTCATCGTGCAAAAAACGGGTCTAGAAGCAGCGCTTTACAACTTCGCCCACGCCAACGCCGCGCAATACGGGATCGTTGCTATTTTCCTTGCCTTGGTGGCAGGATGGTTGGCCGGGCTCTTCTTCCGCCGGGTCTGATTCCCAACCCCTATTCCCGCTGGTGTTCGAGGTCGCATGCCGCAACAGAAGAAAAGCGCAGCGTCACCGTCCGGCCGGTGCTTTCTCGTCGTCGTCGATCCGACGAAGGAAATGCACACGGCGCTTCGCTACGCCTGCTACCGCGCCCGCAGCACGGGCGGGTATGTCGCGCTTCTGTACGTGCTGGAACCGACGGATTTTCAGCACTGGATGAAGGTTGGCGAACTGATGCGGGACGAGGCGCGGGCGGAGGCGGAAGAACACCTGAAGCAGCTTTCAACGGAGGTCAATACGATCACCGGAAGGGTGCCGGTCCTTTACGTTCGCGAAG
Organism: Pseudomonadota bacterium; assembly: GCA_040752895.1. NCBI lineage: Bacteria > Pseudomonadati > Pseudomonadota > Pseudomonadota bacterium. Next base: position 377,606 of record JBFMHN010000002.1, read on the forward strand.
GGGTTCGCAGCGAGGAGCTTCTCAAGGTCATCGAAGGGGAGCCCGGCATCTCGATCCTGGTGCTGGCGGCGTCCTCCGAGCCGGAGGGACCGGGACCGATCATCAGCCATTTGGTTAACAAGATGGCTGGCAAGCTGCGCATCCCAATCACCATCGTACCGGGCAACCTCACGGACGATCAGCTGCGCGCGCTCACCTAAAAGCGCAGGCTTTCCCGACGGTTAAGCCGCTAACCATAAGAAAACCTTGAATTTTAGGTTTCTTTTACCCAAAGTTTACCTAACCGACGGGCAGCCCTTTCCGGCGCCGGTCAAGGAGGTGTTGAGGTGTTTATTCAGACCGAGCGGACGCCCAACCCGGCGTCTCTGAAGTTTTTACCGGGCCAAACGGTCTTGGCGGGAGAGACGGTCGATTTCGCCTCGGAGGCGGCGGCCGAAGCGTCCCCCCTGGCGCAGCGGCTGTTCGCGATTCCGGGCGTGGCCGGCGTCTTTCTGGGCACCGATTTTATCACCGTGCGCAAGACCGAGGCCCGCGACTGGCAGGTCATGAAGCCGGAGATCTTGGGCGCCATCATGGAACATTTCACCCTTGGCGAGCCGGTGATGACGCCTTCCGCACCCGCTGCAACGCCGGTCTCGGCGACGGCGGAAGACGCCATCGTGGGCCAGATTCGCGAGCTTTTGGAGACCCGGGTCCGCCCGGCGGTCGCCCAGGACGGCGGCGATATCACCTTTCAAAGTTTTGAGGACGGCATCGTTTTCCTCGAACTGCGAGGATCCTGCGCCGGCTGCCCAAGTTCGACGGCGACGCTGCGCAACGGAATCGAGAACCTGCTCAAACACTACATCCCGGAAGTCAGGGAAGTCCGGGCCGTCTCGTAACACAAGAGACAGGGAAACGTTCCAGACAGGAGGGACGCCATTGCGACGTCACCCATTCGGCCGGAAACAGCCGGTTTTCTTGCAGACCTTCCGCCGCCGCGCCCGAAGCAGCCATTTCTGGCTTGACGGTCGCCGCCGCGCCATTGCTATATTTAGCCGGTTTAATCGACTGGGCCACTACATGCGGTTGGTCTATTCGGGGACTTTCGGCAGGCTAGGACGGCGGATCGGCTTCGAACATTTTGCTTTAGGCGGTCTCTTTTTCGCCGTTTTGGGCTTGGTGGGCGGTGTCGCTCTGGGCGGGGCCCGGCTGCCGGCCTCGTTCGTGTTGGCGGGCGCTGCGCTCGAACGGCCGGTCTTTTCTCTCCATCTCAAGGAAACGCAGGCCCTGGCCGAGGCCTTCGGCCAGCGCGATTACCGGCTCGATCGCGTACGCCGGGAAGGGGTTGTGCCGCGGGTCTTCCTGGCGGCGTTGCCCTCCGATCTCGGCGAGGTCGCCGTCGTCGCCGAACGCAAGCGGCTCTTTCTGCAGACGATCCTGCCGCTCGTCCTTCATGTGAACGAAACGATCAAGCGGCAGCGCGATCGTGCGATCGCGCTTAATGCGGCCGCGGCCTCGGGCGCGCAGCTTGCCAAGCGGGACGCCGAATGGCTGCGCACCCTCTATGGCTATTACGGTGTGCCGGATGGCGATTTCGAGGAATTGCTCCGCCGGGCCGATGTCGTGCCGCCCTCGCTGGCGCTTGCTCAAGCGGCCGAGGAAAGCGGCTGGGGCACTTCGCGCTTTGCCCAGGAGGGGAACGCCATCTTCGGCCAGTGGACGCGGAGTCGCGATCGCGGGATCGAGCCCGTGGCCGGGCCGGACGGGTCGCCGTACGCCATCCTGCGCTTCCGGGAACTCGCCGGTTCCGTCCGCGCCTATATCCGCAACCTGAACACGCACCAGGCCTATCGGGAATTTCGCAACGCGCGGGAAGTCTTGCGCCTTCGCGAGACGCCCTTGAACGGCTATACGCTGGCCGTAACCCTTGGGCGTTATTCCGAGCGCGGCAAGGCCTATATCGAAGCGATTCGCACGCTTATCCGTTCGAACAAGCTCCGGCACTTCGACCGGGCGAAGCTTGCGGGGGATGTCTACGCGTCCCTCTGAGTTCGCCGCCTTCGCCGCCGGCTTTCCTTATTCCAGGACATAGAACTGGCGGCCGTACCATCGCCAACGGTCATCCGCCGTGTGCAGCGTGCAGTTGATTCGCGCGCGCCCCCTTGGGAAGGGTTCGGTCAGGCGGACTTCGATGCGCGCGTCTCCTATGCGTTCAAGCTGGGCCATTGCCTGATTCGAAGCGTAACACCGCAGCCGTTCGAGGCCGGGCACGTCTTGCGAAACGGTGAAGCCGAATTTCGGCGGGTTGTCGCTTTTTCGAAGCGTCATGTCCGGCGGAGTAACGTCCTTGACGGGTAAGGGCAGAGCGTTGGCGGCGATACGGAACCGCGCCATGTCGCCGTAGGTTTCGCTGAAGGCGAAGCGGGGAAGATAGAAGGGATCTTCTCCGGCGTGAACGACGCCGGAATGCTGCCCAAAGGCGGCAAGGAAACCCGCTTTGCGGACAAGGGCTTGGGTGGCGAGGCTGGCTTCGCCATAAGGGTAGGCGAAGAGGTCCGGCGCCTTTCCGAGTTCCTTGAGAAGACGCGCGTTCGAGCGGGCAATTTCCGCCGCGTTCGTCGCGTCGTCCGCCAACGGCATGTGGAGGTGGGTGTCGGTGTGGCCGCCGATAGCGACGCCTTCCTGCGCGAGTTGCCGGATCTGGTCCCACGTCATGTAACTTTTTCCGCCGCGGTCAACGGCGTCGGCGGCGACGAAAAGCGTCATCGGAAAGCCTGCCGCCTTTAACCGCGGCCAGGCTTGCGTGTAAATGGAGAGGAAGGCGTCGTCGATGGTGATCGCGACGGCGCGTTCCGGCAACGCTTTTCCTTCACGGAGCGCCTGCACGATTTCCAGCAAAGGAAGGACGTGATAGTTGCCGCTCTTCAGTTCCTGAATCTGCGCTTCGAATTGTTCTATCGTGATGTTTGTTCCGGCGAATTCGCTTTCCCCGAATCGATGGTAGATGAAGACGGCCGCCGAGTTGGCGGCAAACGCCGTCGTCGAAAGGAAAAGCCCGACGAGACACGCGAGGCCGATGCGCCAGCATGCGCGGCGGAAAGGGGAAAAGAGTTCGGTAGAGATCCGCATGTTACGAAAGACCCTCTTCGTGTTTTTACTCTAGGGTCCGGCCGCCAGCTGGAACAGCCTTTCGGGCTATACCTACCATGCCGACGCCAAGGTCGGCATCACGAAGAAGCGGATAGCGCTTCGCCTCGAACAGCTGGTAATGCCACCATTCGTTCCGGTAAAAATCCCACCCGGCGTCCGTCATCAGTCCCAGAAGCAACAGCCGGTTGCGCTGCGCCTCGGGGGTTACATCCCCGTTCCCGTGATGGGAAAGCGGCGTAAAGGCGTCGAAGGGCGTGCCCATGTCGAGCTCGGTTCCCTTGCCGTCGATGAGCGTGAGGTCCACCGCTACGCCACGCGAATGGGGCGAGCCTTTCTTGGGGTCGGCCAGGAAAGCCGGGTCCGGGCAAAAGTCCCAGAGGATTTGCTGCGCCTCGGCCGGCCGGAAACCGTCGAAGACCTTGAGCCGGTAGCCCAGGCGGCTGGCGAGGACGATGGCGTTTTCGAGGCATCTCGCGGCGTCCGCGTGGAGGTAGCAGCGCGCCTTCCGGTAAACCGGCTGGCCGGTGAAATTTTCCGCCGTCGCGTAAGCCAGCGCCAACGCGACGCCGTCGGCGGGCGTGATCTCGACCAGGGGTGAAGCGGGATCGGTGGGCATGGTCTCACATGAACTTGCGGCGTTTCGGTCGGTTTTTACAAGCCTTCGTTGCGTCTTGGGTTAAAACTTGGGCCAGGATTGCGACCCGGAATTTTACACCCCTCGCCCGGGTACGAGGAAGGAACGGATGAAAATATTGGCCTTCGACACGGCCGCCCGGGCCTGTTCGGCCGCCCTTCTCGAGGATGGGCGCGTGCTCGCCGAACGGCTGCGGGAGATGGAGCGCGGTCAGGCGGAAGCCCTGATCGGGATGATCGAAAGCGTGCTCGAAGAGGGGGGGGTGCCGTTCGCCGAACTCGACCGGCTGGCGACGACGGTTGGGCCGGGCTCCTTCACCGGCCTTCGCGTGGGTCTTGCCGCGGTCCGCGCCTTCGCCCTTGCCGGCAGTCTGCCGACGGTCGGCGTCACCACCTTCGAGGCGGTGGCCGCCGCCGTGCCTGCGCCGGAACGCCGGGGTCGGCGGGTGCTGGTCGCGCTGGACACCAAGCGGGGCGATCTTTACGCGCAGTTCTTCGACGCGGCACTTGAGCCTTTGGGTCCCGGCGCCGTGCTTTCGCCGGAAGCCTGCCTGCCGGAAGACGCGGGCCTCCCCCTTCTCGTCGTGGGCGACGGCGCGCGCCTACTGCGCCCTTTGTTCGAGAGATGGCCGGGAGACGTGCGCTGGTCGGTGGTCCCCGGCTATCCGCAGGCCGCGGTCATCGGCCGCCTCGCCGCCAGCCGCGCGCCCACGATCGATATGCGGCCCGTCTATCTGCGGCCGCCGGAAGCGAGGTGGCCCGATGCCTGAACCGCACGCGCGTGGCGAGATCGAGGTGGGCCTGGTGTCGCCCACCGCGGCGCAAGCGATCGCCGCGCTGCAGGCGGCCTGCTGCCTGGAGGCGTGGGGCGCGGCGGCGATCGCGCGCCTGCTCGGGGAGAAAATCGTCTTCGGCCTGTTTGCAACGATTGGGCGGCTTGAGCAAGGCGGGTCCCTCGCGGGCTTTGCGCTTTGCCGGGTGGCGGCCGGCGAAGGCGAGATCCTGTCCTTGGGCGTTCACCCCCAGGCGCGGCGCATCGGCGTCGCCGGCCGGTTGTTGGCAAGGGTGGAGGAGGAGGCGCGCCGCCGCTCTGCGCGGGCGATCTACCTAGAGGTTGCCGCCTCGAACGTTCCCGCCGCGGCGCTCTATGCGCGGCACGGCTTTTTCGAGGTGGGCCGTCGTCCCGGCTATTACGAGGGGCGGGAAAAGGGGGAAGACGCCCGGGTTCTTCGCCTTTCCCTTTAAGGCTGCGGGGCCTTCCGATCCTGCATTCCTTCCGGCGGCCAATTTCGGTAGAGTGGAACGCGAAAGGAAACGCCCATGCTGAAAGAAACCCCGCATTCGGCGGAAGGAACAAGCGACATCGAACTCTTGCGGCTCACGACCAACATCGTCGTCTCGCACGTCGCCAACAACCGCCTCCTTGTCGAAGAACTGCCGCAGCTCATCCGCGAGGTTTACGCCAGCCTAACGGGCGCCGGACGAAAGGACGCCCCGGCGGTCCAGCGTCCGCAGCCGGCGGTTCCCATCCGCAAATCCGTCACGCCGAACCACCTCGTCTGTCTTGAGGACGGGAAAAAATTGAAAATGCTGAAACGGCATTTAAAAACGGCGTACAACTTGACGCCGGAAGAATACCGCACGCGGTGGCACTTGCCCCCGGATTACCCAATGACGGCTCCCGTTTATGCCGAACAGCGCAGCAAGCTGGCGAAGCAAATCGGCCTCGGCCTGCGTTCACGCGGTCGTAAAAAATAAAGGGTAGAACCCGGTCCGGTCGAGGCCGAGACAGGGTTGTGAGGGGGTGGACCACCCTCTATACTTTACCACCAAAGCAACGGAAGCGATTTGCTTGCCGATGGAAACATGTCTTCCCGTATAGAACGCTTCTGCGAGACCAGGGGTCTGAAGATGACGGAGCAGCGGCGAATCATCGCCCGCGTGCTTTCCGAATCGAAAGATCATCCAGACGTTGAGCGGGTTTATCAGCGCGCTTCGAAGATTGACGAGCGCATCAGCATCGCGACGGTTTATCGTACGATCCGGCTGTTCGAGGAAGCGGGCATCATCGAGAAGCTGGACTTCGGCGGCAATCGCGCCCGGTACGAAGAAATTCCGGAAATCCACCACGACCATTTGATCGACATGCGAAGCGGCAAGGTCATAGAGTTTCAGTGCAAGGCGATCGAAAAATATCAGCAGGAAGTCGCTGAAAAGCATGGGTACAAGCTCGTCGGTCACCGGCTCGAGCTTTACGGTGTACCCCTCGACAAACCAAAAACGAAATAAAAATGAGGATCGAACGGTGCTCATAAAACCCAAAAAACCGCGCGGGCGTTTTCACGAGCGTCCGGCGGGGTGGTTGCCGAAATTCGCGCGCGCCATGCGCCCGCCCTATACCTGGAAACGGTTCATCGCTGGCGTGCGGACGCCGCTGGGTTTCGTCGATCCCATCCAGAAAGTTCGCAGCAAAACGCTGGAAGTCCGCCTCGCCCGCGACGAACGCGAAGTGGACGCGGCGCTGGCTCTTCGCTACCGGGTCTTCTATGAGGAACTGCACGCCCACCCGACACCGGAAATGGCGGCGCGGAAACGCGACTTCGACGAATTCGACACCGATTGCGACCACGTTCTGGTGGTTGATCACGAGCGGGTCGAAGGGCACGATTTCTCGAAGGCCGTGGTCGGCACGTACCGCTTGATACGCAGCGAGACCGCGGCAAACCATGGCGGGTTTTATTCGGCCGGCGAATACGACCTTTCCCGTTTGATGGAATATCCGGGGCGGCTTCTGGAATTAGGCCGTTCCTGTGTGGACGCGGAGTACCGAAGCCGCGCGACGATGGAGCTGCTTTGGCGGGGGATTGGCGCCTATGTCGCATACCACGACGTCGATGTGCTGTTCGGCTGCGCGAGCCTGCCCGGCACGGACCTGGCGGCGCATGCCGAAGCGCTCACCTACCTGCACAAATACCATCTGGCGCCGCCGGCCATTCGGCCGCGGGCACTTCCCCATCGCTACGTTCCGATGAAATCGAACGTGGAGGTGGATCCGAAACGTGCCCTGGCCGCGCTGCCGACGCTGATCAAGGGCTACCTTCGTCTTGGCGGGTTCGTTGGCGACGGGGCGGTCGTGGATGAGCAATTCGATACGACGGATGTGTGCATCGTCGTGAAGCGGGATCTGGTTCCGGACAAATATTTCCGCCACTTCGACGTGAAAAAATAGGCGGACAGAATCGAATGGGTTCGCCCCTTCTCGCCTTCTTCCGCATTCTTGTCTATGTAAGCTGGACGTTTCTGCTCATTCCGATTCAGGAAATCGGGCTTCGCTTCGGTTTTGCCTATCGGCGTCGTCTTCCCCATTTTTATCATCGTTCCTGTTGCAAGATTTTCGGCTTTCGCCTGGTCCGCATCGGTCGGATAAGCGAGGCGCGTCCGACCCTGTTCGTTTCGAACCATACGTCCTATCTCGACATCACGATGCTTTCCGCGCTGATTCGCGGCGTTTCCCTTATCTCGAAGGCGGAAGTGGCGGCGTGGCCCTTTTTCGGCCGGCTGGCGCGGCTTCAGGAAACCGTTTTCATCGAACGCAACGCGCTGCGAAGTTCCACGCACCGGGACGCCGTCCACGAACGCCTGCAGAGCGGCGACCAGTTGGTTCTCTTCCCGGAAGGGACCAGCAACGACGGCAACCGCGTGCTTCCCTTCAAGAGCGCGCTTTTCAGCGTCGCCGAGAAAACATTCCAGGGGGAACCGCTGACCGTACAGCCGGTCTCGATCGCCTACACGCGTCTTGACGGCATACCGTTGGGGCGGGGCTGGCGGCCCTATTACGCCTGGTACGGGAGCATGGAACTCGCCCCGCATTTCTGGCGGATGGCGGGGCTCGGGAAGGCGACGATCGTCGTTCAGTTCCACCCGCCGGTGACCATTGCCGCCTTCGACGGCTCGCGGAAGGCGATGGCCGAGGCTTGCCAGCGCGTGGTGGCGGAAGGCGTTGCGGCGGCGATTACCGGAAAGCAGGCGCCCTCGCTCGAAGAACGGCCCGAAGCCGGACCCCCGGGCGCAAGACTTCGCCCGGCCGATTCTTGACTCTTTTTATTAGCCCGATGCTAGTGTTTTTCGGCTATCTATTTCATATCTATAGCGAAAGCTTAAGGGACTTGGCGCAGGCGCGGCCAAGGCCGGGTAGATAGGTTGGCGAAGAAGCTCTTCATCAAAACATACGGTTGCCAGATGAACGTCTACGACTCCGCCCGCATGGCGGACGTCCTGGCGCCGCTCGGCTTCGCGGCGGCGGCAGGGGCGGCGGAGGCGGACATGGTGATCTTGAACACCTGCCACATCCGCGAGAAGGCGTCCGAGAAACTTTTTTCGGAACTTGGGCGACTGCGCGAGACGAAAGCGCGTCGCACCGAGGCCGGCAAGCCTTTGATCCTTGCCGTTGCCGGCTGTGTCGCCCAGGCCGAAGGGGAAGAAATTTTCCGCCGCGCCCCTTACGTGGACATTGTCTTCGGGCCGCAGTCCTACCACCGGCTGCCGGAGATGGTGGCCCGCGCGGCGCGGGCCGGGGGCGCGGTGCTGGAGACCGACTTCCCGGCCGAATCGAAGTTCGACCATCTGCCCGCAGCGGCATCCGCCGGGGTTTCAGCTTTTCTCACCATCCAGGAAGGGTGCGACAAGTTCTGCACCTTCTGCGTCGTTCCTTATACGCGCGGCGCGGAATTTTCGCGGCCCGCCGCCGACGTGGCGGAGGAAGCAAAGCGGCTCGTTGCGAAAGGGGCCCGCGAGATCACGCTTCTCGGCCAGAACGTGAACGCCTATCGCGGGCGAAGGCCGGCCGGCGGCACCGCCAATCTTGCCGAGTTGATCCGTACCCTGGCGGCAATTCCAGACCTGCTCCGCATCCGCTACATGACCTCGCACCCGAAGGACATGGATGAAGATCTCCTCGCCCTTCACGGCGAGGAACCCAAGCTCATGCCTTTCCTGCATTTGCCCGTGCAGTCCGGTTCGGACCGCGTGCTGGCCCGGATGAACCGCGGTCACACCGCCGCGGATTACCGCGCGACCGTCGCCGCGCTTCGCCGGCATCGGCCGGACATCGCGCTGTCCTCGGATTTCATCGTCGGCTTTCCCGGCGAGACGGAAGACGATTTCGAAGCCACGCTGGCGCTTGTCCGCGCGCTGCGTTTCGCCCAGGCCTTTTCGTTCAAGTTCAGCCCGCGGCCAGGCACCCCGGCCGCCGGGATGGCGGACCCGGTGCCCGAGGCGGTAAAGGAAGAACGCCTTTCCCACCTGCAGGCCGTGCTCGGGGAACAGCAGCGTGCCTGGAACGCGGCCACGGTGGGCCGCACGCTGCCTGTCCTTTTCGAGCGCTTGGGCCGCCGCCCCGGCCAGGTCATAGGCCGCAGCCCTTACCTGCAGGCCGTGCACGTTGCCGCTTCCGAGACCGCGATCGGCGAGACGCGGGACGTGCGCATTACCGCCGTCACCATCAACAGCCTAGAAGGAACACCGGTGAACCCCGTTGCGACAAGGGCATGCGCGTGAATCCGACAAAAACATCGGAAAAAGAAAGCCCGCTTTACCTGCAATTTGACGACAACCGTCTTCTTCCGCACCTTTATGGGAAACAGGACGAACATCTTGCGCGAATCGAGCAAAAGCTTGGGGTGGCCATCACCTCGCGGGGCAACCGTCTGGCGATTTCCGGGCCGGCCGGCCGCGTTCGCGCGGCGCGCGCGGCGCTCGAATCGCTCTACCGCCGGCTGCGCGAAGGCCGCGACGTTGACGCCGGCGAGGTCGAGGCCGCCTTGCGGCTTGCCATGAGCACGGAAGACGGCCGGTTCAGCCCCGAGGCCTACGCCATCCCGACGCGCAAGCGGCTGATTTTGCCGCGCTCGCCGGGCCAGGTCCGCTACGTGCGTGCGCTGCAGGAGCACGAGCTTGTCGTTGCCTTGGGGCCGGCCGGCAGCGGCAAGACCTACCTGGCCGTCGCCATGGCGGTTTCCATGCTGATGACCGGCCAGGTGGACCGCATCATTCTCTCGCGTCCCGCCGTCGAGGCGGGCGAGCGGCTCGGCTTCCTGCCGGGGGATTTGCGCGAGAAGATCGACCCTTACTTGCGGCCGCTCTACGAGGCGCTCCACGACATGATGCCGCTCGATCAAGTGAACCGCCGGCTGGCCAGCGGCGAGATCGAGATCGCACCGCTGGCCTTCATGCGCGGGCGCACGCTTGCGAACGCCTATGTGATCCTGGACGAGGCGCAGAACACGACGGCCGTCCAGATGAAGATGCTGCTGACGCGTCTTGGGGAGAATTCCCACATGACGGTGACCGGCGATTTGACCCAGGTTGATTTGCCGAAGGACGTCCGTTCCGGCCTTCGCGATTCACTGGAGGTGCTGGCCTCCGTTCCGGGGGTTTGCATTGTCGAGCTTGCGGACGTCGATGTCGTTCGGCATCCTCTGGTGTCGGACATCGTTCGCGCCTACGACGCCCGGGACCAGCGGGAAGGCGGCACTTCCTACGATTCGAACAAAACCTTGCCCGATGGCTGAACCCAATCCGCCGGCCGCCCCGATCGTGCTCGCCATCGCCATCCGCGATCGGCGCTGGCGCGAAGCCTTGCCGGAGGTGCGCACGGTCGTCCGCCGCGCCGCCGCCGAGGCGCTGGCCGTCGAAGGGTTTGCCGCCGGCGGCGAGATCAGCTTCGCCCTGGTTGGGGACGCGGAGATCCGAAGGCTCAACCGCGACTACCGCCGGAAGGATCGTCCGACCAACGTCCTTGCCTTTCCGGGCGAAGCGCCCGGCCGCCGGAACGGTGCGCCCGGCCTCTTGGGCCCCGCCCTCTTGGGCGACGTCGTCATCGCGCTTGAGACGGTGACGGCCGAGGCGCGCGCGCAAGCAAAATCTCTTGCCGACCATCTCTCCCATCTCGTCGTCCACGGGGTGCTTCACCTGTTGGGGTACGACCACGGCGCGGCCAAAGCCGCCAACGCGATGGAGGCGCGCGAACGTTGCGTGCTCGCCAGGCTCGGTATTGCGGATCCTTACGTGGCGGCAGGGTCCGCCGCGGCCGAGGGGGTGCGATGAAACCGCCCGCGCTGCCACCCGGTCGTTCCCGGCTCAAGGGTATCCGTGACCGGCTTTTCAGACGCGCCTACGTTCGGGCGGAAAGCCCGCTCGATCGCGCGATCGGCGAGCTGATACCGAACGAAGACGCAGCGAAAATCACCATCGATCCGGACCAACGCGTCCTTCTCGAAAACGTGCTCGCGGTCCGCAACGTCGCCGTCGTCGACATCATGGTGCCGCGCGCCGATATCGTGGCGGTCGAGGCGGAATCGACATTGAAGGAGGTGGCCGCGCTCATGAGCAGCGAAGCCCATTCCCGCCTGCCCGTCTATCGCAAGACCCTGGACGACGTGATCGGCATTGTGCACATCAAGGAGATTCTGGACAGTTGGATCTCGCAAGCGCCGTTCCACCTTTCCAAGATCGATCGGCCGGCTCTGTTCGTGGCGCCGACGATGCGGGTTCTCGATCTTCTTCTGCAAATGCGCTCGGCCCATACGCACATGGCGCTGGTCGTCGATGAATATGGCGGTGTCAACGGGCTCGTCACCATCGAGGATCTGGTTGAGGAAATCATCGGCGAGATTCAGGACGAGCACGACGTCGAGACGCCCCCCATGCTGGCCGCCCTTCAGGACGGCTCGCTTCTGGCCGACGCCCGCGTCGAGCTGGAAACGTTCGAGGCGCGCATCGGCCGTCGGCTTCTCGTCGACGAGGACGAAGACATCGACACGTTGGGCGGCCTCGTTTTTTATCTTGCCGGCCGTGTGCCCGCCCGCGGCGAGATCATCCACCACCCTTCCGGCATCGAGTTCGAGATTCTCGAAGCCGACGCGCGGCGCATCCGGCGCCTTCGAGTCCGCAACCTTTCGGCAACGCTTCCGCCGACCGATGAGTGAAAGCGCGGCCGGTCGGCGGCGTGCCCGTTTTCTCGGCGCGGCCGGCGCGCTGCGCGAACGGGTGGGCGCCCTTTCCGGCTGGCGCCGCTACGGCATGAGCTGCCTGCTCGGCGCGCTGGCTGCCCTTGCGATGCCGCCCTGGCACGCCGTGCCCCTGCTTTTTCTCGCCTTCCCGGCGCTCCTCTGGCAGATCGAGATGGCAGGCCGCCCCCGCATCGCCTTCCTGGTCGGGCTGGCCTTCGGCTTCGGTCACTTCCTTGTCGGCGTCCAGTGGATCGCGAACGCCTTCCTGGTTGACGCGGAACGCTTCGCCTGGCTCGTGCCGGTTGCGATTCCGGGCCTTGCCCTCTATCTCGCCCTTTTCCCTGCCGCCACCACCCTTCTCTTTCGCCTGCTGCGGTCTTCTTTCGCGGCGCGCGGCTGGAGCGGTGCCCTTCTTTTCGCGCTTCTGTGGACGGGAACGGAATGGCTGCGCGGGGAACTTCTGACCGGTTTTCCGTGGACGCCGGTGGGGCTCGTCTGGGCGGTGTCGGATGCGATGCTGCAAGGGGCCGCTTTCTTCGGCGTCTTCGGCCTCAGTTTCTTCACCGTGCTGGCGGCGGCGCTGCCGGCCTTCCTGGCCGAGAGAGGAAGGTGTTGCCGCCTTTTGCCCTTGCTGGCGGCTTGTTTGCTGATGGCCGGCCTTTGGTTCGGCGGTATGGCGCGACTTGCCCGGGCGGAGGCCGCATTTTTTCCGGGCGTTCACTTGCGCCTCGTGCAGCCGGGCATCCCCCAAAGCCTGAAATGGGATCCCGCCCTTCGCGAGCAGCATTTCGAGCGTCACCTGGCGCTCACGCTTGGCGAAGGCTTCGCGCGCGCCACCCTTGTCATCTGGCCGGAAATGGCCGCGCCTTATTTTCTGGCCGAGGATCCGGAACGGCGCGCCCGCCTCGCGCACGCCGTGCCGAAGGGCGGGCTCTTGCTTACCGGGGCGCCGCGCCTGCCGCCGGAAGCGGCCGAGCCAAACCGGGGCTTTTCAAACGGGCTCGTCGCGCTCGACGGCCAGGGGCGAATCCTTGGCGGCTACGACAAATTCCATCTCGTCCCCTTCGGCGAGTTCGTGCCCTTGCGGGACGTTCTGCCCCTCCCGCGGCTGGTCCCCGGCATCGGCGATTTTTACCGCGGGCCGGGGCCGCAGACGCTCATCCTTCCCGGTCTTCCGCCGCTAAGTCCCCTCATCTGCTACGAGGTGATTTTCTCGGGCGAAGTCGTGGGAAAGGCCTTGCCGCCGCGCTGGCTTCTGAACGTGACGAACGACGCCTGGTTCGGCGAAAGTTCCGGCCCATACCAGCATTTCGCCGCCGCCCGCTTCCGGGCCGTCGAGGAAGGGCTGGCGCTGGTGCGCGTCGCCAACACCGGCGTCTCGGCGATCATCGACCCGTACGGACGGGTGCTTGAACGCTTAGATCTCGGCGCGGTCGGCGTGCTGGACGGCCCCCTGCCGGCGTCGCTCGACCTGGCTCCCTTATACGGGCGGCTGCACGGAAAAGCACTCGGCCTTCTTCTGGCGGCCGGTCTTGGACTGCTGGGTCTGCGACGGATCTTGTGCCGTCCCGGCGGCAAGATTTCTTGACGGTTACGATCTCGGCTTGGCCGCCCTACGGGCGTATGCTACATATGGTTGTATGCCGCCGCCGGTTACAATCGCATACTCGAAAAGCCGTCCGGCAAGCCCGGAACGGTGCCGCCCATGACAGCCGCAATCTCGGCGAAGAAGGAACCCCCCCGTCGCTACGGGCGGGCCGGCCGGAAAAGCGACGGCCCCAACCCCGTTGACATTCATGTCGGCGGCCGGGTCCGGCTTCGCCGCACTCTTCTCGGCATGAGTCAGGAAAAACTCGCCAAGGCCTTGGGCCTTACCTTCCAGCAGGTCCAGAAATACGAACGCGGCACGAACCGGATCGGCGCCAGCCGTCTCCATGAGTTGAGCCAGGCGCTGGATGTGCCGGTGGCGTTCTTTTTTGACGATTTGGACGCCGGGTCGGGCGCGGCGCCGGCCTTCACGGGCGGCTATTTGCACGAGGACGCCGCCCCCCCCTTCGAGGGCGATCCGATGGGCAAGCGCGAGACGCTGCAACTGGTTCGCGCCTACTACCGGATCAAGAGCCGCGCCGTCCGCAAGCGCATTCTCGATCTCGCAAGGTCGCTGGCTGACGACAAGGAAGCGGACGAAGACTAGCACGCCTTGCTCGGGCCGCGCGCCTTGACGGCCCGGCGAAAGGCTGCCACAAAATCGCCCCTTAAAAGCCGCCGCCGTTCCCGTGCGGCAAAATCTCGAACCGGGAGGAAGCCTTTTGCGAAAGGGCGAATATCTATTCACCAGTGAGTCCGTGTCGGAGGGTCATCCCGACAAGGTGTGCGATCGCATCTCGGACGCCATCGTCGACACGTTCCTGGCCGCCGAACCGCAAGCGCGCGTCGCCGTCGAAACCCTGGTGACGACGAACCGGATTGTCCTCGCCGGCGAGGTCCGCGGGCCCGCGGCGATCACCCCCCAGACGCTCGAAGACGTTGCCCGCCAAACGGTTCGCGCCATCGGTTACGATCAGGAAAGCTTCCACTGGCAAGAGGCGGAAGTGTCCGTCTATGTCCACAACCAGTCCGAAGACATCGCGCTTGGCGTGGATGCGAAAGGCAACAAGGACGAGGGTGCGGGCGACCAGGGCATCATGTTCGGCTATGCCTGCCGTGAAACCGACGTCCTGATGCCGGCCCCCATCTACTACGCCCACGCCATCCTGCGCGCCCTCGCGGACGTCCGCCACAGCGGCAAGGAGCCGGGCCTGCGTCCGGATTCGAAAAGCCAGGTCACGCTCGCCTATTTGGACGGTTCCCCGGTGCGCGCGACCTCGATCGTCGTTTCAACCCAGCACGCGCCGGAACTTAGCCAGGACGACGTCCGGCGGATCGTCCGCCCCTATGTCGAGAAGGCACTGCCCGCAGGCTGGATGTGCGACGACGAAAATTTCTACGTGAATCCGACGGGCCGTTTCGTTGTCGGCGGGCCGCACGGCGATGCCGGCGTAACCGGCCGCAAGATCATCGTGGACACCTATGGCGGTGCCGCTCCCCATGGCGGGGGCGCTTTTTCCGGCAAGGACCCGTCGAAGGTCGACCGCTCGGCGGCCTATGCGGCGCGCTACCTTGCGAAGAACGTCGTCGCGGCTGGGCTGGCCGATCGCTGCACGATCCAGCTGGCCTATGCGATCGGCGTGTCGAAGCCGCTCGCGGTTTATATCGACACGCACGGCACCGGCCTTGCCGACGAAAGCATTCTTTCCGACGTGCTTTGCGATCTGGTTGACCTCTCCCCGCGCGGCATCCGCGAGCATCTGAAACTCAACCGCCCGATCTACGAGCGGACGGCGGCCTACGGCCATTTCGGCCGCGCGCCGGAAGCGGACGGCGGGTTTTCCTGGGAGCGGCTCGACC
This sequence comes from Pseudomonadota bacterium, assembly GCA_040752895.1. Taxonomy (NCBI): domain Bacteria; kingdom Pseudomonadati; phylum Pseudomonadota; species Pseudomonadota bacterium. The sequence continues at coordinate 392,827 of JBFMHN010000002.1, forward strand.
TCGTTGACGAACTCAGGGCCGCCTTTAAATAAACAAAAAGGGGTGGGAATGGCCGACGGCCCGCCGCCACGGAAGCGCATTCTGTACGGCAGGCGGCACGGCCATCGCTTGCGCCAGGTCCAGAAGGCCAGGTTCGAACGTCTGCTGCCGGGCCTTGCCGTGCATCTTCCCCGGGAAGGCGACTTGCTCGAACCCGAACGCCTGTTCCATGCCCGGCCGGCCGAGATATGGCTCGAGATCGGCTTCGGCGCCGGCGAGCATCTGGCGTGGCAGGCGCGGGCGCACCCGGAGATAGGCTTTCTCGGCTGCGAGCCTTTCGTGAACGGCATTGCCGGGCTTTTGAAGCAGATCGAGGAAGGCGCCTTGCAAAACGTCCGCATTTTTCCGGACGACGCCAGGCTTCTTCTCGCCGCCCTGCCGACCGGTTCCGTGGGCCGCGTTTTCCTCTTATTTCCGGACCCGTGGCCGAAGAAGCGTCACCACAAGCGGCGTTTCGTCACGCCGGAGAACCTGGACGTCCTTGCGCGCGTCATGCGGGAAGGGGCCGAACTCCGGCTTGCCACCGACGACCCGGACTATGTCCGATGGATGCTGCGGCACGCCCTCGCCCATCCGGACTTTGCCTGGGAAGCGAAGGGCCCCGGGGCCTTCCGGCAGCGTCCCGCCGACTGGCCGGCGACCCGCTACGAGGCGAAAGCGGCACAAGCAGGGCGGCGGGCGGCCTATTTGCGCTTCCGCCGCCTGGCCGCCGCGCCGGCCAGGGCTTAGAAAAAGGGTTGAAGAAACCGCGGAGTCTTTCTATTTTAAAGAAAAATTCCCTAAGCCTGAAAAGCTTCAGACGATAAAAGGGGTGGGCCAACGGCCCGCCTTTTTTGTTACGGAATGCCGGAGTGGGCGAAAGGGGAGGGCCGGATGCGAGAGCGCTCGCCAAAACTGGAAGAGCCGATCTTGAGGATGATCACACCGCCGTTGGAGGCAATGGGCTTTGAGATTGTCCGCGTGCTTCTTACCGGTGGCCGCGCGCCGACGTTGCAGGTGATGACGGAGCGCGCCGACGGAACGGACGTCACGATCGAAGACTGCGCTGAAGTGAGCCGGACGATCTCGGCTCTTCTCGATGTCGAGGACCCAATCACGGGCGCCTACCATCTGGAGGTGAGCTCGCCAGGCATCGATCGGCCGCTCGTGCGGCGGAAGGACTTCTCCCGGTTCGCCGGTGAACTTGTGAAGCTGGAAGCTGCGCGGCCGGTCGGCGGGCGCAAGCGGTTCCAGGGGAAGCTCCTGGGCCTCGACGGCGACACCGTCCGCGTGGAACATGACGGGGAAGTCGTGGCGCTTGATTTCGACGAGATCCGGCGCGCAAAACTTGTTCTGACCGATGAATTAATTGCAAGGAAGACAAAACCATGAGGCGTGGACATGGCCATAGCAGCTGAGACCGCAACGGAACCAAGACCGGAGCTTCTGCAGGTTGCGGAGAGCGTTGCTCGAGACAAAGGCATCCAGCCCGAAGAGGTCCTGGTGGCAATGGAGCAGGCTATCCAGAAGGCCGGCCGTTCGAAGTATGGTCACGAGCACGACATCCGCGCGACGGTCAATCGCAAGAACGGCTCCATTCATCTCGCGCGCTACATCGAGGTCGTCGAGGGGGTGGAGAACGAAGTCACGCAGATGACGCTGGACACGGCGCGCAAACAAAAGCCCGACGCCGAAATCGGCGAGTTCCTGGTCGAGCCGTTGCCGCCGATCGACTTCGGCCGGATCGCCGCCCAGACCGCCAAGCAGGTCATCGTGCAGAGGGTGCGGGAAGCGGAGCGCGAACGCCAGTATGAGGAATACAAGGACCGCGTCGGTGAAATCGTCAACGGTATCGTCAAGCGCAGCGAGTTCGGCAACCACCTGATCGTGGATATGGGGCGGGCGGAAGCCCTGCTGCGCCGGGACGAAACGCTGCCGCGGGAAGTTTTTCACAACGGCAACCGCGTGCGGGCCTATATCTACGACGTGCGCAAGGAACTGCGTGGCCCGCAGATTTTTCTTTCGCGCACGCATCCCCAGTTCATGGCGAAACTCTTTACCCAGGAAGTGCCGGAAATCTATGACGGCATCATCGAGATCAAGGCGGTGGCGCGCGACCCCGGCAGCCGGGCGAAAATCGGCGTTCTTTCGAACGATTCATCGATCGATCCGGTCGGCGCCTGCGTCGGCATGCGCGGCAGCCGCGTTCAGGCGGTCGTGAGCGAGCTGCAGGGCGAAAAGATCGACATCATCCAATGGTCGCCGGACCCGGCGACGTTCATCGTGAATGCGATGGCGCCGGCGGAAGTGACGAAGGTGGTGCTGGACGAAGAACAGCACCGGATCGAAGTGGTTGTCCCGGACGATCAGTTGAGTCTCGCCATCGGGCGGCGCGGCCAAAACGTGCGTCTTGCCTCTCAACTCACCGGCTGGGACATTGACATCCTGACCGAGGCGGAGGAATCCGAGCGCCGGACCGAGGAATTCCGCAACCGCTCGCAAAAATTCACGGAAGCGCTCGATGTAGACGAAGTCATCGCGCATCTTCTGGTGACGGAAGGCTTCTCCACCGTCGAAGAGGTTGCCTTCGTGCCGACCGAGGACCTCGCCGAGATCGAAGGCTTCGACGAGGGGGTTGCGACGGAACTGCGCGATCGCGCACGGGCTTACATCGAAGGCCAGAACGAACGCCTGACCGCCCGGCGGAAGGAACTTGGCGTGACGGACGAAGTGGCGGTCGTTGAAGGCTTAAACCCCACCTTGCTCGTCAAGCTCGGCGAAAAAGGCATCCAGACCCTCGATAATCTGGCGGATCTTGCCAGCGATGAACTTCGCGACGTCGTGGGCCACGCCCAGCTTAGCGTCAGCGAAGCGGACGCCATCATCCTGGCGGCGCGCGCCCACTGGTTCCCGGAAGAAGTGACAGAAGAGACAGCATCGGCTTCGCCTGCCGCGGGGGCGGACGCCGAGGAAGGGCAGGCGAGCAAAGCAAAAGAGGAAAACACTTAACCCTTTCGGTTTTGCGGTAGATGCCTTGGGCGCGCGGTTTGTGGCTTCCGGTAGGGAAGGGTATGATTTCGGGCGCGCCCGCTTGGCAAGAGAAGAACGGCGTATAGAAAGAATATAGAAAGAAAAGAACGGCCGATTTTAATGACGGAAATGAACGAAACGGAAGAGAAGGAAGGGAAGAAGCTCTCGCTTCGCCGCCCTGGACGGCTGGAACTGAATAAAACCGTCAAGGTTGGCCAGGTAAGGCAGAGCTTCTCGCACGGCCGGACGAAGGCGGTGACCGTCGAGGTGCGCAAGAAGCGCACCTTCTCGAAAGACGCCCGCGGCGGCATGACGGAAGTCAAGCACGTGGCGGAGGCGCACCCTTCTTCCCCCCCGGTGGACGAAAGCGAGACGGCGGCCGCTGTACGGCTGACGGAGGAGGAGCGCAAGGCCCGCGCCCGCGCCCTCGAAAGCGCCTCGGAAGGAGAGGTGGCCCCGCTCCCCGTTACGGAAGCGGAGGAAACGCCGCCGAGCGGCGAGATAAAAGCCCTTGTCCTGGAACCGGAGGGGACGCTTCCGCCCGCCGAGGCGCTTACCGCCAAGGCGCCGCCCGCCCCGCCGCGGGGCCGCGCCGCCGAGCGCCAGAAGGGCGGCCGGGCCAAACTCGAAAGCGAGGAGGAAAGCGATGCGCTTTCCGCCGCCGCCGCCCGCATCCGCGAGAAGGAAGGCCGGGTGGGAAAGAAGGCGGCGCCGAAACGCTTGCCGCCGGTAAGCCGCTTGGAGCCGCGCCGCCGCGCCGGCAAGATGCGGGTCGCGGAAGCGCTCAACGAAGAAGAGCGCATTCGCAGCCTTGCCTCGGTGCGCCGTGCGCGCGAGCGCGAAAAGCGAAAAAGCAGCGAGACCGAAGAAGACGGCAAGATCATCCGGGATGTTATCATCCCGGAAACAATCACGGTGCAGGAGCTTTCGAACCGGATGGCGGCGCGCGCCATCGACGTCATCAAGGCGCTGATGAAAATGGACGTGATGGCGACCGTCAACCAGGCGATTGACGGCGACACGGCGGAACTCATCGTCACGGAATTCGGCCACCGGAGCAAGCGCGTCAGCGAAGCGGACGTGGAAGTCGGCTTAAAGACCGCGCCGGACGACGAGGAAACGCTCGTGCCACGGGCGCCAGTCGTGACCGTCATGGGCCATGTCGATCACGGGAAGACTTCGCTTTTGGACGCGCTTCGCAAGACGAACGTCGCCAGCCACGAAGCGGGCGGCATCACCCAGCATATCGGCGCCTATCAGGTGCAGCTTCAGTCCGGGAACCGAATCACCTTCCTCGACACGCCGGGCCACGAAGCCTTCTCGGCCATGCGCTCGCGCGGCGCCAGAGCCACCGACATCGTCGTCCTGGTGGTTGCCGCCGACGACGGGATCATGCCGCAGACGATCGAAGCCATTCACCACGCCAAGGCGGCCCAGGTGCCGATCCTTGTCGCGATCAACAAGATCGACAAACCGGAAGCCAACCCGGAGCGGATTCGGACGGAGCTTCTCCAGCATGAAATCGTTGTCGAATCCATGAGCGGGGACGTGCTTGCCATCGAGGTTTCGGCGAAGACCGGCCAGAACCTGGACAAACTGGAAGAAGCAATCCTTCTTCAGGCGGAGATTCTCGACCTTAAGGCAAACCCGAACCGCAAGGCGGAAGGCATCGTCGTCGAGGCAAAACTCGACCGCGGCCGCGGCGTGGTGACGACGCTGCTCGTCCAGCGCGGCACGCTCCGCGTCGGCGACATTTTCGTCGCCGGCAGCGAATGGGGGCGTGTCCGCGCGCTGATCGACGACAAGGGCCAGGCGATTGACGAGGTGAAGCCCTCGATGCCGGCCGAAGTTCTTGGCCTGAACGGCGTGCCGCTCGCCGGCGATGAATTCGTCGCCGTTGAAAACGAGGCGCGCGCACGTGAAATCGTCGCCTACCGCAAACGCCGGGAACGCTCGGTCGCCGCCGCGGCGAAGACCCGCGGCACCCTCGAACAAATGCTTGCGAAGATCGCAAGCGGCGCCGCGAAGGAGCTTCCCATCATCGTCAAGGGCGACGTGCAGGGCTCGGTGGAGGCGATCGTCAGCAGCCTTGAAAAACTGTCCGGGGAAAGCGAAGAGGTTTCCGTCGTCGTGCTTCATTCGGGCGTGGGCGGCATCAATGAATCGGACGTGACGCTTGCGAGGGCGTCGAACGCGCTCATCATCGGCTTTAACGTGCGCACAAATCCGCAGGCTCGCGAGCTTGCGCGGCGGGACGGGGTGGACATTCGCTATTACTCCATCATCTACGACGTCACACGCGACATGAAGGCGGGGCTTGAGGGGATGCTGTCGCCGATTCGCCGCGAGAGTTACCTCGGCAACGCCGAGATTCGCGAAGTCTTCGATATTTCGAAGGTCGGCAAGATCGCGGGGTGCATGGTGACGGATGGTCTCGTCCGCCGCGGTGCGGGCGTACGGCTTCTGCGCGACAGCGTCGTCGTTCATGAAGGCAAGCTGAGCAGCCTCAAGCGCTTCAAGGACGAAGTCAGGGAAGTCCGCGAAGGCAACGATTGCGGCATGGCCTTCGAGAATTACCAGGACCTCCGGGTTGGCGATACGGTTGAATGCTTCGATGTCGTGGAGACGGCGGCGAAGCTGTAGGCGGGTTTCTTCGCGTATTTCGACAGGACGGAAGAAACGTCATGACGTCTTCCCGGGGCAAGGCCCCTTCCCAGCGGCAGCTTCGCGTCGGCGAGGAGCTCCGGCATGCGCTCGCCCAGATTCTCGAACGCGGCCACTTCCGCGACCCCGCGCTGGTTGCGACGTCGATCACGGTGACGGAGGTTCGCGTGACGCCGGATCTCCGCCAGGCGGTTGTTTTCGTGACCCCTTTGGGCGGCGCCGGCATGGAGCCTGTCATCGAGGCCCTGCGCCGGGCGGCGCCTTATCTGCGCGGCCAGTTATCCCACCATGTTCGGCTTCGCTACATGCCGACGCTCATTTTCGAGCCGGACCTCTCCTTTGCCGCCGTCGAACGGGTCGAGGGGCTGCTCAACCGGCCGGAGGTGGCGCGCGATCTTGCCCCCGCCGAGCCGGTCCGGAAACGGAAGGATGGCGCGTAAACGCAAGGGAACGCCCATTCACGGCTGGCTGGTTCTCGACAAGCCGCCGGCCCTGACGTCGGCCAAGGTGGTCGCGATCGTGCGCCGGCATCTCGACGCCGCGAAGGCCGGCCACGGCGGTACGCTCGACCCGCTGGCGACCGGCATCCTGCCCATTGCCTTCGGCGAGGCGACAAAGACGGTGGCCTATGCGATGGAGCGTCGCAAGACCTACCGCTTCGTGGTGCGCTGGGGCGAGGCGCGGGCGACGGACGATGTCACGGGCGAGCTCTTGGGCGACAGCGCCGTCCGGCCGACAGCCGAGGCAATCCGCGCCGCTCTCGCCACCTTCACCGGCGCCATCGCGCAGGTGCCCCCCGCCTATTCGGCGATCCAGGTGGCGGGGAGAAGGGCCTATGCCCGGGCCCGGGCCGGCGAATCGCTCGAACTAGCCCCGCGGGGCGTCGTTGTCCATCGCTTGAGCCTTGAGGGCCTGCCGGACAGGGATCATGCCCTTTTCGAGGTGGTGTGCGGCAAGGGAACCTATGTGCGGAGCCTGGCGCGCGACTTGGGCGTAACCCTTGGCACGCTTGGCTGTATCGCCGAATTGCGCCGCCTGGCGGTCGGTCCTTTCACCGAAAACCAAGCAATTTCGCTGGATTATCTGACTTCCCTCGGGCATGATGCCGTGCTTGCGAAGCATCTTCTGCCGGTTGAGACCGGGCTGGACGACATCCCGGCTCTGGCCTTGACGGAAGAAGAAGCTGCCCGGCTTCGGCATGGACAAATCATCCCGATGCTTGGCGACGACCACCACCACCGGCAGGCGCATGTGCGGGCGGCGGGCTCCGAGCAGGAGGAGACGCTGGTTTGCGCTATGTCGGAAGGTCGACCGGTCGCGGTGGCGCGGCTGGCGGGCGGCAAGCTCCGCGCATTACGTGTGTTGAATTTGTAGGGTGAATTACGATGTCGATTACGGCCGAGAAGAAGACAATCCTTATAAAAGAATATGCCTTGAAAGAAGGCGACACCGGCTCGCCCGAGGTGCAGGTCGCGATTCTGAGCGAGCGAATCGGCAACCTGACCGAGCATCTCAAGGGCCATGGCAAAGACGTTCATTCCCGCCGCGGCCTGCTGAAGATGGTCAGCCAGAGGCGCCGGCTTCTTGACTATCTTCAGAAGACGGATGCGAGCAGGTACGAAAATATCCTTAAGCGGCTTGGTTTGAGGAAGTAACAAGACCGATGCGCCTTGGCGGGGATGGGCTCGCCTGGCGGAGGTGTGTGTCAACGCGGACGAGCCGCGGCGTAGGGCGCCGCAGGTTGTTGGATGGAAGGAAGAAAGAAGAATGTTTGATATTACGCGTAAGGAAATTCTGTGGGGAAAGCGGAAGCTTGTTCTGGAATCGGGAAGAATGGCAAGGCAGGCGGACGGCGCGGTGCTCGCGAGTTACGGCGAGACGTCGGTCCTGTGCACCGTCGTCGGTCAGAAAACGGCGAAAGAAGGCATTGATTTTCTCCCCCTTACGGTAAACTATTTCGAAAGAACCTACGCCGCCGGAAAAATCCCTGGCGGCTTCTTCAAGCGGGAAGGCCGGCCCAGCGAGAAAGAAACCCTGGTCTCCCGTTTGATTGATCGGCCGATCCGGCCGCTTTTCCCGGACAATTTTCATAACGAAGTGCAAGTGATCTGCACGGTGTTGAGTCACGACCTCGAGAACGATCCGGACATCGTGTCGATGGTTGGCGCCTCGGCCGCGCTTGCGATCTCCGGTCTGCCTTTCCGCGGGCCCATCGCGGGTGCCCGGGTTGGCTATATCGACGGGCGCCACGTCCTCAACCCCCAGCTCGACGAAATGGTGAACTCGACTTTGAACCTCGTCGTGGCCGGCACCAGGGACGGCGTGCTGATGGTCGAATCGGAGGCCAGCGAGCTTTCCGAGGACGTCATGCTGGAGGCCGTCATGTTCGGCCATCGGGAATTCCAGGCGGTCATCGAGGCGATCTCGGAAATGGCGAAGGCCTGCGGCAAGAAGCCATGGGAGATAGCAAAGCCCGCCCAGTCGGTCGAAGCGGTGGCGAAGGCCGTGAGCGGGAAGGCGACGAAGGGCTTGCAGGAGGCCTACAAGATCACGGAGAAACAGGCCCGCGTCGAGCGCCTGGCCGATGTCCGCCGGGGCCTCGTTGAAACGCTTGCGACAGAGGAACTCGGCGAGACCGCGATCCTCAATGCGACGAAGAAAGTCGAAAAGGCCATCGTCCGCCACGCGATTCTCGAGACCGGGCGCCGGATAGACGGGCGGGATACTCGGACGATTCGTCCCATCTTCGGCGAAGTCGGCGTGCTGGCTCGCGCGCATGGCAGCGCCCTTTTCACCCGGGGCGAAACCCAGGCCCTGGTCGTCGCCACCCTTGGCACCGGCCAGGACGAGCAGTTCGTGGACGCCCTTGACGGCGAATACCACGAACATTTCATGCTGCATTACAATTTCCCTCCCTATTCCGTCGGCGAAGCCGGCCGCGTCGGCTTCACCGGCCGTCGCGAGATCGGCCACGGCAAGCTTGCCTGGCGGGCGCTGCGGGCGCTGCTGCCGAAAAAGGAGGATTTTCCCTACACGATGCGGGTCGTCTCCGAGATCACCGAATCGAACGGCTCTTCCTCGATGGCGACGGTTTGCGGAGCCTCGCTTGCGTTGATGGACGCCGGCGTTCCACTGACGCGGCCGATCGCCGGTATCGCCATGGGGCTTATCAAGGAAGACTCCGGCGTGGTTGTTCTCTCCGATATTCTCGGCGACGAGGACCATTTGGGCGATATGGATTTCAAGGTGGCCGGCACCGAGCAGGGCATTACGGCGCTGCAGATGGACATCAAGATCACCGGCATCACGGAAGAGATCATGCAGACGGCGCTCGCCCAAGCCCGCGAGGGGCGGCTGCATATCTTAAACGAGATGACGAAGGCCCTGTCCGGTTCGCGCGATGCCGTAAGCAGCCACGCGCCGCGCATCACGGTGCTCACGATTCCGAAAGACAAAATTCGCGAAGTCATCGGCACGGGCGGCAAGGTCATTCGCGAGATCTGCGAAACGACGGGCGCCAAGATTGACATTGAAGACGACGGCACCATCAAAGTCGCCGCGGTGAACAACGAATCGGCCACGGCGGCGATCGAATGGATCCGGGGCATCGTAGCCGAGCCGGAAATCGGCCACATCTACACCGGCAAGGTCGTAAAAACCGTCGACTTCGGCGCCTTCGTGAATTTCCTGGGCGCGCGCGACGGGCTTGTCCACATCAGCGAACTGGCACCGCGTCGCGTCGGCAAGGTGACGGACGTCGTCAAGGAAGGCGACGCGGTGAAGGTGAAGGTGCTGGCGATCGATGACCGGGGCAAGGTGAAGCTCAGCATGCGGGCGGTCGATCAGGAAACCGGCGAAGACATCCAGAAGGCGGAGGAAACGGCTTCCGCCGGCTAGGCCAGCCCCCCGCCAGCCCCCGAAAATCATGGAAAACCACTTGATTTTATTTGTGAATCTACAGCTGGTTTTCGGGTTTTCCTTGTCTATATGCAAGGGGTTGGGGAATCGGCGTGCCGATTGGCAACCGCAAGGCGGGGAGAGCGCTTCGTGAAAACCCTAAACCCCCTTTTCCTTTCCGGTAAAGAAGTGATCCCCCTCGTCGAGGGAGGGAAGGGCATTTCCATCTCGAACGGCCGCAGCTCTGGTGCTTGGGCGGCGATGGGCGGCATCGGCACCTTCTCCGGCGTCAACGCGGATAGCTTTGCCGCCGACGGCAAGCCCATTCCTTATATCTACAAGGGCCGCAACCGCCGCGAACGCCATCAGGAACTGATCGAGCAATCCATCCTGGGCGGTATCACCCAGGCGCGCATAGCCCATGAAATGTCGAACGGACAGGGCCGGCTCCACGTCAATGTCCTGTGGGAAATGGGGGCCGCGGAAACCGTTCTGCGCGGCATCCTCGAGGGCGCCATGGGCCTGGTGCACGGCGTGACGTGTGGGGCGGGCATGCCTTACCGCCTGGCGGAAGTCTGCGCGCGTTACCGAGTCTACTGTTACCCGATCGTTTCCTCGGCGCGCGCCTTTCGAGCGCTTTGGAAACGTGCCTATCACAAATTCGCGGATTTTCTCGGTGCCGTTGTCTACGAAGATCCGTGGCTGGCCGGCGGCCACAACGGCTTGAGCAACAGCGAGGACCCGCAAAGGCCGGAAGACCCCTACCCGCGCGTACGCGCCATGCGCGAGATGATGCGCGAGTTCGGGCTCGGCGAAACCCCGATCGTCATGGCCGGCGGGGTCTGGTATTTGCGGGAATGGGAAAACTGGATCGACAACCCAGAGTTGGGACCGATCTGTTTCCAGTTAGGAACCCGGCCGCTGCTGACCCAGGAAAGCCCGATTCCGGAGCCATGGAAGCGCAAACTCATCGAATTGAACGAAGGCGATGTCCAGCTCAACCGTTTCAGCCCGACCGGCTTCTATTCGTCCTGCGTCAACAATGGCTTCCTGCAGGAGTTGAAGGAACGTTCCGCCCGCCAGATTGCCTACACGGTCGAGGCGGTCGGCGAACATCGGATTCCCTTCGGGGTCGGCGCCCGGAAACGGCAGGTTTTCCTTACGGCTTCCGACAAGACGCGGGCCGACGGCTGGGTTGCCGAAGGTTTCACGGAAGCCTTGCGCACCCCGGATTCGACGCTCGTCTTCGTCACGCCGGAAAAGGCGAAGCAGATTCGCGCCGATCAGGTGAACTGCATGGGTTGCCTTTCGGCGTGCCTGTTCAGCAACTGGTCCCAGAGCGAAACCGGCACGACCGGCAAGAAACCGGATCCCCGCTCCTACTGTATCCAGAAGACGCTGCAAGAGATCGCCCATGGCGGCAATCTCCAAAACGAGCTTATGTTTGCCGGCCACAACGCCTTCCGGTTCAAGACCGACCCTTTCTATGCGAACGGCTATATCCCGACGGTCCGCGAGTTGTTTGAGCGCCTGCTCACCGGAAATTGATTTAGGGAAGACCCCGGGAAGCCGTTGAAGACAATGTTTCTTCTTGATTTTATTAGAAACATTCTTAAGTTCTATTCTAGAACAATCAGGGAAGTGACATGGCGCCCGTCCGCCCTTACGCGAACGCATACGATCTTCTGAAAGAATCGGCGCTGCGGCCGACGCGTCAGCGCTTGGCCCTGGCGAAGCTTCTGTTCGATGGAACGGATCGTCATGTGCACGCCGAGCAGCTGCACGGAGAAGCGCTCGCCGCCGGTGTCCAGGTTTCGCTGGCGACCATCTATAACACGCTGCACCAATTTATGGAGGTCGGTCTCCTGCGCGAGGTCGTCGTCGAGGCCGGCCGCACCTACTTTGACACGAACATCAGCGACCACCATCACTTCTTCTGCGAGGAAGACGGCGAGCTTCGGGATATTTCTTCCGACCGGCTGGTTTTCGGCCGGTTGCCGGACCCGCCGGCTGGCAAGGTCGTGAAGCGGGTGGATGTCATCGTGCATCTGGGTAACCTGGACGACTGAAATTTCCGGGATTTTCCCGAAAGATTTTCTGCAAAAAACGCTTTACGTCACGTCACCCAGTCTATATATTAGAATAATTCTAATCTATGGCCTGGATGGGGCTGGGCGGTAGCGCCCATCTCTCCGGCCTGGAACGTGGGGCTTTTCTTTTTAAGACATGCCCCGGAACGAAACTGCCCAGATGGAGGAACAAGATGCCATCCCTTAAAGGAACCAAGACCGAAGAAAACCTGAAGGAAGCCTTTGCCGGCGAATCCCAGGCGAACCGTCGTTATCTCTACTTTGCCCAGAAGGCCGATGTCGAAGGCTACAACGACGTCGCCGCCGTCTTCCGCTCGACCGCCGAGGGTGAAACGGGCCACGCCCATGGCCACCTCGAATTTCTCGAGGAAGTGGGCGACCCGGCAACCGGTAAGCCGATCGGGGAGACCGACGATAATTTGAAGGCGGCGATCGCCGGCGAGACCTACGAGTACACGGACATGTACCCGGGAATGGCGAAGGCCGCCCGCAGAGAAGGCTTCGAGGAAATCGCCGACTGGTTCGAAACATTGGCGAAGGCTGAAAAGTCCCACGCCGGCCGTTTCCAGAAGGCCCTGGATAGCCTGGGCCAGTAACCGGCGCCCCGGATGTAGGATCGCTTAAAGGTAACGAAGGCCCTCCCACCCTTCTCCGAAGGGTGGGAGGGCGTTCCGGCCGACACCAACACCGGATAAGGTTGGAGGCAAAGCCATGGCAGGCGAAGGATCCTTGGGCGCGCCGATGCGCCACCCCATTCCCTGGCAGGACCCGGCTTTCACGGACCGCGCCAAGGTCGAGGCGGAATGCCGCCGCGTCTTCGATATCTGCCATGGCTGTCGGCGCTGTTTTAATCTCTGCGACAGCTTCCCCCGTCTCTTCGACCTGATCGATACCGGCCCCACCGGCGAACTCGATGGCGTCAAGGACGCGGACTTCAAGCGCGTTGCGGATGCCTGCACGCTTTGCGACATGTGCTTCATGACGAAGTGTCCCTACGTGCCACCGCATGAGTTCGACCTCGACTTTCCCCATCTCATGCTGCGCTACCGGGCGATGGAGCGGCAGGAGGGGAAGGTTGCCTTCGCCGCCCGCCAGCTGACGGAGACCGACCGCAACGGGCGGCTCGCCGCCCCGGTGGCGCCGCTTGCCAACTGGGCGACGGACACCAAGAACAAACCGGTCCGCGCCGCGATCGAGCTTCTGGCCGGCGTTGACCGCAAGGCGCACCTGCCGAAATTCCACGGCAAGACCTTTGCCGCCGCCGCCCGGTCGGAACCTGCCGCGGTCAACCGCGAAGCGCCTGCTTTCGGCCGCAAGGCCGTCCTCTACGCAACGTGTTTCGCAAACTACAACCATCCGCGGATCGGCCTTGCGACGCGCGCCGTGCTGGCGCGGAACGGTGTCGAGACGGAAGTCGTCTACCCCACCTGCTGCGGCATGCCGAAGCTTGAGCACGGCGATCTCGAAGAGGTGGCGGCGCGCGCCGAGAAAGTCGCCACCGCCATGAAGCCCTGGATCGAGAAAGGCTACGCCGTCATCGCCCTCATTCCTTCTTGCGCCCTGATGTTGAAATTCGAATGGCCGCTCGTGCTTCCTGACAACGCGGACGTGAAACGCCTGGCGGAGGCGACCTTCGACGTTTCGGAATATGTCGTGGACCTTGCCGCGAAGGAAGGGCTTGCGGAAGGCCTAAAGCCCTTGCAAGGCGGAGTGGCGCTGCACATCGCCTGCCATGCCCGGGCCCAGAACATGGGCCAGAAGGCGGCCGAGATGCTGCGCCTTCTGCCGGAAGCGGACGTGCGCGTGATCGAGCGCTGCTCCGGCCATGGCGGTTCGTGGGGGGTGATGAAGGAAAATTTCGAAACGGCGATCAAGGTTGGCAAGCCCGTCGCCCGCCAGGCCGTGGAAGCGAAGAAGGCCTACCTTGCCTCGGAATGTCCGCTTGCCGGCGCCCATGTCGTGCAGGGGATGGAACGCTTGCCCGACAACGCAGCCCACGCCCAGGCGTTTCACCCGATCGAGCTTTTTGCCGAAGCCTACGGGATAGCGCCGCCATGACGACGCCGCGCGAACTTCGCCGCGAGGACATCCTGCCGGTGGAAGCGTTCGAAAAAATTCGCAAGGAACGCCGCCGGGAAATTTCCGCCGTCAAGAAAGCGCGCCGGGTTTCGGTCGGGCCGTCGGCGACGTTCTACTTCGAAAACTACGACACGATGTGGTGGCAGATTCACGAGATGCTCTACATCGAGAAGGGCGGCGAGGCCCAGATTGCGGACGAGCTTGCCGCCTATAATCCGTTGATCCCGAAGGGTAATGAGTTAGTCGCGACCTTGATGTTCGAAATCGAAAACCCGGAACAGCGGCGGCAATTCCTGGCCACGCTCGGCGGCATAGAGCGCGCGGTTTTTCTGCGCGCCGGCGGAGAGGAAATCGCGGCCCGGCCGGAGGCGGACGTTGAACGTTCGACGGAAGGCGGCCGGGCGTCCTCCGTTCACTTTCTGCGTTTTCCGTTCACGCAGGCGGCGATTGCCGCTTTTCGGGACCCGGCGGCGGAAGTCGTTCTCGGCATCGGGCACAAGGCATACGCGCACATGGCCATCGTGCCAGAGAACGTCCGGGCGGCCCTTTCGGAAGATTTCGACGGCGCGGCCTAGCGGACTTCCTCGTCCGGGTAAGTGCCCCAGAAATCGCTTCTCTGCATCCACCCCTCGAAATCGCCGACGCCGATCCGGCACCATTGGGATTTGGCCGGGCAGGAGAGAATTTCTCCCATCACGTTTGCTTCCACCATCGCCGTGACGGCGGCGGCCGTATCCGGCTTGCGGAAAAGCCTTCGCGTCTCGCCGGTTACGATCAGCGCGCGCTTGCCGGAAAGCAGGCTCTGGTGCACCCACCCCTCCGTTCCTTGCGAATCGCGGATTTTCCGCCAGGTGTCGAATTCGGCGACGATTTCGACCGGAAGCCCGTGGCGGTGGAAAATCCAATCGACGGGATAGCGAACCCCTGGCCCGGTGCGGACGTTCACTTCCGAGGCGCGCAGGCTAACGAAGCGCGGCAGGGGAAGCCCAGTTGCCGCGAAGGCCAACAAGGGGAGGATTTCCATCATCATAAGGGTCAGGGTGAAAACGAGAAGCCGGTGTAAGGGCGGCATGGGCAAGGGCGCTGAAGTTGTCAAACGGGGATCGATCTTCTCCCCATATAATAGAAAGGGCTAGGCGGCATCGGTCAAGCGGGGCCCATCGGAAAAGACCCGGGTTTTTTTAAAGGCCCGAATGACGGCGACGGGACGACGGCAGGGACAGGCGGTGGACAAGGTTGTAATATCCTTGCTATGGGAGGGCCGCAGTCGCGGAAGGAGGAAAGCGGGATGACCCCGAAAAAACCCTTGGTCGTTGTTACCCGGAAACTTCCGGACGCTATCGAAACGCGGTTGATGGAACTCTTCCGAGCCGAGCTCAACCTCGACAACCATCCATTCAGCCAGGCCGAGTTGATCGCCGCGGTCAAGCGGGCGGACGTCCTCGTGCCTACCGTGACGGACCGCGTCGATTCGGGCATTTTGGCCCATGCCGGGCCGAATTTGCGCCTAATCGCCTCCTTCGGGGCCGGGGTGGACCATATCGACTTAGGCTCGGCGCGCCAGCGCGGGGTCACGGTCACCAACACGCCGGGCGTGCTGACCGAAGACACGGCCGACATGACGATGGCCCTCATTCTTGCCGTGCCGCGCCGCCTGGCCGAGGGAGAACGCCTGATCCGTTCCGGGCAGTGGCCTGGCTGGAGCCCGACCTGGATGCTGGGCCATCGGATCTGGGGCAAGCGCCTCGGCATCGTCGGCATGGGCCGGGTCGGCACCGCCGTCGCCCGCCGGGCCCGTGGGTTTGGGCTTTCCGTTCACTACCACAACCTGCGCCGCGCGCCCGAGACGCTGGAGCGCGAGCTGGATGCCACCTATTGGGAAAGCCTGGACCAGATGCTTGCCCATATGGACATTGTTTCCGTCACCTGCCCCCACACGCCGGCCACCTACCATCTGCTTTCGGCGCGCCGTCTCAGCCTGATGCAGCCTTCCGCCTATCTCGTGAACACCGCGCGCGGCGAAGTCGTGGACGAAAACGCGCTTACCCGCATGCTTGAACGCGGCGAACTGGCCGGCGCCGGCCTCGACGTCTTCGAACATGAGCCGGCCGTCAACCCGAAGCTGCTCAAGATGGATAACGTCGTCCTGCTGCCGCACATGGCGTCGGCGACGCTGGAAGGGCGGCTCGACATGGGCGAGAAGGTTCTCATCAATATCAAGACGTTCGTGGATGGTCATTCGCCCCCCGACCGGGTGATCGGGACAGACTCCTAAACCAAACGTCCTAGACGGTGCACATCGCCGCGGCCGCCTCGAGGGTGCGAAGGGTGGGGGCTTCCCCGCACAGCGGGCAGCCCTTGTCCCGCTTGACGGCGATCTTGCGGAAGGTGCTGCCAAGGCCGTCGTAAATCAGCATGAAGCCGTCCAGGCTTTGGCCGATCCCGAGAAGTTCTTTCACGACTTCCGTCGCCTGCAGGGTGCCCATGACGCCGGCGATGGCTCCGAACACGCCGCCTTCCGCGCAATTCGGCACCGTGCCGGCCGGCGGCGGCTCACGGAAGATGCAGCGGTAGCAGGGGTGATTGCCGGCCGTGTAGGCGCGGAAGGTCGCGAGCTGCCCGTCGAATCGAAGGACCGCCGCCGTCACCAGGGGCTTTTTTGCAAAATAGCTGGCGTCGTTGACCAGGAAGCGGGTCGGAAAATTATCGCTGCCGTCCGCGATCAGGTCGTAGTCGGCGAAAAGCCCGAGCGCGTTCTCGACGTTAAGGCGCATCCGGTGGCGGACGACCCGGACCTCCGGGTTGATTTCCGCCAGCGTCTTCGCCGCGCTTTCGACCTTCGGTTCGCCGATCCGGCCGGTCGGGTGAACGATCTGCCGCTGGAGATTGCTGAGATCCACGTCGTCGTCGTCAATGACACCGATCGTCCCGACCCCGGCGGCGGCAAGGTAAAGCAGGTTTGGCGAGCCGAGACCGCCGGCGCCCACCACCAGGACCTTCGAGCGGAACAGCTTCTCCTGCCCCTTGGCGCCGACCTCCGGCAGGATGATGTGGCGGGCGTAACGCTGAATCTGCTGTTCGGTGAAGGCCATGCTTTGCGTTCCGCCGTTCCGCCTCAGAGCCCCTCGAAAAGTGCTGTCGAAAGATAGCGTTCGGCGAAGGAAGGAATGACGATGACGATCACCTTGCCCTTCATCTCGGGACGCGACCCCACTTCGAGCCCGGCGGCGAGGGCGGCGCCGGAGGAAATCCCGACCGGGATACCTTCGACCCGGGCGATCTCGCGGGCCATCGCGAAGGCGGTTTCGTTGCTGATCCGGACAACTTCATCGATCAGGGAACCGTCGAGGATTTCCGGCACGAAGCCGGCGCCGATTCCTTGAATTTTGTGCGGGCCCGGCGTGCCGCCGCTTAAGATGGGGCTATCCTCCGGCTCGACGGCGACCATCCGTAGGCTTGGTTTCCGCGCCTTCAGGACTTGGCCGACGCCGGTGAGCGTGCCGCCGGTGCCGACCCCGCTGATGACGACGTCCACCCGGCCCTCCGTGTCGCGCCAGATTTCCTCCGCCGTCGTCTGCCGGTGAATCTCGGGATTCGCCGTGTTCTTGAACTGCTGCAGCATGATCATGTCCGGCGTTTGTTCGAGCAGTTCTTCGGCGCGCGCGACGGCGCCCTTCATGCCTTTCGCCGCCGGCGTCAATTCCAGCTCGGCGCCGAGAAGCTGCAGCATCTTTCGCCGCTCGATCGACATGCTTTCCGGCATCGTCAAGATGAGGCGATACCCTTTCGCCGCGCAGACGAAGGCCAGGGCGATTCCGGTGTTGCCGGAAGTGGGTTCGATGAAAACGGCGCCCGGCTTGACCCGACCGTCCCTTTCCGCCGCCTCGATCATGGCGAGCCCGATCCGGTCCTTGACCGAGGAAAGGGGGTTGAAGAATTCGAGCTTGCAGAGGAGGTCCGCCGCGCAGCCATGGGCCTTGGCGAATTTCGCAACGCGGACGAGCGGGGTGTTGCCGATCGTCTCCAGGAAGTTTTCGTAAATCCGTCCGCGGCCGGGCTGGCCGACATCGGAAGCTTTGCGTTTGGCCGGCTCCATCTATTCACCTTTTAAATCTTGTAAAAAAAATTTTATTACAACTTATAAATGTTATTTAGGCTTTCGTCCGCGAAAAATCAAATGCTGAAATCGAGCTTCTCTTCCGCCTCGCTGGCGACGCCAAGGGCGGCGGCCTGGTTGCAAAGGTCCTCGATGGTGAGCGAGTCGAGACGGGCCATCGTCTCGTCGAAGATACGCATCCAGAGCGGGCGCAGAATGCGGCGGCCAAGTTCGGCGCCGGCCGGGTTCTCCAAGGGGTCCTTGGTCGTCTCCAGCTCGCGCACGGTGCGCGCCACCTCGCCCAGCGTGATGCGCCTTCTTTCGCGCGCCAGCCGGTAGCCGCCGCGCGGCCCGCGCACGCCGATCAGGACGCCGGCGCGGACCAGTTGTTGCAGAACCTGTTCGAGGTAACGCTTCGGAATTTTCTGGCGGCGGGTGATGGCGCTCGACTGCACCGGCTCGCCGCCGGAATGGTAAGCGATGTCGAGGACCGCCTCGAGAGCGAAAAGCAGTTTCTTCGAGATCCGCATTATTCGCCCGCAGGGTTGGCGTGAAGGCCCGTCGAACCGAAGCCGCCCTCGCCGCGTTGGCTTAAGGGCAAGGCCTCGACCTCTTGCCAGGTGACGCGGCTCACCGGGGCCACGACCATCTGGGCGATCCGCATGCCGCGCTCGACCGTGAAGGGTGCGGCGCCGAGATTGACGAGAAGAACGGCGATCTCGCCGCGGTAGTCGGCGTCGATCGTGCCCGGCGCGTTGAGGACGGTCAGGCCAAAGCGAAGGGCGAGGCCCGAGCGCGGACGGATTTGCGCCTCGAAGCCTGGCGGTAGCGCGATCTGGATGCCGGTCGGGATCAGGGCGCGGCCGCCGGGTGCCAAGGTTTCGGGCAGAGAATTCGCTGCCAGCAGGTCGAGGCCGGCGCTGGCGGCTGTCGCGTAGGCCGGGAGATCAAGATCCCTGCCGTTGGGCAGGCGTTCGACGGTAACGGCAACGGGGGTCATGGCTGTCCCGCGAAATGGGCGACAATCCGTTCGGCGAGCAAGGCGGCGACGGCGTCCTTGCTTTGGGTCGGCCATGCCTCGATGCCTTCCGCCGTGAGGAAGCGTATGGTGTTGAGGTCGCCGCCGAACACGTTGCTTTCCGGCGACACGTCGTTCGCCAGGATCCAGTCGCACCCCTTGCGCTTGCGCTTGGCCGTGGCGTTCTCGATCAGGTTTTCGGTCTCGGCGGCGAACCCGATGACGAGCCTCGGGCGCTTAGGTCCCGTCGCGCTTAGACGGGCCAGCACGTCCGGCGTTTCCTGCAGTTCCAAGACCGGCGGCCGGCCTTCTTCCTTCTTGAGCTTGTGGTTCGGTTTCGCGACCGGCCGCCAATCCGCCACGGCGGCCGCGCAAACGGCCACCTCGACGGGCAGTTCTGCTTCGCAGGCGGCCAGCATCTCTTCCGCCGTGGTGACGTGGCGAACGCGGACGAGCGGGGGGGATTGAAGCGCGGTCGGCCCCGTCACCAGCACGGTGTCGGCGCCGAGCCGGGCCAGCGCCCGGGCAATCGCATAGCCCTGCTTGCCGGAAGAGGCGTTCGTTAAGTAGCGGACGGGATCGATCGCCTCGCGGGTGGGTCCGCTGGTGACCATTACCCGCCGCCCGCGAAGCGGCGTTGGGCGGGTCAGGAAATTCTCGATCGCGGCCAGAATGTCCGAAGGCTCCGCCATCCGGCCGGGACCGGTCTCGCCGCAGGCGAGATCCCCTTCCGCCGGGCCGATACGCAACACCCCGCGACTTTCGAGCAAGGCCATGTTCGTTTGCGTGGCCGGATTCATCCACATCTCGACGTTCATGGCGGGCGCCACCAGCACCGGCTTGTCGGTGGCGAGCAGCGCGGTGGTCGCCAGATCGTCGGCCAGGCCGCCCGCCATCCGGGCAAGCAGATCGGCGCTCGCTGGGGCGACGACGAGAAGATCGGCCTCGCGGGAGAGGCGGATGTGCCCCATCTCGCTTTCGTCCGTCAGCGAGAAAAGGTCCTGATAAACTTTCTCGCCGGAAAGGGCTGCGACGGAAAGGGGAGTGACGAACTCGGCGCCGCCCTTGGTCAGGATCGCGCGCACGCGCGCGCCCCGCTCCTTGAGCCTGCGGATGAGGTCGAGGGCCTTGTAAGCGGCGATGCCGCCGGAGACGATCAGCAAGATGCGCTTGTTTTCGAGCACGGGAGGATCACCATCGGGCGGCGGGAAAACTACGGAAGAAAACCGTAAATAATGTAAGAGGCGGCGACTGGCGAGACAAGGTTTCCGTACAACCTGCCCGATTGCGTGGGTTATCCGGGGCTTAGGCCTACACCCGCCAGGCGGAATGGATGGCGGCGATACCGCCGGAAAGGTTGCGCACCTTCACGCGGCCAAGCCCGGCGGCGCGGATTTTTTCGCAAAGCGTCTCTTGATCGGGAAAGCGGCGGATGCTTTCGACCAGGTAGCGGTAGGCTTCCCCGTCCTTGGCGACGATCTCGCCCAAGAGCGGGATGACGCGGAAGGAATAGGCATCGTAAAGTGCGGCCAGGCCAGGGAGGACCACCCGGCTGAATTCGAGGCAGAGGAAATGTCCGCCGGGCTTCAGCACGCGGGCCGCCTCGCCGAGCGCAGCCTCGATCCGGGTCACGTTGCGCAGCCCGAAGGAAATGACGTAGGCGTCAACGCTTTCCGAGGCGATGGGAAGCTTCTCCGCATCCCCCGCCACCCACGCGATGCCGCGCAGGCGGCCGCGATCAAGCGCGCGGTTCCGCCCGACACCAAGCATGGCCGGGTTGCGGTCACAGACGATGGCCTGGGTTTGGGCCTGGACGTGGCCGGTGTCGCGCCGGTCCGCCTCGGCGCTGACGAGAAAACGCCGGGCGATGTCCCCGGTGCCGCCGGCGACATCGAGCAGGCGCATCCCCGGCCGGGGCGCCAGGTGGTCGATGAGGGCGCGCTTCCACAGACGATGCACGCCGCCGCTCATGAGGTCGTTCATGAGGTCATAGCGTTCGGCGACGCGGGCGAAGACGGCATCCACCAGAGTCGTCTTTTCCGCCGCCGGGACCCGGCGGAAACCGAAATCAACCGTCTCCGGCGCGGGCGTGGGCGGGTCCTGGTTTTTCAGTGTCATGCTGGGCCCGAGGATAGCGGAGGCCTTGGGAAGGCGCTACCTTGGGTCATGCCGGAACTGCCGGAAGTCGAGACCGTTCGCCTTGGCCTGCGGCCCCATCTCGAGGGGCGGCGGATCGCCCGCGTCGTCGTTCGCCGCGGGGATCTGCGCGTGCCCTTGCCGCCTTCCTTCGCGGCCCGTCTCGAGGGAAAGCGCGTCCACACACTTGGCCGGCGCGGCAAGTATCTGCTGTGGCACCTCGAGGACGGGACCGTTCTCATCCAGCATCTCGGCATGTCGGGCCGGCTTTCCATCCTCGAAGGCGAAGCGCCGCCGCCCGGACCCCACGACCATCTCGATTTCGAGATCGCGGCGGGCCCGGTGATCCGCTTTCGCGACCCCCGGCGCTTCGGGCTTTGCGCCCTCGGCGTCGAGGCAGGCCTCGCCACCCACCCGCTGTTCAAGGCGATGGGGCCGGACCCCCTGGAACCGGGCTTCGCGGGGGATGCCATCGCGGCGCGGCTTCACGGCCGGCAGGGGCCGATCAAGACGGTCCTCCTCGACCAGCACGTGGTGGCCGGTCTTGGCAACATCTATGTGTGCGAAAGCCTCTATTGGGCAGGGTTTTCGCCACGGCGCGGAGCCGCCTCCGTCCGCGGGCGCCGCGCCGAACGCCTGGCCGGGGCCATCCGCGAGGTGTTGACGCGGGCGATCGCCGCCGGCGGGTCCTCGCTCAAGGACCATGCGCGGCCTTCTGGCGAACTCGGCTATTTTCAGCACCACTTCGCGGTCTATGATCGGGAAGGCGCGCCCTGTCCGGCCTGCGATTGCGGGGCGGGCGTGCGGCGGATTCGCCAGGCGGGGCGTTCGACGTTCTATTGTTCGAAACGCCAGCGATAGGAAAAGGGCCGGATGGCGCAAAGACGGGCGACGGGGTGGAGGAAGCGGGGCGTGCGGCTTGCCGGGTGGCTGCTGCTCGGGTTCTTGTCGCTTGGGCCGGTGCGCGCGGCGGCCGACGAGGCCTCGCCCGCCTATCTGCGCGCCATCGACGATCTTCCCCTGATGCCGAAGCTGGCCGAGGTGGAAGACGAAGGGGTCGTCTTCGACAAGCCGATGGGGCGCATCGTGATTTCCCTGGCGCAAGGCGAGGTGGGGGAAGCGGAGGTCGCGGCCTTCTATGCGGCGACCCTGCCCCAGCTCGGCTGGACGCCGGAAGGTAAGACCACCTTTCGCCGCGAGGGCGAGGTGCTGCGCATCACCTTCGAGGGCCGCGCCCCCTTGCTGGTTCGATTTTCGCTTTCCCCCGACTAAACAAGATCGTTCCCGGACAGAAACGAACAGGAGCAGCCTATGGCATATGAGAACATTCTCGTGGAGACGCGCGGCCGCGTCGGCCTCATCACCCTGAACCGGCCGAAAGCCCTCAACGCGCTTTGCGACGCCTTGGTCGGCGAGGTGGGCGAGGCCCTGGAAACCTTCCGGGCGGACGACAACGTCGGCGCGGTCGTGTTCACGGGCAGCGAGAAGGCTTTCGCCGCCGGCGCCGACATCAAGGAAATTCGTCGGATGACCGCCATCGAGGCGCACGAACGCACCTTCACGTACAACTGGGAGTGCGTCGCCCGTTTCAACAAGCCGACGATCGCGGCGGTGGCTGGCTATGCCCTTGGCGGCGGGTTCGAGATCGCGCTCATGTGCGACATTCTGATCGTCGCCGATAACGCGAAACTGGGCTTGCCGGAAATCACGATCGGCACGATTCCGGGCGCCGGCGGCACCCAGCGGCTGACGCGCGCCATCGGCAAGTCGAAGGCGATGGAGATGTGCCTGACCGGGAGAATGATGGGGGCCGAGGAGGCCGAGCGGACCGGGCTCGCCTGCCGGGTCGTGCCGCTGGCCTCCCTGATCGAGGAGGCGGTGGCCCTGGGCGGGAAGATCGCCGCGCTTTCGCTGCCGGTGACGCGGATCGCGAAGGAGGCGGTGAACGCGGCCTTCGAAACCACCCTGAAAACCGGCCTTCAAGTCGAACATCGCCTCTTCAACCTGACCTTCGCGACGGAGGATCGCGAGGAAGGAATGGCCGCCTTCGTTGACAAGCGAAGCCCGGCCTGGAAGCACCGCTAGATCTGGTCGGCCTTGACGTTTGGCCCAGCTTGACGCTATAAACCCGACCCCACCGAGAGGAATCGGATTTTTCCCATGGCGACGACGAAATCGGCAAAAAAGAGCACGCGCCAGATGGCGAAGCGCACGGAAGTGAACCGCGCGCGGCGGACGCGTATCCGCACCTTCCTGAAGAAGGTCGAAACGGCTACGGCAAGCGGCGACAAGGAAGCGGCGGCGGCGGCCCTGCGTGCGGCGCAGCCGGAAATCATGCGCGGCGTCACGAAGGGCGTGCTGAAGAAGAATACCGCGGCGCGCAAGCTCTCGCGTCTCAGCGCAAGAATCAAAGCGCTTTAACTTAAAATTTTATCGTTTGGTTTGTGTGGGCGCCTGATTTTTTGCGATCGGGCGGCACAGTTTACCGCCTGTCGCGCGCGAAAATTTTTCTCCGAGTTCCCCTTTCGGTCGGCTTGCCAAGACGGGCAAGTGTGGCTAGTCTTGTTTCTTCTTCGCGGGGGTGTTGCGGCTGCGGATTAAGCGAACGCACCGCCTTCGCGTCGAAGTTTTCGGAGAGAAATTTAAACAGCGCATTCGGGAAAACTTTTTCAGTCGTTTTGAAGTTTTCCGCGAACAAAATTTTACGTTCGGGCATCAAGGCAAACGCAATTGCCTGATGAACCGGGGGGTCGTTTTCAGGGAGAGGGCATGTCGCTTAGGGCGAAGCAGAAGGCATGGCTCGCACGCGCCGCGCGGCGGCAGAAAACGCCGGCGGGCATCGCGGCCTTACCGCCCCGGCGCACCTTCCTAGAAGCAGCGCTTAACAGCCTGGGATTTCATACATTTCTGTCTTTTCCGGCGGGGGATGGTCGATGAACCAGAGTCCCCTTTCCCTGACGCTCGCCACGGAATGGGGCGGCGTTCGCAAGCGGCTTGAAACGGAGTTTGGCGAGGCAATCTTCAAGAGCTGGCTCGGCCCGCTCGAAGTGGAATCCATCGAGAACGGGACGGTGACGTTTTCCGTGCCGACCCGTTTTATGCGCGACTGGATTCAATCGAAATACGCCGAGCGCATCCGCGAGCTTTGGCAGACCGAAAACCATGACCTGCGCAAGATTGATTTCATCGTTCGGGGCTTGCGCGGGAAACCGGCAGAAAAGGAAGTGGACGCCGAGCGGGTGGCGGCCGAAGCCGGAATCGCCGTCGAAAGCGTGAACCTGCCGTCCGCCGGCCGGGCATGGACGCTTGAGGAAGTGGCCGCCCCCCTGGACCCACGCTTCACCTTCGACAACTTCGTCGTCGGCAAGCCGAATGAGCTTGCCCATGCCGCTGCCCGCCGCGTCGTCGAGGCGACGGCGGTGCCCTTCAATCCCCTCTTCCTCTATGGCGGGGTCGGGCTCGGCAAGACCCACCTCATGCACGCCATCGCCTGGTACATCCGCGAGCGCGACCCCTCGCGCAAGGTTGTTTACCTTTCGGCCGAGAAGTTCATGTACCTGTTCATCCGGGCGCTCCGCTTCAAGAATACGATGGCGTTCAAGGATTTGTTCCGTTCCGTCGACGTTCTCATGATCGACGACGTTCAATTCATGGCGGACAAAGAGGCGACACAAGAGGAATTTTTCCATACTTTCAACGCCTTGGTGGACCAGAAGCGCCAGATCATCATTTCCGCCGACAAATCCCCCTCCGATCTCGACCGGCTGGAAGAACGGCTGCGCTCCCGCCTGGGCTGGGGGCTAGTCGCCGACATCCACGCGACGAGCTATGAGCTCCGCCTCGGCATCCTCCATTCGAAGGCGGAGCAGATGGGGTTCGCCGTGCCGACAAAGGTGATGGAATTCCTCGCCAACCGCATCACGTCGAATATCCGCGAACTGGAAGGCGCGCTCACCCGCGTCGTCGCCCATGCGACGCTCGTCGGTCAGGCCATCACCCTTCAAGGCACCCAGGAGGTGCTGCGCGACCTGCTGCGGGCGAATGAGCGCCGGGTCACGATCGAGGAGATCCAGAAACGGGTCGCCGAGCATTTCAATGTCCGGGTTTCGGACATGCATTCGGATCGCCGCGCGCGCGCCGTCGCCAGGCCCAGGCAGGTGGCGATGTATCTGGCCAAGCAGCTGACCCAGCGCTCGCTGCCGGAAATCGGCCGCAAATTCGGCGGCCGGGATCACACAACCGTCATGCATGCTGTCCGCAAGGTGGAGGAATTGCGCCTTTCGGACCCGAGTTTTTCGGAAGACATCGAGCTACTTCGCCGTCTTCTGGAAGGCTGACGGCACTGGCTTGCCGCCGGGCCGAAAAGCGGGCGGTTTTTCGCCCTTTTTTTATCCCCGAAAAGCCGCAAGAAAGCTTCGAAAACCAACGGCTTGTGCTATACTGCGTTGCCGCTTCGGGGTTCCCTCGCGAAGCCGTCCCACCGGGCCGGCGAAAAGCGGGGGGCGCCCCGGCCGGTGCCCGGACAACCGGTTTAAAACGTTCTTGTCGGACATGAAATTTACCATCGAACGCGCGGCGCTTCTCAAGTCCCTGGGGCATATTCAACGCGTCGTCGAACGCCGGACGACGATCCCCATTCTTTCCAACGTTCTCTTCTCCGCCGAAAAGGGGCGCCTGCATTTGACGGCGACGGACATGGATTTGGCGGTGATCGAAACGCTGGCGGCGGAGGTCACGGACAAGGGCCAGGCGACAGCACCTGCGCACACGCTTTACGACATCGTGCGCAAATTGCCAGAGGGCGCCCAGGTCGCCTTCGATTACGAGACGAAGACGGCGCGCTTGAATCTCGCCGCCGGACGGTCGCGTTTCGCGCTGAGCACGCTGCCGGTTGAGGAATTTCCCGCCATCGCCGGGGACAAGTTTTCCCACCGCTTCGGGCTGCCGGCGGCGGACCTTCGCAACCTCCTGGACCACACGAGCTTCGCCATTTCAACGGAGGAGACGCGCTATTACCTGAACGGCATCTTCCTGCATACGGCCAAGCGCGGAAACGTCGAGATGCTGCGGGCGGTGGCGACGGACGGCCACCGGCTGGCCCAGGTCGAGATGCCGATCCCGGAAGGGGCGGCCGGCATGCCCGGCGTCATCCTGCCGAGAAAGGCGGTGCTTGAGCTCGGCAAGCTGATGGAAGAGGCAACGGCAGCGGTCGAAGTCGAGCTTTCGGATACCCGCGTACGCTTCACCGTAGGGTCGGCGGTGCTCACCTCGAAGCTCATCGACGGCACCTTTCCGGACTACGAGCGCGTCATCCCGACCAAGAACGATAAGGCGATGGTTGTAAACCGCCAGGAATTTGCGGCGGCCGTCGACCGGGTCTCGACCATCTCGATCGAAAAATCGCGGGCTGTGAAGCTGGCCTTGGCGCCGGGCAAGCTGATGCTTTCGGCAAGCTCGGAGGAAAGCGGCACGTCCTCCGAGGAACTGGCGGTGAAATACGACGCCGACCCGGTCGAGATCGGCTTCAACGCCCGCTATCTTCTCGACATCACCCAGCAGATCGAAGGCGAAGGCATCGAATTGAAGTTCGCCGACGCCAGCTCGCCGACTCTCGTGCGGGATCTGGCCGACGGCAACGCGCTCTACGTTCTGATGCCGATGCGCGTATGAGGGCGGGCGCGCTCATGACCCCGGACATGCTCGCCTCGGCGCGAAGCACCGGGGTGTCGGCGGTGCTTCGCCTCGTTCTCACGGAATTCCGGAACTACGCCTCGCTCCGGCTTTCCTTGAACGCCTCGCCCGTCGTGCTGACCGGGCCGAACGGGTCGGGCAAGACCAACCTTTTGGAAGCGCTGTCCCTGCTCGTGCCGGGCCGCGGCCTGCGCCGGGCCAGGATCGCCGAGCTTGGCCGCCACCTTTCGCCGGCGTTCGCCGCCTGGGCGGTCGCCATCGGCGTCCAGACCCCGGAAGGACCCGCGGAAATCGGTATCGGCCGCGACCCGCAGGCGGCGGAAAAGGGACGCGAACGCCGCCTGCTTCGGATCAATGGGCGCGATCCGCGAAGCCAGGCGGCGCTGGGCGGGGTGTTGCGGGCAAGCTGGCTTACGCCGGAAATGGACCGGATTTTTCTGGAAGGCCCCGGCGGGCGCCGGCGCTTCCTGGATCGGCTGGCCTATGGTTTCGATGCCGCCCATGCCACGCGCCTGGCCGACTATACGCGCGCGATGCGCGAGCGCACCCGCCTGCTTGAAGAAGAAACGGCCGATACCGGCTGGCTGGTGGCGCTTGAGGAAACGATGGCGGAAAACGGTGCCGCGATCGCCGCTACGCGACGTGACTATCTGCACCAGGTCAGCGCTGCCGTGGCCGAGGCGACGGGGCCCTTCCCGGGCGCCGCCTTAAGCCTTCGCGGGACGCTGGAGGCGTGGCTTGAAGAGGCCGATGCCGCCGCCGTCGCCTTGCGCTTTCGAGCCCGACTCCAGGCGCTGAGGGCCCGCGACCGGGCGGCCGGCCTGGCGACCGAGGGGCCGCATCGGAGCGACCTTCGCGTCCATCACCTGGTCAAGGGGATGCCGGCTGCAACCTGTTCGACGGGCGAGCAGAAGGCGCTCCTGATCGCGATCTTGCTGGCCGACGCCCGGCTGCAAACGGCTCGCCGCGGTTCGCCGCCGCTTCTTCTTCTGGACGAGGTGGCGGCGCATCTGGACGCCATCCGGGTGAAGGCGCTTTTCGAGGCGATCGCGGGCTTGGGTGCCCAGGCTTGGGTAACGGGAACCGACGCCGCCCTTTTTTGGCCGCTGCAGGGGCGCGCCCAGTTCTTCCGCGTCCTCGAAGGCGCGGTCATCGCTGAGGGGTAAGGGGTGGAAAGCAGCCAAGCGATGGATCAGACGGTGGAAAAGTCAAAGAAGCTGAAAACCGGGCCGGATCAGGAATACGGCGCCGAATCGATTAAGGTCCTGCGCGGCCTCGACGCCGTCCGCAAGCGGCCGGGCATGTATATCGGCGACACCGAGGACGGCACCGGCCTCCACCACATGATCTACGAGGTCGTCGACAACGCCATCGACGAGGCGCTGGCGGGGTACTGCGATCGCATCGAGATCGTCTTGCGGGACGACGGTTCCGTCCGGGTCGCCGACAACGGCCGCGGCGTTCCCGTCGGCATCCACAAGGAAGAGGGCGTGTCGGCGGCCGAGGTCATCATGACTCACCTGCATGCCGGCGGGAAATTCGACCAGAATTCCTACAAGGTTTCCGGCGGGCTGCACGGCGTTGGCGTCTCTGTCGTGAACGCGCTTTCCGAGTGGCTGGAGATGCGTATCTGGCGGCAGGGAAAAGAACATTTCATGCGCTTTAAGGACGGCGTGCCGGAAGCGCCGCTGGCCGAGACCGGTCCCGCCGGGGAACGGACCGGCACGGAAGTCACCTTCCTGCCGTCGCCGGCCACCTTCTCGATGCGGGAGTTCGACTTCTCGACGATCGAACACCGGCTGCGGGAACTCGCGTTCCTTAATTCCGGCATCACCATACGACTCGTGGATGCGCGGAGCGCGGAAGAAAAAAGCGTCGAATTTCACTACAAAGGCGGGCTTGAGGCCTTCCTAGGCTATCTTGACCAGTCGAAAACGCCGATTCACACGCCGCCGATCCTCGTGCGTGCCACGCGGGACCGCACGGAGGTCGAGATCGCGCTGCAGTGGACGGACAGCTACCACGAAAACATGCTGTGCTTCACGAACAACATCCCCCAGCGCGACGGCGGCACGCATCTGGCGGGGTTTCGCGCGGCGTTGACCCGAACGATCAACGCCTACGCCCAGGAAAGCGGCGTCCAGAAGAAGGAACGCATCGCGCTTACCGGCGACGACGCGCGGGAAGGGCTCACCTGTGTCCTCTCCGTCAAGGTGCCGGATCCGAAGTTTTCCTCCCAGACGAAAGACAAGCTGGTTTCCTCCGAGGTCCGCACGGTCGTCGAAGGCGTCTTCGGAGACGGGCTTTCCCAATGGCTGGGGGAGCATCCGGTTGAGGCGAAGAAAATCGTCGCCAAAATCTTCGAAGCGGCCGTTGCGCGGGAGGCGGCGCGCAAGGCGCGGGAATTCACCCGCCGGAAAGGCGCCCTCGATATCTCCTCGCTGCCCGGAAAACTCGCCGATTGCCAGGAGCGCGACCCGAAGAAAAGCGAGCTTTTCATCGTCGAGGGAGATTCGGCGGGCGGTTCCGCGAAACAGGCGCGCGACCGGGCGTGCCAGGCAATCCTGCCACTGCGCGGGAAAATCCTGAACGTCGAGCGCGCGCGGTTCGACCGCATGCTTGCCTCGGCCGAGATTGGCACGCTCATTTCCGCCATCGGCACCGGCATCGGGCGGGATGACTTCAACATCGAAAAGGCGCGCTACCACAAAATCATCATCATGACGGACGCCGACGTGGACGGCAGCCACATCCGCACCCTCCTGCTCACGTTCTTCTACCGTCAAATGCCGGAGGTCATCGAGCGTGGCTATCTCTACATCGCGCAGCCGCCGCTCTATCGCGTTCGCCGGGGCAATTCCTCGATCTACCTGAAGGATGACCGCCAACTGGAGGATCACCTCGTCTCGACCGGTCTTGAGGACGTGGTTTTGGTTTTGAGCGACGGGTCCGAGCACGCCGGCCCCGACCTTCGCGCCATCGTCGAGGAGGCGCGCGTCGTCAATCACCTGATCGAGCCGGTGGCCCGCCGGGTGGGCAGCCGCGACGCCATCGAGCAAGCGGCGATCTTGGGCGTGCTCAACCGCGATTTCGCGGTCGATCCGGCAACCGCCAGCGAAGCCGCCGCCTATATCGCACGAAGGCTCGACGCGCTCGCCACCGAAACCGAGCGTGGCTGGAATGGCGAGGCGCTTCCGGCCGGCGGCTATTGTTTCTCGCGCACGCTGCGCGGGGTGACGACGCGGCACGAGCTTAGCATTGCGCTCATTCAAAGCGCGGAAGCCCGCCGCTTGGACGAACTTGCCTCGCGCCTGCAGAAAACCTGGGAGCGGCACGCGACCCTTCGCCGGAAGGACGAGGCGAGCACGATTACCGGCCCCGTCTCCCTGGTCGAGGCGGTCACCCGGGCCGGCCGCAAGGGGCTTGCCATTCAGCGCTACAAGGGGCTGGGCGAGATGAACCCGGAGCAATTGTGGGAAACGACGCTCGACACGAACGTCCGCACGCTCCTTCGGGTCAAGGTGAGCCACGCGGACGAGGCCGGGAAGATCTTCTCCACCCTGATGGGCGATGCCGTCGAGCCTCGCCGCGACTTCATCCAGGAAAACGCCCTCAAGGTCGTCAACCTCGACGTCTAGGGCGTTTTTTTCTATTCGAGAAAGCCGCTCATGCCGGCGGCCATCTTCTCGGCGGAATCATCGCTCCGGAAATGGGCAAGGTAACGCCCGTCCGGACTCATGAAGAACAGGATGGCGCTGTGATCGAGGAGGTAGTCCTCGTCCTCGCCCGACTTCGCGTAGTAGACGCGGTAGGCCTTTGCGACGGCGGCGATTTGCTCGTTTGAACCGCTCAGACCGACAAGACGCGGGTGGAAGCTTGAGACGTACTTCCCCATTCTTTCGGGCGTGTCCCGTTCCGGGTCGACCGTGATGAAGATGGGCGTAACTTTTTCTGCCTGCTTGCCCAGCCGGTCGAGCGCGCTGCCCACTGTTTGCAAGGTGATCGGGCAGACGTCCGGGCAAAAAGTGTAGCCGAAGAAGACAAGCAGGTACTGGCCCGGGAAGTCGGCGTTCGTGCGCGTCACCCCTGCCGAATCGAGGAGCGTGAAGGGCCCGCCGATCGGAACGTCCTCTTCTTTTTCTTTTTTCGTTTCCGGCAGGGTCATGAGCAGGAAAAAGCCGAGCGCCAGCACGGCCAGAAAGACGAGCGGCACTTGGGTATGGGGCGGAATCTTCTTCACGGGGTCTTTCCTTTCTCGGCGCGCTTCAGGATAGCATCGTACCAGTTCAGGCGCCGCCGCAAGGTAACGGATTCCCCCACCACGAAAAGAGCGGGCGGTTCGATGCCCCCTTTTGCCGCGTCCGCGGCGGCGTCTCCCAACGTCGTCTCGACGGCGGTTTGTTCCGGTGTTGTCGCCTTGCTCAGGAGAAGTGCCGGCTCCTTCGCCTGCCGCCCGGCCGTGATCAGGCGGCGGGCAAGGGCTTCGAGATTGCCCATCGGCATATAAAAGACAAGCAACGGCGAGCCCTTTACCAAACCTTCCCAGTCCACGTTCTTCGGTAGATCTCCGTCGTCGGCGTGGCCCGTCACGAAGGTGACGGCGGAGTTCATTCCGCGATGGGTGGCCGGCACGCCGGCGTAAGCCATGCCGCCGATCGCCGCCGTGATGCCGGGGACCAGGCGGAAGGGGATGCCGGTTTCGGCCAGGGCCAGCGCCTCCTCGCCGCCGCGGCCGAAGACGAAGGGATCGCCCCCTTTAAGCCGCAGCACGCGCTTGCCTTCTTGCGCATGGCGGATTAGGCGTTTCGAGATGTCGGGTTGCTTCGGACCGGGCCGGCCGCCGCGCTTGCCGGCGTATTCGCGCGAAGCTTTCGGGTTGGCGAGCGTCAGGATCTGCGGGTCCACGAGGGCGTCGTAGACGACGACATCGGCGGTGCGTAGCGCATGCAGCGCAAGCAAGGTGAGCAAGCCAGGGTCTCCAGGGCCGGCGCCGACCAGCCAAACGGACCCGGCCTCGAACTCGGGCAGCGGCAAGGGCCCGGGTGGCGGCAAGGAGGAGTCGTTCATGGGCGCGAGATTACCCCGCCGCCTACGGCGCGAGAAGCCCCTGTGCGGTGCAAGTTCCTTGATGGACCGTTGCATTCCCGGCGGCAGCGGAGGATAAGCGCCGGAACGAAGGGGGAAAGAACCCGATGCCGAAACGCCCGCCCGCTTGCCTGACGCTTCTTTTTCTTGCCGTCTTTTTCGCCACGCCGGCCTCGGTCGGCGCGGTGTCGTGCGGACCGGCCGGCGAAGGTCTCGCCGAGAAGGAAGCCGCCCTCATCTTGGCGGCATGGGCGGGCAAGCTTGACAAGGTGCGCGAGCTGCTCGGCCGCGGTGTTTCTCCAAACGTCACGGACGCGAGCGGGTTCACGCCCCTTGCCCGGGCGGCGGCGGCCGGCCGTCGCGCCACCGTCGAAGCCCTTCTTGCGGCGGGGGCTGACCCGGAACTTTCCTGCCGGCTTGGCGTCACGCCCCTCATGTGGGCGGCGATGCGAAACGAAACCGGCGTCCTTTCGGCGCTGATCGCAGGTGCTGCCGACATCGAGGCGCGCAACTTCGCGGGCTTCAGCGCCTTGATGCTGGCGGCAAGGGCCGGGCATGAGCAAGCCGTCCGGTTTTTGATCGGCAAAGGCGCCAGGCTTGAACACGCGACATGGGAGGGGGAGACCGCCCTTCTCGCCGCCGCCGCCGAGGGCCATCGCGCGGTGGTGGAAGCACTGGTCGAAGCCGGCGCCGACGTCAACCGGCAAAACGTCGAGGGCGAAAGCGTGCTCGCCATGGTCGTGCTGTATGCGGACAGCGCTCTTGTTAAACGCATGCTGGCAAAGGGCGCCGACCCGAACGTCGTCGACGCCGACGGCCGCCCGGTCCTGATTTGGGCGGTGCTGCGCGGCGATTCGGATGTCATCGAAGCGATGCTGGCCAAAGGCGCCGACCCCGGCGTGCACGCCAGCCGGTACGACGACCGCGTCACGCCCCTCATCCTGGCCGCCTGGATGGGAAGGGAGGTCGTCGTTTGCCTCTTGCTCGACCGGGGAGCGCCGGTTGACGCCGAGGATGCAAACGGCGAGACGGCCCTTTTCTGGGCGGCGGCGGTCGGCCATGCGGACATCCTGCGCGCTTTGATCAAAGCCGGAGCTTCCGTCAACCACCGGAACCGTAAGGGCGATACGGCGCTCGCCATCGCCAGGCGGGAAGGCAAGGCGGACGGCGCGCGCGTTCTCAAGGCGGCGGGCGGCAAACCCTAGGCGTTCGCGATCTCGGCGATCCGGTCGCAGGCCGCTTCTTCGAGAAGCGGGTGACCGAAAAGATGCGAAGCGAGAAGCCATTCGACATCGCCATTGGCGGCGGCCACGGCTTCCACTTCCGCGCGGAGCTGCTTCACGAGTTTGCCGGTGAAAAGAAAATAGGGAACGACCACCACGCGCGGCGCACCCGACCGGCGGGCGCGTTCAAGCCCTTCCTTCAAGGTGGGCCGGGCAAGGCCGCTGAAGGCGGCCAGGGTCTCGCCAAAACCGAGTTCGGCCTTGAGCCGGCCGGCGATGGTCGCGGCATCCCTTGCCGCGCCTTCCTCGCGCGCGCCGCGCGCGACGACCAGCAGAAAAGCGTTTTCACGCTCGCCGGCTTTGGTCTTTGCCTCCGCCTCCGCTGCGCGAACGCGATCGGCAAGAAGGCGAAGGAGTTTCTCCTCGACCCCGAAGGCCCGGCCGTAGCGTAGGCGAAGCGCGGGGTGAGCTTGGCCGAAGGCGCGCAGGGCGTTCGGGATGTCGGCTAGGCTGTGGCCGCCTTCGAAAAGGGTGACCGGCAGGGCGAGGATTTCCTGCGCGCCTTCCGCGTGCAGCCGAAAGAGGCCTGCGGCGAGGGTGGGCTCGGCGAATTCGAGGAATCCGTACCCGACCGCTGCGGCGGGGTTGCGGGCGCGCAAGCGGTCCACGAAAGCGATGAACTCCGCAAGCGTTTCCGGGTCCCGGCCGCCATGGCCGCAGAGGAAAATGGCGGGTTGTTTTTTCATGCCTCCGGTCCTGGCGGGGCGCTTACGGCATTGACGGTGCTGGGCTTTTCGCCCCATCTTTGAGACCGCATGCCGATCCCCCTTCCCGGCGGGAGCCCCGACTCCCTGTTTTTCCTGCTGATTGCGCTCGTCGTCAACGCGCTTCTCGGTGGCTTTTCGCTTTCCTTTCTGCGGCCCGTCCACCCGGAGGCGCTGCTTGCGCGCTTGGCCGACGGGTTCGACCGCCGCCTGAATCGGGAGAAGCGCAGCGAACGGAACCGGATTATTCGCGGCGCGCTTGTCGTTCTTCTGCTGACCGGTCTTTCCGTGGCTGCGGGCTTCGTGCTGCTTCGCTACGCGGCGACGATGCCGTTCGGAAGGTATTTCGAAATAGCGCTGCTGGCCGTGCTGATCCCGCAGCGCCAAATCTTCGACGAAGGAAAGAAGCTTGCCAAGGTGCTGAAGGCCGAGCCCTTCGACCCCGCCCAGGCGTCCCTTTCCATGCGTGGTTTCTCGGGCGAGGTTCCGCGAGATGCCCACGCCACAGCGCGTATCGCGATCGAGCGGCTGGCCGGCCGTTTCGGGCAGGACGTCGTGGCGCCCGTTTTCTGGTTCATGCTGCTTGGGCTGCCGGGCGTTTTCTTGAGCCGCGCCGCCCGCCTGCTCGGCGCACGCATCGGCCGGTCGGACGCCCGGCACGAAGCCTTCGGCTTCGCCGCCCGCCGGTTCGACGCCGCCCTTGGCTTTCTGCCGGCGCGGCTGGCGGGGCTTCTTCTGACACTTGCCGCCCTTTTCACGCCGACGGCGAACCCTCTCGCGGCCGGCCGCGCCTTCGCCAGGGAAGGCAAGAAGCATCCGGATTGGAGCGCAGGCCCTGCGGTCGCGGCGGCGGCCGGCGCCCTCGATCTCGCCCTGCTTGGCCCAAAGCCCGGCCGGCCGGCGGGGCAGCCCTGGATCGGCGGCGGCCGGGCGCGGGCGACCTTCCAGGACGCGCGCCGTGCGCTCTATCTTTTCACGGCGGCCGCCCTTCTTCATTTCGGGCTGGTGGCGGGGCTCGCCTACCTCGCCTGAACTTCTTTTGTCTTGGCGCGCGTTCTCGCAAGCTTCAGCAGGCGCTCGATCGCAAGCGTCGCCTCCAGATGATCGGCAAGACGATCGAGCGTTGCCTCGACCTGACGTTCGTAATGCACGCCGCTTGGGGCGCGCGGACGAAGGCGGTGAAGAAAGGCATGGCGAAAGTCATCGCTTGTAAAAAGACCGTGCAGATAAGTGCCGAAAATTTTTCCGTCGGCAGACACCGCCCCTTCCGCCTCGCCCGCCAGTTCGAACCATGGGCGTTGCAGCGCTTCGCCTCTTGAGACGCCGACATGGATTTCGTAGCCGGTGACGGCGTCGCCGCTTGCAACGGCTTTGCCTTCCGTCAGGCGGAGCCGTTTTTCCGGGCCAAGCACTGTCTCGAAGTCGAGGAACCCGAGGCCGGCCTCACGGCCGGCTTTGCCCTCGACGCCGGCCGGGTCGCACACCAGCTTTCCCAGCATCTGGAAGCCGCCGCAGATGCCCAAGATGACACCGCCGCGCGCGCGGTGGGCGCGCAAATCCTCCTCCCACCCTTGCGCCCGCAAGAAACGCAAATCCGCAAGGGTTGCCTTCGTGCCGGGGAGAATGACGAGGTCGGCCTTGCCCATCCGTTCGCCGGGCGGGACGATTTCGATACTCACGTCCGGCTCCGCCAGCAACGGGTCTAGATCGTCGAAATTGGCAAGCCGGGAAAAGGCGGGCACCAGCACCCGGATCTCCCTTCCCGCGCTTTCGCGATAGGCGGCAAGGGGCAGCGAATCCTCGGCCGGCAGACGCTTCGCCTCCGAAAGAAAAGGCACGGTGCCGAAGCAGGGCCAGGCCGTGCGTTTCTCGATGAAACGCACGCCGTCTTCGAAAAGGCTTACGTCGCCGCGGAATTTGTTGATGAGAAAACCCCCGATGCGTCGTCGCTCGCGCGGGGGCAGCACCTCGAACGTGCCGACCAGGGCGGCGATGACGCCGCCGCGCTCAATGTCGCCCGCCAGCACGACCGGCACGTCGGCGGCTTCGGCGAAGCCCATGTTCGCGATGTCGCCTTCGCGCAAATTCACCTCGGCCGGGCTGCCAGCGCCTTCGACAAGGACAAGGTCGGCCGTCGCGGCGAGGTGCGCGAAACTTGCCAGGACGTAGGGCAGAAGGTCCGGTTTTCTACCCTGATAGGCGCGGGCTTCCAGACGGCCCACGGCCTTGCCCTGGACGACGACCTGGGCGGCGGTATCCGTCTCCGGCTTCAAAAGCACCGGGTTCATGTGGAAGCTGGGCTTGATGCCGGCGGCGCGCGCCTGCAGGGCCTGGGCGCGGCCGATCTCGCCGCCCTCGACCGTCACGGCGGCGTTGTTCGACATGTTCTGGGGCTTGAAGGGGCATACGCGAAACCCGCGCCGCGCGAACACGCGGCAAAGCCCCGCCACCAGCAGCGACTTGCCGACGTCCGAGCCGGTCCCCTGGATCATCAGGGCCGGCGCGCGGGCCGCCTTATTTGCCGGCGACGGCTTGGCGGAGCGCATCGGCGCCGGCGTTGTGCACGCTTCTTTCGATGAGGATTTTCCGCGCCGTGGTGCCTTCGCCATAGTAGAGCTGATTCCAGGAATCGCGGCCGTAGATGACGGTGCCTTCGCCCGAGACGCCGCCGAACAACCCGGTCGCCCGCGAGAACGAGACGATGTCGGCGCCGAAACTGGTCGTCGTCGCCCCCTCGATGCCGGCGCCGACCGGGCCCACCGCAAGGCTGGCGTCCGCCCCCAGCTTCATTTCCGTGCGGAGCGTGGAATCCAGCCCCTTGTCGGTCAAGATGACAAGCAGCACCTCCGCGTCCTGGGCGCCGAACTGCAGGCCGAAACTGGCGCCGCCGAGCGTGTAGAAGGCGGGGTAGCTCCACGTGCCGTCGGTGTTCTTGGTGAGAAGGACGCCGTTGCCGCCCTCGCCGCCGAAGAAGAAACCCGCCTTGAAAAGGCTTGGGACGATCAGGATGGCTTTGGCGCGGGCCATGTATTCCGGCACTTTCGAAAAGAGCTCGTCCTTCAGCATCCGCTCGATCGTGTATTTGGACTTGTCGACGAGTTCCTGCTGGTCGGACGCCGCTTGGGCTGGAGCGAGACCCGTCATGAGGAACGCGCATACGAAAAGAAAGACGAAAGACGTTCGGATTCGCTTTGGCATGGGCGTGTTCTCCGCAAGGGTAAAAAGGGGTTGCATGGACCGCCTGCTTTCAGACGGGCTTCAATTGGTTCGGCCGCAGATTGATGCAGCGCACGCGCCATTTTCCACCTTCCGCGCCCGGCTGGGAAGGGTGGGCGTATTCCAGTCGCGTCAGGGAAAGATTGTTGATGTGGAAATAAACGGCCTGCGCCATCTCGCAGCCAAGCGCCAAGCCGATCGCCGCCCGGATCGGCCCCCCGTGTGAGACGGAGACGATATCCCGCCCGGCGAATGCTTCGGTCAGCCGCTCGACGGTGGGAACGACACGTTCGCACATCTGAAGAAAACTTTCGCCGTTCGGCGGGACGACGGCGGGCGGGGTGAACCAGACCGGATGGCCGCCGCTCACTTTCCGAAGCTCGGCGTAGGTCATGCCCTGCCAGTCGCCAAAACTGAGCTCCTGAAGCGATTCCTCGACCTGCCGCGCCACCGGCGCGAAGCCTTGGGCGGATATGGCGTCCGCCGTCTGCATTGTACGGTGCAAGGGGCTCGTGAGGAGAACCGCGTTCGACGGCAAGGCTGCGGCCAGCGCGCGATAGGGCGTGGGATCGCTGGTATCGACGGGAACGTCGATCGTGCTGCCATAGACGCGGCCGTCATGGCCGACCGCGGGCGCGTGCCGCACCCACCACCAGCGCGTCGTTTGCGTCATCCCGCGCGTTCCTTCGGAAAATTCGCCAAGACCGCCCGCCGAAATGCCAAGGGCAACCCCTTTCGTTTCCTTTATAGGGCGGTTCGCCGGCTCCTGCCAATGCCGCCGCGCCGATCGTTCATTCACCGATCTGCAAAAGCAGGCCGCGCACGCGCGCGGCGCGAAAGGCGGCCAGCAGAATGACCCAGCCGGCGCCAAGGTAGAGAAGGTTGAGGCCGACCGCCCAGCCGAAGCTGTCCCAGCGGAAGACGCCTTCGAACATGACGGCCCGCATCCCTTCGAACACGTGGGCGGCGGGCAGCGCATAGGCCGCCGGCTGGAGCCAATCGGGCAGTGCGGCGATCGGGTAGTAGATGCCGCTCAAGGGCGCGATCGCGAAGACGACGAGCCAGGCGAGGCTTTCCGCGCCCAGGCCATACCGCAAGATGGCGGCGGCGACCATGAGGCCGATCGCCCAGCCCAGGACGAGCAGATTGACAAAGAACGCCAGCAGCGGCAACCCCAGCTCGAAGATCGAATAGTGGTAGAGAAGGATCGCGAGAAGGGCGGCAGGGACGACGCCGATCAGCGTGCGCAGAAGGCTGATGCCCAGAAGCGCGGCGATGAACTCCCAAGGCCGCAAGGGGCTCACGAAAAGCTGGCCCAGATTCCGCAACCACATTTCCTCGAGGAAGGAAAGCGAAACGCCGAGCTGGCTTCGGAACAGCACGTCCCACAAAAGTACGGCGGCGATCAGGACGCCGCTTGCCTCGAGCAGCCAGGAACTGTTCGTGAGAAGGAATCGGGTGATCAATCCCCATAGGACCATCTGGACGGTCGGCCAATAGGCAAGTTCGAGGATGCGCGGCCAGGAACCGCGCAGGAGGTATAGGTAGCGAAAGAAAAGCGCCATCGTGCGCCGCCAGGAAAAGGCTGGGTTCGGAAGTTCCATCATGGCGCCTCCGGCCTTTCCCGCGGCGTCCGCTCGCGGGCGATGGCGAGGAAAACCTCTTCCAGCGTTTGCCGGCCATGGCGTTCGATCAGGCCTTGCGGGCTTCCCCGATCGACGATCCGGCCCCGCTGCAGCACAATGACGTCGTCGCAGAGCCGTTCGACCTCCGCCATGTTGTGGGAGGCAAGCAGGAGCGTGGCGCCCGTCTCGCGCCGCGTGCGTTCGAGGTAACCGCGCACCCAGTCCGCCGTCTCGGGGTCGAGGGAGGCGGTCGGTTCGTCGAGCAGCAGCAGCGCAGGCCGGTTGAGGAGCGCCTTCGCCAGCGCCACCCGGGTGCGCTGGCCGGAAGAAAGGCTGCCCATCGGGCGATGGAAGAAGTCCTTGAGGTCGAGGTCGCGGGCGAGCTCCTCAAGGCGCTCGGACGCCTTGGGGATGCCATAGAGGCGGGCATAGACGAGCAGGTTCTCGCAAGCCGTCAGGCGCCGCGGTAATTCCACGTAAGGGGAGGAGAAATTCATCTTCGGCAGGACGCGGTAGCGGTGGTTGCGCATGTCGCAACCCAAAACGACCGCCCGCCCGCCGGTGGGCAGCAGAAGGCCCAGCAGGATCGCGAGCGTGGTCGTCTTGCCGGCGCCGTTGCCGCCCAGAAGCGCCGTCGTGGTGCCGGTTTTCACGGCAAAACTGATACCGTCCACGGCGGGGATCGCGCCAAAACGCTTGGTGAGGTTTTCAACCAGGATCGCCGTTTCCATGCCGGCCCATAAAAGGGCGCGCCCCGTGTTCTGGCAAGGGATAACCCGCGCGCGGTCCGGCGCGGGCAGTTTTGTCTTGCCTTGGCCGGCCGCCCTCAAGCCTTGTTTCCGGTCGGGCAAGACCGCATAGTTTCGGCCGAAGGGTGGCGCGGCATGGGCGAAGAAGGCATGGGCGAAGAACGGTTTTGCCGAAACCCGGCGGTCAGCGTGACGGCGGTCGAGGCCGACCTTTTCCTCGTCGAGCCCATAGGCCAGGACGTTTACTATTTGAACGCCATCGCCGGCGGCATCTGGCAGGTCCTGGAAGCGCCGGCCATGCGGGAAGAGGTCCTCCGGCTTTATGCGGCGGCCTTTCCCGATGAGGACCCGACCCTTCTGGCGCGCGAAGTGGGTGCCACCTTCGACGACATGGCCCGGCTCGGGCTTGTGATCAGCGCTCCTGAAACGCTTGAGCGGAAGTCCGAAACATCCGATCCGTAAGGTAGGAAAGAATGGACTTCTCGCCGATCCGCAGATCGACGTCCACTTCCATGCCCGGCTGCACCGGCTGTTCGTCGGGCCGTTTGCCGAGATGGGCCCTCTCCGTGCGGATGACGACGGTAAAGTAGGACTCGCCGCCCGCGGCCGGCGTCACGGCGTTCGCCGCGACCTGCTCGACCCGGCCGTCGAGGCTTCCGAAGCGAAGGAAGTCGTATGTGCGGAACTTGACCCGCGCCGCCTGCCCAAGGGCGACATAACCTATGTCGCGATTCTGGACGCGCGCCTCGACGATAAGGCTGTCCGTCGTCGGCACGATGTTCATCAGGGGATCGTTCCCGCCGATTGTCTGACCGACGCTCGTGACCCGCAGGTTCTGGACGATGCCGGCGGCCGGCGCCCGGATCACGAGCGCCTCGCGCTGACTCTTTCGCTGGGCCAGCGCGCCTTCGGTCGCGTCACGCTCTTTCTGGGCGGCGGCCAGGTGGTCGAGAGCCTCGGCGTGGAATTTCTGTCCAACCGCTTTTTGGCGTTCCTTCGCCTCGGCGAAGGCGGCGATCAATCTTTCCCGGGCTTCGGCCAGCGTGCCTTCGGATTCGGAAAGCTGGCGCTGGATCGAAAGGTGGCGAAGTTCCGGGAAATAGCCTTTTTCCACCAATAGGTTGACGGAACGTTCCTGCTTTTTCAGGAGGGCGAGGCTGTTTTGCAGTTCCTCGATCCTGAGGGTCAACGCCTCGACGTCGCTGGCGCGCTGCTCGACCACGCTCGCCGCGATTTTTTCATCGCTGGCGAGCGTGGTCGAGCGGGATTCGAAGAGCCGGGTCTGCAATTGTTCGAGATCGGGCCGCGCCGCGTGCAGCGCGGCCGGAAACTCGGGCCGCGATCGGGTCGCTTCCGCCTCGAGGCGGGCGCTCCTGGCCGCCAGGCCGTACCACGCGTCCTGCAGGCGGGTGATTTCCTCCTCCAAAAGGCTGGCGTCGAGTTCGACCAGCGCCTGCCCGGCGTCCACCCTGTCGCCCTCTTGCACGTGAACGGCGACGACCCTTCCCCCTTCCGGATGGTTGATGATCTTCACGCGGCCGAAGGGGCGCACGACGCCTTGGGCGGTGGCGACCTGTTCGACCGTGCCAAGACCCGCCCAGATAAGGACGGCGGCCAGGAAAAGCGCGATGGTGAAGATAAGGAGGCCGGCCAGAGGTGCCGGTTCCGCGTCCAGGCCGACCGCCTTGGGATGAAAGTCGGCATCGGTCTGCGTTACCTTCCGGAACAGCGAGAGAATTTGGCGCGCCCGCGTCATGTGCCTTCTCCTCCCACAAGGTCGGCCAAGCGCTCGCGCACCACGTCCAGCATTTCCGACGCCGGCCCCTCGCGTTCGATCCGTCCGTCCACCAGGAGGACGACGCGGTCCGCGATGGCAGCCGGCGTCAGCCGGTTCGTGAGCAGAAGGATGGTATGCCCCTTCGCCTTCCGGCGCAGCTTGTGAAGCAGCGCCGCCTCGGCCGCCGGGTCGATGGCGTTCGTCGTCTCGTCCAGGATCAGCACCTTCGGGTTGCGGGCCAGCGCCCTAGCGAGGCAGAGCAACTGCCGCTGGCCGGCGGAAAGCCCGCGCCCGCCTTCGCCGAGAAGCGTGTCGTAACCTTTCGGCAGGCGCTGGATGAAGGCGTGGGCGCCGACGAATTTCGCAGCCTCCACGGCACGCGCCGCCGGCATGCCGTGAAGGCCGAAGAGAAGGTTCTCGCGCACGGTGCCGGAAAAAATCTGGCTTTCCTGCGGCCCGGCGATCACCTGCCGGCGCAGGGCGGGGGCGGAGAAATGGGCGGCGTCCGCCGCGTCCAGAAGAATCCGTCCCGCGGTCGGCGCGTAAAGGCCTTGCACCAGCTTCGCCAGCGTGCTTTTCCCCGAACCGGCCGGGCCGACGATCGCAACGACCGTCTCCTTTGGGATTTCGAGAGTAACGCCGCGCAACACCTCCGGCAGTTCCGGCGCGTAGCGAAAGGAGACGTTCTCGAAACGAAGGGCACCGGTAATGGGCGGCAAGACCGTCGCCATGCCCGGCGCGCCTTCGGCGGGGGCGGCGAAGAGGGCGTTAAGTTCGTGAAAGGCGGTCCGCGTCTCCTGCAGTTGATTCCAGGCGGAAACGGCTTGGCGGACGGGTGCGATCGCGCGGCCGGCCAGAAGGTTCGCGGCGACCAGCGCGCCGATGCTGAGTTCGCCGGCGATGACCAAACGGGCGCCGACGAAGATGATCGCAAGCGCGGTCAGTTGCTGTAACAGAGCGGCGAGGGCATTTACGAGCGCGGCCAGATGGTCGGCGCGGAAGCCGGCGCCGGCGGCTTCCGCTACCCGTTCCTCCCACCGGCGTTCGACCTCGGGCTCCAGGCTCAAGGCCTTCACGGTCAACGCGTTCCGAAGCGTCTCGAGATAGGCCGACGAC
The DNA here is from genome assembly GCA_040752895.1 of Pseudomonadota bacterium. Taxonomy (NCBI): domain Bacteria; kingdom Pseudomonadati; phylum Pseudomonadota; species Pseudomonadota bacterium. The sequence goes on from JBFMHN010000002.1 coordinate 435,101, forward strand.
CGCGCGGCGAGCGCCCGGAAGCGTTCCTCGAAGAGTCCTTTCTGCGCTCGGTAGAGCGCTAGGGAAACGAGCGCGAAGAGAAAAAGCGCGGCAAGCGCGATGACACCGAGCAGCGGGCTGAGGAAGAAAAGGACGATCAGGAAAAGAAGAACGAAAAACTGATCGATCAGGAGGACCGGCACGGACCCGGTAAAGAATTCACGGACCGTGTCGAGCCGGCGAAGGCGCTCGTTCATCAGGCCGGCGGGGGCCGCCTCCAGGTCCCGGTAAGGGAGGTGGAGCACGCGGTGCATCGTTTCGCCGCCGAGGGTTGCGTCAATCCGCGCGCCGGTATGGCTCACGACGTAGCCCCGGATGCCGCGTAGCACGGCGTCGAAGGCATAAAGGCTCAGCATGCCGAGGGCGAGCACGTTGAGGGTGTCGAGGGCGGCCTGGGCGATCACCTTGTTGTAGACCGTCATGACGAAAAGGGGCGTCGCCAGCGCGAAGAGGTTGATAACGAGAGAGGCGATCAGAATCTTGACAAGGACGCGCTGGAAACGCCCCGCGAAAAGGCCGCGCAGGCCTTCCCCGGCGGTGACGGCCGGCCGCCGGCGGAAAAGCAGGACGTCCTGTTCGGCGCCAAGCCGGCCCGCCTTCTCCTCCCGGCTTTTTCCGCTTGCCGGATCGAACAGGCGGAGATGCTCGCCCTTGCGTTCAAGCGCGAGCAGGGTTGGCTTGCCGTCGCCGTCGAGGAGCAGGAAGGGCGGACGGACGTTCCCCGGCTTCGCGCGCCGCCGCTTTGCCCGGAAGCCGAGCCGTCTTAAGGCGCGGACGAAATCCTTCGCCGCCGCCCCTTCTTTCGCAGGCGGCAGCAGGGCATAAAGGTCAGCGGCATCCAGCGGCCTTCCGGCCTCCGCCATCAGCACGGAGAGGATGGCGCGAAAAGGGTCTCCCGATGGGGATGGCGACGGCGCCGCCGGGGATGGGGGAACTGCCTTTTTTTCAGCGTCGCCGTTTTTCGGCAGGTGTGCTCCGGTAACCTGCAGCACGGTTAAGACACCTTTCTAGCCGACTCTTCGGGCCGGTCTCTCGGGTTGCGGCTTTCGGTCCGGCATTCTTGCGAACAATAAAACTCCGCGGTATTAAAATCCGCGGAGCCAGAAGGAAAACGGTAAAGAAATCGTAGGCGAAAATCCATCGGCCCGGCGGCGGATCGCGGCCCGCGCCAGCGCTTATGATGCAACTTGTTGGAAACACAGGTTTTTTTTAAACGCCCCCGATCGCCTAAGCTTTTTTGATTTCCCGGGATGAGCGGTTTCTGTTAGATTTTCGTATGACTTACGGTAAGCGCTTCGCAGACGTTAGGGTGTGGCGGGCGAACCTTCGGCGGCTCGTATGCGCCGCCTTTACCGGTGCTTTTTTCGCAAGCTTTCCTGCCACCGGGCCTTCGGGTGCGGCCGATGCCACGCAGCCGGAACTATCGCCGGCCGAGCGGAAGGCGCTTCTCGGCGCGCTCTCCGGCACGGAGGAAGGCCTCGCCGATCTCGACCGGCTTCTCACCCAAGGCAAGGCCGGCTCCAAGGAAGTGGAGGCGCGCGCCGAGAACCTTCTTCAGCAATTGAAAGCGGGCGGCTTCATCCAGGACGCCACGGCGGCGCTTACGGTCGCCGATCGGATCATCCAGGCTTCCATTTCCCATTCGGGGGGTGGCGCGAAGATCATCCAATTCGATCCTTCCAGCAATTTCCTTCCGTCGAAAGACGTCATCGCGCTCGATTTTGGGCCGTCCGATAAGAAGGTCAGCCCCGGCTTCGAGCGCATCACCACCCTCGACAAGCGCATCGAGCCGGCCGAAAAGGACGGCCTTCAGGCGATTCGCCGCCCCGGCCAGGACACCCTCCAGTCGGGTGGCATGATCGGCATCGGCAATTTGAAGGTCGAACTCACGAAAAGCGGCCGCTGGCGGATCATCCTGATGACGGAAGCCTTGGGCGAAGGCGGTGCCGCGGCACCCTTCGGGGAGTTCATCATGGTGAACGGGGTCAATATCCCGATCGCCCAGGCCCTGCCGGAGGATTGGGTTCGGGTTGCGCGGCTTAAGACCGGGGGTGAGTCGGCGGCCGAAATCTTCAATCCATCACAGGCCGGCCCCACTGCCCGGTTTGCCGGCGGCATCATTGTTCTTGAGGTGGACGTGCCGGGCAGCGAATTGAAAATCGGATTTTCTTCCGGAAAAACATACCTGACCGGGGCGATTTTCGAGCCGACGGACAAGCCTAGCGTTCTCAACCTGCCACCGGAGGCCAAGGACGCCGTTTTTTCAGACAAGCGGCGCCTGCAAGTGGAAGCGAATGTCAGCTCGAAAGTTGCCGAATTGGTCGCCGAACTTGTGACCAAGGCCAAGGACAGCGAAAAAAAGAAATCGCTCGATCTGCCGGAGCCTGTCCTCAAGAATGAGCGGATCGCAAGCCCCAGCTAAGCCGAAAGTCCATCCTTTTCGTTCTTCCCCATGCGGCGTGGCGGGCCATACCGGAGAGAGCAAGCCTTTGTGGACCTGCCGACTGCGGCGTTTTGGTCTTTTGGCCCTGTTTGGTGTGGCGGGGACCGGGGCCGCCCTTGCCCAGACGGCGAAGGAGGATTCGGTCACCACCCGCGTCCGTCCGGACTACGACGCCTTAGGGATCGAGTCGCGGGATTTCTTTCCCGCCACCGGGACGGCGGCTGACCCGGCGGTGAGCAGTTTTATCCTCTTCCCGAAAATAGATATCGAGACGGAGTACGATGACAACACCTTCCGCACCGAAACGGACAAACGTGCCGACACGGTCTTTCGCGTGAAGCCGGGTATTCGCGCCGAATCGGACTGGGATAACCACTTGCTTGCCTTTCGCGCGAACGGCGAGCTCGGCCGCTTCGCCGAGAACGGAAGCGAGGATTACAACGACTATAATTTCGGCGTGAACGGCCAGCTGGATTTGACGGAGGAAATGTCGGTGGGCCTGGGGAGCGGTTTCGCGCGGGCGCACCAGGACCGCGGCTCGCCGGACGACACCGGCCTCGGCATTCCGCTGACGAAATTTTTCCAGACGTCTTACGACGCCAACGTCGTTTTCACGGGCGAGCCTCTTTCCTTTCGCCTGGACGGGGTGGCGGACGTCTTCAATTTCCAGGACGCCGGCCCCATCAACAACGACGACCAGGACCGCAACAAATACAAGACGACCTTCCGCGTCGGCTATGAAATCCTCGAAGGCACGACGCTCTTCGTGCAGCCAGGCTACAACGTCGTTCGCTATGACGCGGCGGTGGACGACGAGGGCCTTCGCCGGGATTCACAGGGCTATGAAGTCCTCGCCGGGTTCACCTGGGATCTCTCCGGCGTCACCTTCCTCGAACTCGGCGCGGGCTATCTCCGTCAGAGCTTCGACGACCCGCTGCTGGGCACGGTGAGAGGCCCCTCCTTCAGTGGCGATCTGGTCTGGAACGCGACGGATCTCATGACGCTGACCGGCAGACTGTCACGGACGGTCAAGGAAACGACGCTCCGCAACGCCTCCGGCATCCTGGAAACCAATCTCGAATTCGTGGTGGATTACGACCCGCTGGAAAACCTGATCTTCACTCTGAGCGGGGCGTTCCGCAACCAGGACTTCAAGGGGATAGACCGCAGCGAGGATGGGGTTCGCTTCCGGCTCGGCATGAAATATCTTATGAATCCTAACGTGGTGTGGGAATTGCGCTACGAGAACGAGGATTTGGATTCAAACCTGGCTGGCGAAAGCTATAAGAACAACCAGTGGCTTGGGCGGCTGACCTTCCGTCTGTAAGGGGCGGGGAGCGCGGGATGACGAAGCGGGAAAAAGAAAAAAGCGCGTATTTTCGCCGCCGCCGCGGCGCGGAGCGTTGCCCGCGTCGAAGGATTTTCCCGGCGGCGGGCGTCGCCCTTGCGGGTATCTTCTTCTTTCTTTTGTTCGCGGCCGGGTCCTTGGCCCAGAACCCGGGAGAGACCAAAGCTTCGGATTCGGTCGGGGTGGAGTACTACCTTGGGGCGGGGGACAAGCTGAAGGTCACGGTCTTCGGGCAGCCCGACATTTCTGGCGAGTTCGACATCGACGGCGCGGGCTATATCTCCCTGCCGCTTCTGGGGCAGGTCAAGGCGGCCGATCACACCGCCCGCGACCTGCAAACGCAGATCGAGCGCGAGCTCGACGCCAAGTTCATCATCGACCCCAAGGTCAGCATCGAGGTCCGCAATTTCCGGCCCTTCTTCATCCTGGGCCAGGTCACCAAGCCGGGAAGCTACCCTTACCAGAGCGGCATCGATATTCGCCAGGCGATCGCCATCGGCGGCGGCTTCACCCGGCGGGCGCAAACGGACGTCGTGACGCTGATCCGGCGGACGGGGGCAGGGAAAACCCGCTACGATGCGACCCTCGACGTACCGGTCCTGCCGGGAGATACGATCGAGGTCGAGCGCCGCCTCTTCTAGCCAGGCCCTACTTTAACGTCGGCGCCGACCATACCCTCTCACGTGAATGTGAGAGCCGAGGGCATTTCATTAAAAACATAACAAATCTAACAAGTTAGCGCCAATTATCCGACCGTTTATGATAGATGTTTGCCGGAAGTGAATGGAAAAATAGCAAAAAGGGTTTACGGAAAATCCTAAAATATGCGGTAAGCTTACGTCAATTCCTAACGGCGCCTATATAGGCTACGGCGTTCGGGCAATGGCCGACGCCTTGAGATCTTAAGGGGGATCTGGGGAGAAGCGTTGAATCGTATGGCCGACATTCGTCAATTGCGGGGCACGCCGCCGGCTTCGCCCTCCGCGCCGACGTTCGGCGAAGCCGAGGGGGACGAGCTCGACCTCGTCTACCTCTTGGGCGTGCTGCGCCGGCGCAAATACCTAATCGCCGGCATCGTGTTCCTGATCACCAGCTTCACGGCACTTTTCGTCAGCCAGATCACGCCGCTTTACCGGGCGGAGGCGTTGCTGGTTCTCGAAGAGAACCAAAGCAACGTCTTGAACATTGACGCCGTCACCAGGGGAATGCGCACGGACTATTACACGAACGAGACGGAGGCCGCCGTCATCGGCTCGCGCGCCCTTGCCGTCAAGGCGGTGAAGCGGCTCAACCTTGTCGAAGATCCGATGTTCAACCCTTTCCTGGTGCCGCCGCAACCAAGCCTTTGGGCCGCGATCGGGGTCTGGCTGTTCGGCAAGGCCGAGGAAAAGGACTGGACAAGCGGCATGACACCCGAAGCGGTCGAGAACTACACGCTTGAGCTTGTGACGGATTACTACCTTGCCGACCTTTACGTCCAGCCCTCGCTCACCTCGCGGATCATGTCGGTCGGCTATTCGTCCACGGATCCTGCCACCGCGGCCAGGCTCGCGAACGCCGCGGCTGAAATCTACATCCTGGACCAGCTCGAGACGCGCGGCGCCGCCACCGTCCGGGCGACGGACTGGCTGAACGAGCGCGTGGAGCAACTGCGCCTTCGCGTCATCGAATCGGAGCGTCGCTTCGATGTGTTTCGCCGCGAGTCCGGCATCGTCGAGGTCGGCAGCACGAACGTCTACCAGCAGCAACTTGCCGAACTCAGCACACAATTGATCGCATCGCGCGGGCAGCGGGCCGAGGCCGAGGCGCGCGAGCAGCAAATCCGGCAATTAATGGCTTCTTCCGGCAACATCGAATCCGCCGCTGCCGTTATCGATTCGCCGCTCATCCAGAAATTGCGCGAGCAGGAAGCGGAACTTCTCCGCAAGGTTTCCGAGCTTAAGACCCAGTTCCGGGAAGGGCATCCAAAGCTTCTGTTGGCCCAGAACGAGATCGGCGACCTTCGCGAGAAAATCGCGAACGAGGTGAACAAGATCGCCCGCAACATCGGGTATGAACTTGAAATCGCCCGCGTGCGCGAGGCGAATTTGCAGACGGAAGTCAGGAATCTGCAACACCGCATCGAGGAGCAGGCCGAGGCGGAAGCGAACCTGAATTCGCTGGAGAGCGAAATCAAGGCGAACAAACAGCTCTATGAGACGGTTCTTGCCCGCTTCAAGGAAACGAAGGTGCAGGACGAGGATCTGATTCAGGCGAACGCGCGGGTGATTTCGCCCGCCGTCGAACCCAGCCGGCCTTACTACCCGAAGAAACGGCTGATGGTGATGGCCGCCCTTTTTGCCTCCCTTGTCGCCGGCATCGCGCTTGCCTTCATGCTGGAATATCTCGACTCCGGCTTCCGCACGGCCGAGCAACTGGAAAACGTGACGGGTCAACCGGTGTTGGGGATTTTCCCCTATCTTCGGGACGGCAAGGTGCCGTATCTCGAGGCGGTCGACCGTCCGAACAGCATCTTCGGCGAGGCGGTCCGCCGCCTCCGCACCTCGCTTGCGCTTTCCGACGTTCACGGGAGGCCGAAAACGCTGATGGTCACCTCTTCCGTGCCGGGCGAAGGGAAGACATCGCTTGCCGTCGCCCTCGCCGCGTCGGCGGCGAAGTCGGGGCAGAAATGCGTTCTTGTCGATTGCGACCTTCGGCACCCGAGCGTCCATCGCGTCATGGAACTTGCGAACGATCGGGGCTTGAGTACCCATCTCACCGGCCAAGCCAGCCTCGGCGACGTGCTGGAGGTCGACTTGCGTTCCGGCTTGCGCGTGATTCCGGCGGGGCCCATCGTGCCGCACCCGGCCGATCTTCTGGGCTTGCAGGAGATGCGCGGCCTGATCCACCGGCTGGAGGAACTTTTTGATTTTGTGGTGCTGGATGCGCCGCCGCTGCTTGCCGTGTCTGACGCGCTGGTGCTGACGCGCGGCGTGAACAAGGTTATTTTCGTAGTGCGTTGGGCGAAGACGGACCGCAACACGGTCAAGGCGGCTTTAAGGCAATTGCTTGAAGCCGGCGGCGAGGTGGCCGGCTTGGTCTTGAGCCTCGTCGATATCCGCAAGGGCGCCCCTTACGGATTAGGCTCTTCCGGCCGCGCCTATTACGAGGGCTACGACCGGTATTACAAGGAAATTTGAGGAAACGGCTCAATCCCCGTGCGGCGAACCCCCGGAAGCCTTGCCCTGTTTGTCCTGCCGCTTCTGCTTGCCTTGCTTGCGGTTGGCCTCGCCGTTCCCCGGCTCGCCGCCGCCTTCCTTCTGCTTCCCGCCCACGGCATCGTCGAGGCGGCGGGAAAGGGCGAGCCGGTTTCCGACGCCGCCCTTTCGCGGGCACTCACTGCGAAGACGGCCGCCTTTCGGTGGGTGAGCGACCCCAAGACGCAATCGGACATCGGCACCCTTCATCTGCTCGCTGCGCACAGGGCCGGCACCGGAAGCCCGGAGGGGATCCGTTTGCTTGAGGAAAGCGTGACCGCGATTCGCGCAAGCCTCGGTCTTTCGCCGGCCCAGCCCTATGCCTGGCTCCAGCTCTTTCAGGCCCGCCTCGCGCTTGAGGGGCCCACCGCCGCGGCCAGCCCGCTTTTCGTTCAGGCCATCCGCACGGCGCCTACCGAATCCCACATCGTTCTTCCCCGCCTCGAGGTTGGCCTCGCCGTCTGGACGTTTCTGGACGCCGAGGCCGTGCGCCACCTCAAAGGGCAGGTGGCCCTGGCGGCGCGTTACCATCTGTGGCCGCTCACCGAGATGACGAAGAAGCGGCATGCGCTAAAGCTGGTCCGCGAGGCGCTGGAGGAAGATCCCGAATTGCTCAACCAATTCGATGTCATCTATCGCCGGCTTTAGGAAGGCGAAACCGCTTCCTCGCGCGCCGACCAGGACTGGGCCGAGGCAACGCCCAGCAACCCGAGATAGGTGATGGCGACAGCCGGAATCTGGAGGCTGAAATCCGCCAAGGCGTGCACACCAACCAACGCCGTGACGGCAACGCCCGCGGCCGGGAAAATCGCGTTCCGTCGGCGGCGCAAGGCGCCCAGGAAACAGAGAAGCGTTACGTAGCCGGCCAGAAAGAGGAGAAGCGCGAAGGCCGGCAGGCCGCCCCCCATTGCGAGTTCCAAGTAGGTGTTGTGGGCATGGTCGATTGTATCGACGTAAAACCGAAAGCCCTCGTCCCGGTAAAGACGGAAACTTTCCTTGAAGGTGTCGAGGCCAAAGCCGAGGAAGGGTCGGTCCCCGATGCCCTCCAGCGTGCGTTCGTAAATCGCCAGCCGATCGGTCTTCGCGGCGTCGCCCAGCCGGTTGAAGACTTCCTTTCCGCTGACGGCAAGGATGGCGGCGAGGAGGCTTAAGGCCAACATGCCCCCCACCGCCATGGGCAGGACTTCAATCGAGCGCCGCTGCTCGCGCAGCCGCATGCCGGCGACGACGGCGAAGGTGCCGATCCCGACCGCGGCGCTCAGGAATCCGCCGCGGGAATGGCTGAGCAGGAGGGCGGTAAAAAGAATTCCGCAGGCAACGATCAGGAAATAGAAGCGGAAGCCGCACGCGTCGAAAAATCCCAAAGTGTCCTCGGCCGCGATCGGGCTGTGACGCCGGATGCGCCGGATTTCAGCGAGCAGAAGGGCGAGACAGGCGAGCAAGGTAACGCCGGCGTAGGTCGCGTAGTGGTTACGATTGACGAAGGTGCTGGTTAGCGAATCCTGATACGCCCATTTCGGGTACCAGAGAATTTTCTGGCTGCCGCCGAGATGTGCGACGAGGCCATAGATCGCATAGGCAAGCCCGGCCATTGCGACGATCCAGAAGATGTTCCTGGCGCGCTTCTCGTTGCGGCCGAGCTGGAAGGCAAGCCAGAAAACGCCGCCATAGGTGAGCAGCCGCAGCACGGCTTGCCTGCTCGCCTCCGGGTTCAGGCTGATGGCGCCGGCAAGCGGCGCATTCAGCGCCCCCGAAGCCTCCCGCCAAAGCGGGTGGTGCCAGGCTTCCGGCATCCCCCCGCTTGCCTGCGCCAGGAACCAGAAAACCAGGACGGCGAAGGGAACGACGATCAGGCGGGAACGCCGCCATTCGATCGGGGCGAGCGCAGCGTTCCGGAAGGCCGCTACTGCCCAAAGCACGACGAGAAACCCGACGCCAAGGCCAAGCAGCGCCCATGCCCACGGCCGGTTGCCGCCGAGCGGCAACGGCGAAAGCGCAATCAGTGTGCCGAGCGACCAGAAAAGGAAGGTGCCCGCGTTCAATAGGCGTTTTCCTGCATGAAGGGTACGAGAAAGGTCAGAAAAAGAATCTTGATGTCGAAAAAAAGCGACCAGTTGTCCACGTAGTAAAGGTCGTACTGCACCCGGCGCCGCATTTTTTCGAAGGTGTCCGTCTCTCCGCGCAAGCCGTTTACTTGCGCCCAGCCCGTGATGCCCGGTTTCATGCGGTGCCTGCCGAGATAATCGTCGATGATGGCGGCGTATTGCTGGTTATGGACGACGGCGTGCGGCCGCGGGCCGACCAGCGACATGCGGCGCTGCAACACGTTGATCAGCTGCGGCAGTTCGTCGAGACTGGTGCGACGCAGGAAGGCGCCGACCCGCGTTATCCGGGGGTCCCCCCGCCGCGCCTGGGCAACGTCGCCTTCGGCCTTCGCCGCCGACGCGCTTTCCTTCGTGTGGCACATCGTCCGGAATTTGTAGACGTGGATCGGGTTGTTGTAGAAGCCGTACCGCCGCTGGCTGAAGATGACAGGGCCGGGGCTGTCCAGCTTGATGACGGCTGCGATCAGGAGCATGGCCGGCGAAAGCAGGAGCAGGAGCAAGCTTCCGAGAACCAGGTCCTCGACGGTTTTGGTGACGAGGTCCCAGCCGCTCAAGGGCCGTTCCTGAACCGTCAGCATTGGCCACCCGGCCACCCGGTCGATCTTGTGAATGGGGATGGGGGCGTTCACGATTTCCGGGCAGAGGTAGATACTCAAGGGAAGCGTGCGCAGCTTCTTCAGGACGCCCAGCAAATTTTCACCCTCCGACCAGGGAATGGCGACGATGACTTCGTCCACCTTGTGCGTCTGGCTATAGGCCGGCAAATCCGCGACCGTGCCGAGCACCGGAAATTCGCCCACCTTCTCGGGCAAGGACGCCCTCGCGTCGTCGAAGAAGCCGACCAGCCGTATGCCCGACGCCGCGCCCTGCATCAAGTGTCTGGCCAGCGCTTCGCCAAGCGGCCCGGCGCCGACGACGGCGGCGTTCAGGGTCAAATCGCCCGTTCTTCGCCAGCGGCGGGTTTGCAGAAGGGCGAGAAAACGTAAAAAAAGAAAACCGACGAAGCTGAAGGAAAACCAAAGCGCCGCCCAGATGCGCGAATAGTCCTCCGACGACTTCGTGAAGTAGGCGATAAAAACCAGCGTCGCGAGAACGACGATCCAGGTAAACGCCAGGCGGCCGAATTGAGGAATCGGCACGGTAATATCGGAGAAGTTATAAAGCCGCGCGAAATGAAAGTAGTTGATCGTCAGCAGAACGCCGGCGGCAAGGGCGGCCTGATAGTTTGTCGGCAAGTCGAAATCCGCTTCGCGGAGCCAGTAGGCGAGAATGCCGGTCGCGGCGACGACGCAGGCATCTCCCACCCGCAGCGCGCCCATCAGGAACGTCTGCAGGTCGGTCGAAATCGTCCTCGAACGCAATGGCGGGTTCGCGTGCACAAAGATAAGGATACGTAAGGTATCGCCGCAATCAAGCGAAAGGCGCCGCCGCGCTGGCGGCGAGAACGGGCTTGCAGGAACCCCGTGCTTGCCGATCCCCGTCCGGAAGCGCCTTTTCCCTGGCGATTTCGTCGCGGAAGGGACATATCTTTGGCATGCGCCAGGATTTTCCCAGCCTTGCCCGCCGGGCGGCCGCGTCGGAGAAAGAAACCCGTCCGCCCGAGGGGACCGTCGTTTACGCCATCGGCGACATCCACGGCCGGGCGGATTTGCTTGGGGAATTGCAGGCAAAAATCCGGACGGATGCCGGCGCGCGCGAGGGGCCGCGCAAGGTCATCGTCTATCTCGGCGACTATGTGGATCGCGGCCTGCAATCGCGCGAGGTGCTCGACCGTCTGCTTGATGAGACGCTTCCCGGCTTTCTCTCCGTTCCCCTCAAGGGCAACCACGAAGAGGCGCTGCTGAAATTTCTCGACGACATCGACATCGCTCCCGGCTGGTTCTCGTACGGCGGGGATACGACCCTTTACAGCTATGGCGTAGAGGTGCCGCGTCCGCCGCTCACGGCGGAGAAACTATTGGGCACCCAGGCCGAATTCCTGCGCAAGCTGCCGAACCGCCATCTCGCCTTCCTGCGCGGCCTTCGCCTTTACCACGAGGAAGGGGACTATTATTTCGCCCACGCCGGCGCCCGGCCGGGGCGCGCGCTGGGCGACCAGGCGGAAGAGGACCTGCTCTGGATCCGGGACGAATTCCTGTTCTCGGCCTATGACTTCGGGAAAATCATCGTGCACGGCCATACGATCGCGCCGGACCCGGAGTTCCAGCCAAACCGGATCGGCATCGACACCGGCGCCTTCGCCAGCGGACGGCTCACCTGCCTCGTCCTCGATGGCGCCGAACGGCAGATCTTGCAAACCGGGTAGTCATTTCGTGCCGGACCGCGCCGCGACCGAACGCAACGGAGAGACCGGCTTCTGGCGGCTCGTCACGCGCCCGGAGACGGCTTCCCTCGCCGTCGCCACGCCCGAGCTTTTGCGCCGTTTCGGCGATCTCCTTTCCCCGGCCTTCGCGCGCGAGGCGCTCTGTGTCGCCGAAGCGCGGGCGGGCAGACCGCTCCTTGCCCCGGAAGCGGCGGAGAAGAGCCTGCTCTACAACCGCTTTCTCCGGCACAACCAGTTGCGCTGGGTGCGCGAGATCGGGCAGGCCGGCTTCGATGTCGTTTATCTCAAAGGCTTCGCCGCGGCGCACACGCTTTACGAGAACCCGGACGCGCGCACGGTCGGCGATCTCGACCTCCTTATCCGGGAGGCGGACCTCGACCGGCTCATCCGGTTTCTGGCCGGTCGCGGCTTCCGGTTCGGAGGCGGCGCGCGTTCGCCCTGGGGCTTCATCTCGAAGACCAGCTTCCTTCCCTTCGTTTCCGCGGACGGTTCCGCCAACCTCGACCTCCATATCGCCCCCGACGCCTACCCGGCGACGCTTGCGCTTTCAACCGAAGCGCTGTTCGCCGAATCGCAAAAGATCGAGGCGGCCGGCCTGGTGTTGCGCGTTCCCTCCGCCGAGCATGGCTTCTTTCTGCTGCTGACGAACGCCGCGAAGGTGGCCTTCGGGCCGCTCAGCGTGCGCAAGACCGTGGACGCGATTTGCCTGCTTCGGCGCGTGAAAACCCTCGATTGGGATCGGCTGGGGCGGCTGGCGGCAAAGGGCCGCCTGGCCAAGCCGTTGCGCGCCTACTTAGCCCTTCTGCGCCACCTCGGGGCCGAAACCGCGGGCGTGCCGGACGCCCTTATGGCGCCCTTCCGTGGGCTTGCCGCGGCCGAGCTTGGCCGCCTCCTGCACCGCTACGACACGCTCTTTGCGAAAGCGCCCGGCCGGTTCGAAACCTTGCGAACCGAGCTTCTTCTGGGGGGCGAGCTTCGCGTCGGGCTTTACCGGAACTGGCTTCGCCTGCGAGGTCTCGTCCGGCCTTATGGCGGGCGGCCACCCGAAAAGGGAATCGGTTTCTGGCGTTGAGCGAAGGGTTCGGGTTTATGACGCGCCTTCCAAAAGAAAAATGCGGCCCAAGGTCCCGTTCGTCTTAACCGGCCGAATGTGTTAACGTTTCCTTTGTTAAAGGCGACCCCCTAGAGACATTGGGAAATATGGCTCCGTTGCTTGGGAAAATCTCCATATTACGCCTGGACGCCGATCGGTATGAATCTGCAAAAACCGAACTGGAGATCTTATGCCCCCGGTCAAGCGCGGGGGGTGTTCCGGCCCCGGATGATGACGGATTGTTGGTTGGCGGCGAAAAGTCGGCCGATAAGTGTTTTCAAGAAAACGGCAAGCGGCCATTGTTTCTAAATATGATTAAACCGACCCCACCGCAGCTCTAATCATTCATCGCGTGCCATGCGGGTGCTAAATATAGGGTGTGGCACGAAGACTTCCGATCGGTGCGTTAACATCGACTGGTCTCCCTATCTTCGGATAAAGAAAAATAAGTTTTTTCGTGCGCTCGTTGTGCCGTTCCTTAATGAGAAACGGCGGCAGCGCCTGAGCCTGCTATCGGACAACGTGATGGCCCATGATTTAAGAAAGGGCATCCCGTTTCCAGATGCAAGCGTAGACGCCGTTTATCATTCTCATATCCTTGAACATATTGATCGCGAGGATGTCCTTTCCTTTCAAAAAGAAATTTATCGCGCGTTGAAGCCGCGCGGCATTCAACGAATCTGTGTGCCGGATCTGGAAACCCTTGCGCGAAACTATTTAACCAGCCTGGAGCGTTGCAGGGCAGATGAAGCCATGCTCGGCAAGCACGACGGTCATATCGCAGATATGTTTGAGCAGTGCGTTCGAAGGGAATCCTTTGGCACGAAGCATCAACCGCCCATGCAGAGGTATTTGGAAAATCTAATCTTGGGAGATGCGCGCAAGCGTGGAGAGACGCATCAATGGATGTACGACGCGTGCAATTTACGATTTATTCTAGGGCAAGCCGGATTTCAGGACATCGCCACCCGTGGTTTTAACGAAAGCGATATTCCAGACTGGCAATCTTTCGGCCTTGAGGTGGATGAAGAGGGAAACGAATATAAGCCGGGGTCCTTGTACGTTGAATGCACAAGATAGAATCGCGAGGGTCTTTCGATGTGTCCGATGCAATTTGCCTTTGGCGCGCCAGAAGAAAGCCGGGCCCTTCGCTTTCATGAAAATATTTCAGGCGTCATTTAAAAAGAGGCAGTCTTGACTCTCGCAAACGTTCGAGACCGGTTGGCTCTTTTCATTCTCTCTTGTTACCTGATTCTCAACTATGGCTTCATGATTCTGCGCGTGCCGCCAAGCGTTGGCGCGCCGTTCGGCGAGCTGTTGTTGCTGTGCTATCTTCTGTGGCTTACCGATGTGCGGTTTTTACCGCGCTTTTCACACGCGCTAGTCCTGCCGCCTTTTCTCCTTTGGTGGAGCCTTGGGTTCGGGCAGCTTTTAGTCAATACGCCAGCGCATGGAATGTGGGCGTTTCGCGACGCCACGCATGTCATCGAATCTCTTTTTCTTTGGGTTGGTTTTGTTTTTGCGACCAAGGAAGCAAATATCGAGCGTTTCTTCCGGTGGCTTCCCCGGCTGCTTGTGATTGGTGTTGTGTACGGCTTGACTTTTCCCTTCAGCGACTTTTTTCAGAACCTTTCGCCCGCGATAATCTCGCCCGCCGGAAATAATGTCACGATCCTCTTCCAGTACGTAAACTCGTCAGTCATGCTGTTGATGGCGGCAGCGTATCTCATGATTATCCGGCCGAAAACGATCGCTATCGGGCCTATGCTGCTGGCGTCGCTGCTGCTTGCCTTTGTCGTCGCCTTCTTCCAGGCGCGGACGGTTTACCTTCAGGTGCTCGCAATGCTGCTGCTGTTTGCCTGGCAGTACCGCAGCTCCTTCGCAAAAATGTCTTCTTCTCTGGCCGTGGGCATGGTTGCTTTTCTCGTCGTTTCCGCGTTGGGCATTCAGTTTACCGGCCGTATCGGAGGCCCCATATCCTTCGAATTCATGATCGCGCATTTTGCGACGATCATGGGCAAAGGCAGCGGCGAATTGGCGGGGGCGGCTGGGGGCGTGGACCTTCGTATCGGATGGTGGGTCGATATCTGGGAACGGGTCACGTCCAGTTTTGGAAACCTGTTTTTTGGCTTGGGCTACGGCGAGCCGCTGGTCAAATTCGTCAACCTGGAAGGTTCGATCGTTCGCGAACCGCACAATTCCTACATCTCGGTTTTTGCCCGCATCGGCGCGGTCGGTCTCTTCGCCTTTGTTTGGATGCATATAGTGCTTGTGCTGTTGTGGTCGCGCGCCTTTCGACTGTGCCGTCGGGCGAAATATCGTGTTGGGCAAGAGCGGCTGCTGACCCTTTTCGTCTTTTTCCTTCTAATCTGGATTTTTGCGATCGGCGAGGATGCCTTAGAGAAGCCCTTTAACACGATTCCCTATTATTTCTTTTGGGGGGTCATCGTTCATTATTCTCTTAACCTTCGGGCAAAACTAAAGGCGCCGCTTCGTCACCGGCGGCCACTGCGTACGCTTCTTCAAGGCCAAATCCAGGGGCATCCTTCTCGTCCGTAACTTCTACGGGCAGGCCGGCGATGAAGACGCCGTGTTTGCGAACGGGCGCGCGTCGCCGGGCGGTCACTCTCTCTTCGTGAGGCGCTTTTTGAGGGATAGATAATTTATATACGCCGTGCCGTAAGCTTCAACCATCTTGTCCACCGTGAAATTCTCGCCCCAGCGCGCCGCTATCTCGCGAAGTTGCCCCTTATCGAAAGCACCATTCACGAAATCCGCGATCAGATTTCCAAGTGCCGTGGCGTTCTCAACCGGCACTTTAAGCGGCCACTCCGGCGGGAGGGTGTCTTTCAAGCCAGGAGCGGATGTGCCGATTACGGGGACGCCGGCGGCCAGACTCTCGAGGGCAACAAGACTATGCCCTTCAAAACGCGACGGCATAATGACGGCATCGAAGGCGGGAAAAAGGCGGCCGATTCCAGGTACCGGCGGGTGGAAAAAGACGGGCAACCGTCGTTCGGCCGCTCGATCGGCGCAGGCGCTCTTTTCTTCGCCGTCGCCAAAAGCATGCAGCTCGAACTTTTCCAACATTTCTTCCGGCAAGCGTTCAAATGCGTCAAGAAGGATGTCGAAACCCTTTTGAGGCATGAACCGTCCGGCAAAACAAAACAGGATCTTTTCGGCGTCTGCGCCAAATTCGCCAACCAGCGCAGGGCGGTCAAAACATTCTTTCTCGGATATTTTGCGAATACCATTGGGAATTTTCACTTGTATCCGGGATTCCGGAAGCCCATATCCTTGTCGGAGCTTTTTGTAAGCATCCCTTGCGCCATCGGAGATATGGACAATTAAGTCATCGCGAAAATTCGATTCAGAGACCCACCCCATTAGACGGTGCGTCGGCCACAGCGTGGTGTTGTGAATGGTCCTCGCAGGCGTGATATCCGTCACGCGCCCCGCCAGAGAGAGGATGAAATCCGGTATATCCGTGTGGGAGTGCACGATGTCCGGATTCCACGCGCGACAGAAAGACGCTAGTCGGAAGGGGGCGGTTAGACTGTTCAGGCGGACATGAGACCCGCCAATTTCCAAGAATTCCACGCTTGCCCCGGAAAGGCGTTTCTTCTGATCGTCACCCACCCTATTGGCGATCTTGGGCGTCTTCACCGCCACCACGCAAGAGTCGTGCCCCCGCTGTCTTAAGCCAACCGCCAGGCTGACGGCCACTTCCTCGGCGCCGCCCACCCAAAACGCCGTTATGACCTGCATTATTCTCATAAACGAAAATCCATGATTTCAAAGTGTGGCGCAAAACGATCCGCACAAATAACGCGATGGGTTAACGTTTGGCGGGGGCTGATTTAAGGGAGGAAGCCGTCGTTAAGCCAAACAACAGTTTGCCAATAAGTATTACGTTGGTGATGAATATACCGGCTACCACGCCGGAGGGCCCCATTAGCTGGATCAACGGATACGCGGCCAGAATGCTGAACAGGGTCATCCAGCAGTAGGCCGCAAAAACGACTTGGGTGCGTTCGATTGCCTGCAGGCCGGATCGCAAAGGCAATGTGAGAAAGATCAGAGGATAGATCGCGGCCCACCATTGCAAAAGGTATCCATAGCCAACGTAGTCGTCGCCATAAACAAGGGCGAGCCAGTAGTCGGGAGCAATGGCCGCGATGACGGCGACGATGGCCATGGCGCCACTGCCGAGCAGCGTTACCCGCCTCAGGTAATCGAATAAAGCTTTCTTGCCGCCGACATGGAAATGCCGCGCCGCCCGGGTCGGAACGATGTTCTCAAGCCCTTGGAACAGAATGTGGGTGATGCCCATCAAATTCTGCGCCGCCCTTATGGCGCCCACCGCGGTGGTGCCGAGCAGCGCGCCGGCGGCGATGATGAAAAGATTCCCCGTCGTCCACAGCATCAAGGCCGAAGGCGTCAGCCACTTGGAAAAATGCCAGTGGCGGGAAGCGATCGTGCGTAGGCTCGCTGCGTTCACCTCGATGCGCCCGACGGTGAATGCCCCATAGGCGGCGGCGGCGGCGGCTATTATCGCAATGACCCATAGCACCCTGGCGCTGTCCATCGTCTCGCGGAACGAAAGGAACAGCCATATCAGAACGGCGATCTGCCCCAAATAACGGACCGCGTCGTTAGCGAACGCCGCGGCGGCGCGCCCTCGGGTAAAGAAGTAGCGGCGCAGGAAATCCTGGAACTGGAAGGCAAGCGCGGCGGCGGCCAGGGGAAAGGCCAGGCCTTCCACCCGCCACTCAGGGAAAACCGTGCCGCTGAGGCGGACGCCGGCGAAAAGCAGGAAGAAGACCGCGCATGAAAAAACGATCTGCTGAACCACGACCGCACCGTAATAGGCCGGGGCTTCGGCCTCGGCCTGCTTGGGGCCGATGCTCATCATCGGGGAATTGATCGCGGCGTGCTGGATGCTGTTGACGAACAATACCGCCATCCAGGCCAGGGTGAACCGCCCAAACTCCTCCAGCCCCAGATAGCGAGCCACTAGGATGCCGGTGAGGAAATTGACGCTGCTGACCATCGTCTGGTCGGCCAGCGCCCAGTTGACGTGACTGTAGCGGGTCCACAATCGTACGATCGGCTGAATCATGGGGTGCCATCCGCTCCGGCGTTAAGCGCTCTCGTCGCGCGCGGGCGCATCCGCGTCCAAGGATTAGCTCCGCAGACCCAGAACTTGCAGAAGCGCTAACAGGGTGAACCGGGGCGTCACTACGGGGTAACGCCGCCACGGACAAGGCTCGGTTGCCAGGCGGTGGGGCCATTCAAGCTCGCTTCGCTGCATCCGAGCCGATTTCTGACTGGCCATAATGCCATGTATGCCCCGAATATAAACGGTGTCGGGCTAATGGCCTTCGATTCACCCGTCGATGATGTCGGGAGCCGAAAGCATGGCGGTGGCGCTCGCCGATGGAACTACGCTGGCATGAATAAGGAGTTTCCGTCAAGAGTGGTGCGGATGAACTTGGAGGTCGGAGGCGTTGTTGGTGCAGGGGATCTTGCGGTTGGTGGTGCCGCCGTGGCGGTCGGTCTTGCGGCCTTTATTTGGATGCATATGATGCACGTTGCTGTGATTCCGCGCCTTTCGGCCGGGCCAGGAACGGTTCCTCGTCCTCCGCGTCTTTTTTCTGCGGATCTGGGTTTTCGCGATCGGCGAGGACGCCTTCGAGGAACCGCTCAACGCGACTCCCTATTATTTCCTGTGGGGGATTATTCTCCACTATTCGTTATTCTTGCGGGCGAAGCTCAAAGCGCCGCCGGCGCCGGCCCGGCGGCCGCTTCGCAGCCTCCTGCGGGGTGAGGCCCATGCGCGTCCTTCTCGTCCATAACTTCTACCGGCAGCCGGGCGGCGAAGACGCCGTGTTCGCGAACGAGCGCGCGTTGCTGGAATCCCACGGCCATGACGTACGCCCGCTTACCCTCTCGAACGACGACCTCGGCGGCGCCCTCGCCATGCTGCGGACGGCATGGGAGACGCCCTATTCGGAGCCTTCCCGCCGCCGCATGGCGAAAGCTTTAGCCGAACACGCGCCCGATCTCGTCCACGTCCACAACTTTTTTCCCCGGTGGACGCCTTCCATTTTCGACGCCACGCGCGAGGCCGGCGTGCCGTCCGTGATGACGCTTCACAACTACCGGCTGATCTGCCCGGCGGCGACGCTTTACCGTTCGGGCCGTATTTGCGAGGAATGCGTGACGGGCTCGCCCTACCGGGCCGTGCTGCACGGCTGCTACCGCGATAGCCAGCCGGGGTCCCTGGCCGTCGCCCGCCTGGTCGCCCGCCACCACCACCGCCGCACTTGGCACGACAAAGTGGACCGCTTCATCGTGCTTACGGAATTCGCCGGGCGGAAATTCGTCGAAGGCGGCCTGCCGGCCGACCGGCTGCGTGTGAAGCCGAACTTCCTGCCGGCCGTCGGGGCGGATGCCGCGGACGGGCGGGGTCGCGGCCCCCACGCCCTCTTCGTCGGGCGCTTGAGCGCGGAGAAGGGAATCCAAACGCTGCTGCGCGCTTGGGCGGGGCTTGCGGTGCCGCTCCGCCTGGTGGGAGACGGCCCGCTTCTCGATGCGGCGCGCGGTGCCGCGCCGCCTGCGGTTGCCGTGCTGGGCGCGTTGGCCAGGGAAAGGGTGGCCGAGGAGATGCGGCGCGCCGCCTTTCTCGTGCTGCCTTCGGAATGGTATGAGGGCTTTCCGATGGTGCTGGTCGAGGCCTTCCGGGCCGGCCTTCCCGTCGTCGCCGCGCGGCTTGGCGCAATGGCGGAAATCGTGGAAGACGGCTTGACCGGGCTGCACTTCGCGGCCGGCCGGGCGGCCGATCTTGCCGAGAAGGTTCGCTTCGCGGCGGCCAACCCGGAGACGATGCGCGCCATGGGGGAAAACGCCCGCAGAGTCTATGAACGGCGCTACACTGGCGAAGCGAACTACGCACGGCTCATGGAAATCTACGGCGAGGCGCTGCGGGCCGGGACCGGCGAAGGGGGAAATGGCTGATGCGCGTGTTGGTCACGGGGGGTGCCGGCTACATCGGAAGCCAGACGGCCTTGCGGCTTGCCGAGGCGGGCCACGATATCGTCGTCCTCGACAACCTGTCGGCCGGCCACCGCTGGGCGGCGCCTGGGCATGCGCTGGTCGTTGCCGATCTCGCCGATGCGGATGTCCTGGAAAGGCTTTTCGAGGCCCGCGCCTTCGAGGCGGTCGTCCATTTCGCGGCCCATATCGAGGTCGCCGAATCGGTCGCCAACCCGCTCAAATACTACCGGAACAATACCCAGAACACGCTGGCCCTTATCGATCGCTGCCACCGTTTCGGCGTCCGGCACTTCGTCTTTTCCTCGACGGCGGCCGTCTACGGTATGCCAGAGGACGGCCGCGTCGCCGAAAACGCGCCCCTTCTTCCCATCACCCCTTACGGCGCCTCGAAAAGGATGAGCGAGCGCATTCTCGAAGACGTGGCGAAGATTTCTTCCCTTCGCTACGTCGTCCTGCGGTATTTCAACGCCGCCGGCGCCGACCCCGAGCTTAGGCTCGGCGAAGCCCACGACCCCGAAACCCACCTCATTCCGATCGCCGTGCAGACGGCCTTGGGGTTCCGCCGCCGGCTTCAGGTCTTCGGCACCGACTACCCGACGCCGGACGGCACCTGTGTCCGCGATTACATTCACGTCGACGATCTGGCGATGGCGCACATCGCCGCCCTCGACCACCTGGCTAGGGGAGGCGGATCGCTTACCCTCAACTGCGGCTACGGCCACGGGGCAAGCGTGCGCGAGGTCATCGCGATGGTGAAGGAGGTCAGCGGCTTCGATTTTGCGGTCGAGGAAGGGCCAAGGCGTCCGGGCGATCCGCCGGCGCTGGTGGCGGACACGCGGCGCATCGGCGAGGCGTTGCGCTGGAAGCCCGCCCACGACAATCTGCGGTTTATCGTCGAGACGGCGTTCAACTGGGAACGGAAATACCGGGATGACTTTGCCCGGAAAAAGTAAGCAAACGAAAACCGGCCTGGTCATCGGCGCGCCGGTGACGGTGGGGGATCGGGCCTTGGCCAGGGCGGCGATCCTTGCGGCAGCACGCCAGGGCCAGGGCGGCTATGTTTGTGTCGCGAACGTCCACATGGTGACGACGGCAAGGCGCGACCCCCGCCTTCTGGAAGCCATGCGTCGCGCGCTCTGGGTCACGAGCGACGGCATGCCACTGGTCTGGGCGCTCCGGCGCGGGGGGCATAAGGAAGCCTGCCGGGTGGCGGGGCCGGATCTCCTGTGCGACCTTCTGGCGGCGGCGGAGAAAGAAAGCCTGCCGGTCTATTTCTACGGCGGCGACGGCGAGACGGCGGTGCGCCTCAAAGACGTGCTGGCTGAACGCTATCCCCGGCTAATCGTGGCGGGGATCGACGCTCCGCCCGCCCTCGCCCTCGAACCCGTCGTCGAGCCGGTTTTCGTCGAGCGGCTGAACGCCTCGGGCGCGGCCCTTCTCTTCGTGGGCCTCGGCTGCCCGAAACAGGAATACTGGATGGCGGCCCACGCCCCCCATCTCAAGGCCGTCTCGCTTGGCGTGGGGGCCGCCTTCAACTTTCTTGCCGGGACGGTTCGCCGCGCGCCGGGCTGGATGCAGAATCTGGGGCTGGAGTGGCTGTTCCGCCTGCTGGCCGAACCGCGGCGCCTGTGGCGGCGCTATCTGGTCACGAACAGTCTCTTTATCTGGTACTATCTTGGCGCGTTCCTGGGATCAAAAGATAGGCGTATGTAAGCGCATGACAGCCCCCGACCTCCGCAAATTCTTCGCCGCCGAGTTTTCCGAGCACGCCGCCGTCGTTGCGGCGACGGAGCAGGCCCTCTACGAGCCTTTCGCGCGCCTGCTTGAGGTTTCGGCCAAGGCGGTGCGCGGCGGCGGCAAGCTGCTTTTCTTCGGGAACGGCGGCAGTGCCGCCGATGCCCAGCATTTGGCGACCGAGCTGACCGTTCGTTTTCAGAAGAACCGCAAGGCGATACCCGCCATCGCGCTGACGACCGACAGTTCCGCCTTGACCGCCATCGGCAACGATCTCGGTTTCGACCAACTGTTCGCGCGGCAGGTCGAGGCGCTGGGCAGACCCGGCGACGTCGCGATCGGGATCAGCACGTCGGGCCGCAGCCCGAACATCCTTCTGGGGTTGAAGCAGGCGCGCGCGATGGGGCTTGTCGCGGCGGCGCTGACGGGAAAGGACGGCGGCGAGCTTCCGCCGCTCGCCGACCCGCTGCTCAAGGTGCCGAGCAGCCGCACGTCCCGCATCCAGGAAATGCACATCACGCTCGGCCAGATGCTGTGCGGGGCGCTTGAGATGGAACTCGGCCTCGTCTAGGAAGCGCGCATGAACCAGGAAAGAAACGGAACGGTCGCGGATCCTTCGGCGCTGGCGCCAAGCGTGGAAACCTTCCGCAGCGCCCGCGTCGTCTGCGTAGGCGATGTCATGCTGGACCGCTTCATCTACGGCAAGGTCGAGCGGGTCTCGCCGGAGGCGCCGATCCTCGTCCTCCAGGTGCAGCGCGAGACGGCTACCCTGGGTGGCGCCGGGAATGTGGTGCGGAATTTGGCGGCCTATGGGGCGAAAGTTTCCTTCTTCGCCATCGTCGGTGACGACGCGGCCGGCGCCGAGATACGCGAACTCGTCCGGAAGGAAGGTTGCTCGAACGACGGCATCGTCATCGAGCGCGGCCGACGGACAACGATCAAGGAACGCTTCGTGGCCGGCAGTCAGCAATTGCTGCGGGCCGATCAGGAGACCCGCGCCCTTCCCTCCGACGCGACGCTCGGCAAGCTTCTCCTCGGCGTCGAGGCGGCGCTGAAGGCGGCCGATATTCTGGTGATATCGGACTACGGAAAGGGCGTGCTGGCGGGCGGCGCCATCGAACGCGTGCTCGGTTTCGCCGAACGGGCAGAAGTGCCCGTCCTCGTCGACCCGCAAGGGTTTGATTATAGCCGCTACCGTGGCGCGGCGCTGCTGACGCCGAACCTGCGCGAACTGCACGAGGCGACGCTTCTTCCCGTCGCAACCGACGACGACGTTATCGCGACGGCGAAGAAACTGATCGAGACCGCCGGCGTAGGCGGCGTCCTCGTCACGCGAAGCGAACGCGGCATGACCCTCGTCACCAAGAACGGCGAGGTCGAGCATCTGCCGGCGCGCGCCCGGGAAGTCTTTGACGTATCCGGCGCCGGCGATACGGTCGTGGCGACGCTGGCGGCCGCGCTTGTCGGCGGCGTTTCCCTTTCGGAAGCCGCTTACCTGGCAAACACCGCCGCCGGTATCGTCGTCGGGAAGGTGGGAACCGCCGTCGTGCACCCCGCCGACCTAGTCGCCGCTCTCCACGAGCGCGACCTCCTGGCGAGCGCGGACCGGATCGTCGCGCTGGAAGAAGCGAACGAGGCGATCGAACGCTGGCGGCGCCAGGGCTTTCGCATCGGTTTCACGAACGGCTGCTTCGATCTTCTGCATCCCGGTCACGTCGCCTTGCTGCGCCAGGCGCGGGCGGCCTGCGACCGGCTGGTCGTCGGGCTCAACAGCGACGCCTCGGTGGCGCGGCTGAAGGGGCCGGACCGTCCGGTGCAGCCGGAGATGGCGCGGGCGACCGTGCTCGCTTCGATCGCCGACGTCGATCTCGTCGTCCTCTTCGCCGAGGATACGCCGGTCCGCCTCCTGAAGGCGATCCGCCCGGATGTGCTGGTCAAGGGGGCGGACTACCGGGCGGACGAGGTGGTCGGCGGCGATTTCGTGCGAAGCTATGGCGGCAAAATTCTGCTGGCCGACCTCGTGCCCGGCCACAGCACCAGCGCGACGATCACCCGCCTCGCAAAGTAATGGCCGGCGACCTCGGAAGATTTGGAGGAAGCGGGGTGCCGCCGCCGCAGAATTCGGCCGCGGCCGAGGAAGCGCGAATTCAGAAAGCCGGTCACAGGGGCGCGCCATATGCTTGCACGCGCGCCAGCCTAACTTTTTGATTTAAAATAATTTTTCTGAAGATTCCGGCGGCGGCGGGAAGAGGGCCTATATACGGGAAGAAGGCCTATATAATAGAGGCCCGGTTGCGGTACAATTCAAGGCATCGGGGAAAACTTTCCCAAGGAGCGAGGCAGGATGACAAAATCTTCACAAGCCAAGCCTTCACACGATCGGGAAATGAGCCGCCGGAAGGCGCTGGCCCGGCTGGGCTTGGGCGTGGCGGCGGCTTACGCGGCGCCGGTCCTGTTGCATCTCGACGGCAGTGCCATGGCGACGGTCCAGCCGTCCCCTTGCGGTAAGGGCCCAGGCAAGGACGGGCCATGCCCGAGCGAGCCGAGCAAGCCGAGCCGGCCAAGCAGGCCGGGCCCGGACAAAGACTAGCCGCTTTTCCGTTGACGGAAGGGGAAGCCAGCTCTTCTTAGCTGACGCATGCTGCTTCGTTTCGAGGGGGTGCCGGCCCCCGTCGCCTTTCGGGATTGCGATTCTCTGCTTCCCCGTCTCGCGCCGCCGATCGCGACCTGGCCGCACGCCGCGTGGCAGGGAAAAGAAACCAAGCCTTCCATCATCCTCGAACGCACCGTAGGCGGCTTCCGGGTCGAAGCGCCGCCGTCCGGCCGTGACCGGTCCCCCGACTACGCGCACGATTATACGAACGACTACGAGGCGATCGCCGGCTTCTTCGCCAAGCTTTACGGCGCCTACATCCTCGCCAACCCGGACCTCATCTGCCTGCACGCGGCGGCCGTCAAGTTCGAAGGCGGCCTCGTCGTTCTGCCGGCCAGCGGCAAGGCCGGCAAAAGCACGATGGCGGTGCATTGCGCGGCGGCCGGGGCGAAGCTTTTTACCGACGACGTGCTGCCTGTGCGGGACGGGGCGGGGCTTGGCGTCGCCTTGGGCGTTGCACCCCGCCTGCGGCTTCCCTTGCCCGGGAACGCGACGGAAGGCTTTCGCGCCTTCCTAGGTGCGCGCGACGTGTTGGGCGATGCGTACGGCCGGTTCGTGGGCTTGCGGCCCGGCGAAATCGCCGCCTTCGGCGAGACGGCGCCAATCGGCGCCATCGTCCTGCTCGACCGCAAGGAAGAGGGCGCGCCCTCGCTCGCGTCCATCGGCAAAAGCGAAGCCTTGCGCGATCTCGTGGGGCGGAACTTCACCCGTTCGATCGGGGCGGAGGAACGCCTAAGCCGCCTGCTCAGGATCGCGGAGGCGGTCCCTTGCTACCGTCTCCGCTACGCGGCTTGCGAGCCGGCCATCCCTCTCTTGCGCGAGGTCGGCTGAGGCCTCACGGGCGAAGCCGTGTCGCGACGCGTATTTCCGAGTGCAGCGTGCGGTGGACCGGGCATTTGTCGGCGATTTCCAGAAGCCGTTCGCGCTGCGTCGCGTCCAGCTCGCCTTCGAGTTCGATCTCGCGCTCTATGGCGTCGACCTTGCCTTCTTTCGTTTCGCAGCCCTCGCAATCCTCGGCGTGAATCTTGCGGTGGGTAAGGCGCGCCGTCACTTTCGCAAGCGGCCATCCCTTGTGGTCCGCGTACATCCGAAGCGTCATCGAAGTGCAGGCGCCGAGAGCGGCCAGCAGAAAATCGTAGGGCGACGGTCCGGCGTCCTCGCCACCCGCCTTCTCGGGCTCGTCGGCAAGGAGGCGATGGCGTCCGATCCGAATGGCGTTCGTGAATTTTCCCGTTCCCATCTCGGCGACGACGACACGACCTTCCTCGGGCGCCTTCGCCTTCTCGGGTTCTTCTTTTTCGAGGTATCGGCTCGCCCAGCCGGCCAAGGTTTCGGCGACGTATGTCGCGTCGCGCTTCTTGCTCAGGAGATGGTCGGCGTCGGCCAGCGAGACGAAGCTTTTCGGGTGCTTCGCCGCGACGAAGATAGCTTGCGCGTTCTCGATGCCGACAACCCGATCGACCGGCGAGTGGAAAATAAGAAGCGCCTTCCGCATGCCGGCGATCGCCGCCTTCAGGTTCTGGGAGGCAATGTCCTCAAGGAAGTGCTTCCGGATACGGAACGTGCTCCCGCCGATGCGAACCTCGGCCTCGCCTTTTTTCTCGATGGCGGCGAGGCCCTCCTTCCTGAAAAGACGGCTCACGTGGTCGGGACTGGAGGGCGCCCCGATGGTGACGACGGCGACCGCCTCCCGGACGCGGCCGGCCATTGCCAGTACGGCGGCCCCACCCAGGCTGTGGCCGATCAGAATTTTCGGGGCCTCGAAGTTGGTGCGCAGGAAATCGGCGGCGGCCAGCAGGTCCCCGATGTTCGATGTGAAATTCGTGTTCGCGAACTCGCCTTCGCTGTGGCCAAGCCCGGTGAAGTCGAAGCGGAGCGTCGCGATGCCGTGAAGGCCCAGGGCGGCGGCGATCCGGGAGGCGGCGAGGCTGTCCTTCGTGCAGGTGAAACAATGGGCGAAGAGCGCGTAGGCCCTGGGCTTTTCCGCCGGGCGGTCGAGGCGGGCGGCGAGTTTTGCGCCGTCGGCCCCTGCGAAGACGACTTTCTCGGGCGGGGTTGCCATGGCGGCCTTCCGAGGCTTCAATTCTTGGCGGCGAGCTTCAGCGAAATGTAGCGGCAATCGTGGCCGGCAGAAAGGCGCACGGTCTCGCCCTTGCGCAAGCGCCGGGGCGTCTTCTCAAGATAGATCGCCTGGCGCCAGTGGGTATCGTCCTCGCGCGGCCTTGTTTCCAGCGCGAGGGTATCCGTGAGGTCGAGACGGAACCAGAGAAGCACCGCGTGGCAGACGCCGTCCGCCGTGACGGGGATGGGAATTTCCTTCGTCTCCGGTTTCGGCGGGTCGTTCCGAAAATCGAAGGAGAAGACCTCGGCCGAATCGGAAAGCAGCCGGTGCGGGTATGCGTTGAGCCGCTTCGTCAGATATTCAGCGCCCGCGAAGTCGTTGAAGGCGGAAACGTCGAAGCCGCCCGCTTGATCCACGCGGTCCTCCTCGGCCAGGCGTTCGCTTTCGATCAGCATGGCGTGGACGGTGCCGCCCTTCGGGATGATTGCAGCCTCCGGCTTCAGAAGGTTCGCGCGGGCGTGCTGGATGACTTGGAGGATTCCCTCGCCGAGAAAGCCCGCGTTCAAAAGCTCCGTCACCATCACGTCGGCGCGTTCCGGAAGGTCCGCGCCGACTTTCAGGCTGTAGGAATGTTTCGGCAGAACCGTCACGCGGCCCTCAAGGCCGTTCGCGGCTACGATGCGTTCCGCCATCTCCGCGATGGGGTGCACGGCCTCGCAGGCATAGACGTGTTTCGCCCCCGCCCGTGCCGCCATCATCGAAAGAAGCCCGGCGCCGGCCCCGATGTCGAGGACGCGCGTCTTCTCCGAGACCGTCTCGCGGATCGCCCGGTCGTAGGCTTCGTTGCGCGCGCGGTCGTTCATCATGGCGAAGTGCCAGCGCGGCACCTGGCGCTGGCGGGCTTCGGCAAGCCCGGCGCGCGCCCCTTCGAGGGCGGGGTTGAGCTCAAGCGCCTTTGAGAAGGCGGTTGCGGCTTCCGCGACGCGGCCGACGGCAAGGTAGGCGTTCCCCAGATTGTGGTGCGCCTCCGGGAAATTCGGGCGAAGCGCGATCGCCTTTTCGAAATGCAGGATCGCCGCCTCGATTTCGCCCTCGCCCTTGCGGATGTTGCCAAGGTTGTTCTCGGCCTCGGCGAAGTTCGGGTGGATGCGCAGGGCGCTTTCGAGGTGGCGCGCCGCCCCTTCGATATCCCCTTCCGCGCGCAGGAGGCTGGCCAGGTTGTTTTCGGCTTCCGCGAAATCGGGTCTAAGCTCGAGCGCGCGGGCAAGGGCTTTCTTCGCTTCGCCGGGCTTGTTCAGGACACGCAGCGTGTCGCCCAAATTGTAGTGGACCTCCGCGTAATTCGGGTGCGCCGCCGCTGCCGCGCGAAGCTGGGCAAGCGCCGGTTCCATCTCGCCCTGGGTGCGGAGCGCGATACCCAGGCTGGTCGCGGCCTCCGGAAAATCGGGGCGAAGGGCAAGCGCCTGCCGGAAACGGGCTATGGCTGCCGCCGCCTTGCCTTGGGCGAGCAGAATATCGGCCAGGTTGTAAACCGCCTCCGCCGCTTGCGGAGAAGCCGCGATCGCCCGTTCGATAAGCGCGATCGCCTCGTCGTCGGCTCCCTTCTGGTGGCGGAGCAGGCCTAAGAAGTGGAGCGCGTCCGCGTGGTTCGGTTGCTGGCGAAGGACGTTTCGGTAGATTGCCTCCGCCTGCTCGAGCTTGCCCTGGCGGTGCAGGCGAAGGGCATCGTCCAGCCGCTCGTCCGAGACGCCGGCCGGCCGGCTCGTCTTTTGCCGCGTTTCATGGGCTTGTCGGCGTCGCTGTTGGCGGTTCATTTAGATTCCCTGTGAAGTTTTTCCGAAGGCCATGTTTTTCCATCCGAAGCGCGGCCGGAAGCCTTGGGCAGGGGGATATTGGGCCAGCCGGCTTACCTCCTTCAACCGAAAAATGACGCGCAAGGCGCTTGATGGGACACCCGGAAAGTCCCTGAAATCGGTACCCGCCGCCTGCCTCAAAAGGAGGTTGGCATCCCAGGGAGAAGGCGGCATCATGGGGCAGCCAAGAACGACCGGACAGTCGGCAAATATAGATAGGGGACGAGGATACAAGCCATGCAATCGGATACGCGCGCCAAGAAGTGGCCATGGATTCTAGCCGGCGTGGGTAGCGTCCTGCTGGCGGTGGTGCTGTTCATCGAGAGCGGCCAGCGCAACGGGGCGACGGCGCAAATGACGAACGAGCGGCTCATGAACACCTACCGAGAGCCGCAAAACTGGATCACCCATCACGGCAGCTACGCCGGGCAGCGCTATTCGCGCCTCGACGACATCAGCCGCAAGAACGTGAACAAGTTGAAAGTGACCGGAACGGCTGCGCTGGGCGGGATCCAGGCGGGCGGTTTCTGGCCCTTCGCCGGCTACGAAGCCACCCCGCTGGTCGAGGATGGCTATATGTACTTTCCGGACGGTTGGGGCACCGTTTACAAGTACGACGTCCGGGACGGCGCGCCGAAGCTGGTTTGGGAATACAACCCCGACGTCGACCGCGACTGGGCCGGCAACGTCACCTGCTGCGGAGTCAACAACCGGGGCGTGGCGCTTTGGGGGAACACGGTCGTCTCCCATGCCCTCGACGGCAGGCTGCTGGTTATTGACAAGGAAACCGGCCAGCTCGTGTGGGAACGGACGGTCGCCGACCCCGACAAGTCCGAAACCATAACGGCTGCTCCCCTCGTCGTGCGGGACCTCGCGATCACCGGGGTTGCCGGCGGCGAATACGGCATCCGCGGCTGGCTCGCCGCGACGGATCTGAAGACCGGCAAGGAAGTCTGGCGCACCCATACGATTCCGGCGCCCGGCGAACCCGGCCACGAAACGTGGAAAGACGATCACGACGCCTGGAAAACGGGCGGCGGCCCGACCTGGGTGACCGGTTCCTACGACCCCGATCTCGACCTCATCTATTGGGGCGTCGGCAACCCAAGCCCGGACTGGGACAACGCCTACCGGCCCGGCGACAACCTCTATACGAACAGCGCGCTGGCCATCGAGGCCGCGACCGGCAAGATCAAGTGGCATTTCCAATACACGCCGAACGACCCTTACGACTATGATTCGGTCAGCGAACATGTCCTCGCCGATGTGGACGGCAAGAAGATCGCGTTGCACGCCAACCGCAACGGCTATCTCTACGCGTTCGACCGGGCGAACGGGACGTTCCTGTGGGCGGCCCAGTTCGTGAAGCAGCTTACCTGGACGAAGGGGCTCGACCCCAAGACCGGCCGGCCGAATTCCTACGACCCGAACACCGACGTTCAGAAGTACGAGCCCGGCACGGCGCCGACCCGCGAGGACAAGACGGGCCGCACCTGCCCCGGCAACATGGGCGGCAAGAACTGGCCGCCGATGGCCTACAACCCCGAGCGCAAGCTCGTCTACATCCCGGTCATCGAAAGCTGCAACCAGATCGACAACCAGCCGGTCGCTGCTGGCGATCACAAATACCGGGACTGGTTCACGGGTGGCGGACCGAAGCAGTTCCAGCCGATCACCGGTAGCGTGACGGCGGTCGATGTGACGACGGGCAAGGTGGTCGCCAAGCAGGAGACGGCCTACCCCATGCTGGGCGGCGTCCTGACGACGGCGGGTGATCTCGTCTTCGTCGGCTACCCGGAAGGCGCCTTCGTGGCGCTCGACGCCGAGACGCTGAAAGAGCTCTGGCGGTTCGAGACCGGCGGCGGCATCAACGCGCCGCCCATTACCTACAAGGTGGACGGCAAGCAGTACGTGGCGCTGACCGTAGGCCTCGGCGGCGCCTGGCCGAAATGGTTCATGGACGGCACCAAGGGCCTCGAAAAGATAAAACACGGCGCCACGCTCTATATCTTCGCCTTGCCCTAAAATCTTGCAGCGTTCAGGGAGGAAGGATGCGCCACCGCAAAGGGTGGGGCATCCTTTTCTCTGAACGCAGACCTGCTATACTTTTCCTTCCCCCGTTGCGTCGCCTTGAAATAACGTTTGCCGATGAACCGCAAAACCCTCCTGCCCAATCTCCTCGCCGTTCTTCTGGCATGCGGCGTGCTTAGCGCCCTTTGGTTTGGCAACCGGCCATCACCGGCGAACTCGACGCCGGTCGCGGTCGAGACAGCATCCCCCGACCTGGTGGAAGCCGCCGTCGGGTCTTCGGCGCCAGCACCCGAGCCCGCGGCAATGGTCGCAGAGGATGCCGAGATTGCCCGCGGCAAGGAGGTTTACAAGGAAGCGAATTGCATCGGCTGCCACAAATGGCATGGCGATGGCGGCGGCGGCTATGGCGGGGCGGCGCTTTCGCTTCGCGATACGATACTCAACCTGGAACAAATTGTCGAAGTCGTCGCCTGCGGGCGGCCCAGCACCGGCATGCCCGCTTTCCATCGCCGGGCTTACAAGGGGTACGACTGCTATGGGATGACGTTGCAGGACCTGGGCGAAGACAAGCCGCCCTCGCCTGCCAAGCGCTTGAATGAAGAAGAGATCGCCCGGGTCGCCGCCTTCGTCGCTGCGAAGATCAAGGATAAGGGGCCGATGACGAAGGCGCAGTGCGAGGACTTCTGGGGCGCCGCTTCGCGGGAATGCGAACGCTTCGAGTGAGTCCCGAGCGATTATTCGGGGACCAGCCAATCCGCCCGTACCGGCCCCTTGGCGCCCAGGGTTTCGGCCAGCCAGGGCAGGGCGCCCGCGACGGCCGGGGCCAGCGTGAAGGGCGGATTTAGGATGAAGAGGCCGCTGCCGGTCATGCCGTGTCCCCTGGTGTCCGGCGCCACGCAGAACTCGACGCGATAAATCTTCCGGGCTCCGCTTTTCCGAAGGGCCGTTTCCATTTCGTGAACGCGGCGGCGCTCGATCACCGGGTACCAGAGCGCGTAAACGCCGGTCGCAAACTTTCGCCATGCCTTGATCAGCGTGGCGACGACGTCTTCGTAATCGTCCTTGATCTCGTAGCTTGGGTCGATGAGGAAAAGGCCGCGCCGCTCGATCGGCGGCACATGGGCGAGCAAGCCCTTGAGGCCGTCGGCGTGGTGGATGGCGAGGCGTTTCTCCCGGCGCGTGTGGTCGGCGAGGCACTGGAAATCCGTCGGGTGAAGTTCGAAAAGGACGACGCGATCCTGCGGCCGCCGGAACGCCGCGGCCAGCGCCGGCGAACCCGGATAGGTGGTCGGCGCGGCGGATGGATTCCAGGCCTCGACCAGGGCAAGGTAGTCGCGCAAAAGCGCCGGCGCGGTCGCCTTTCGGGGCAGGACCCGGGCGATCCCTTCCCGGAATTCGCCGGTCTTTTCCGCCGCCGCCGCGCGCAAATCGTACAGGCCGGCGCCGGCGTGGGTGTCGAGGAAAAGCACGCCACCCGCCTTTCGCTGCAGGTGGCGGGCGAGGAAAACGAAAATGGCGTGCTTCAGCACGTCGGCGTGATTTCCGGCATGAAAGCCGTGTCGGTAGGAAAGCATGGCGCACCCTACGACGCCAAATTCCGGCAAGGCTAGCCGGCGACGTTCCGCCGCCGCTTCGAGGAAACTAGATTGCCTCCAGCGCCAGGGCGATGCCCTGGCCGCCGCCGATGCAGAGGGTGACGACACCGCGCCTTATCCCATCGCGGCGCATCGCGTGCAGAAGGCGGGTCGTTAAGACCGCGCCCGTCGCGCCGATCGGGTGCCCGTGCGCGATGGCGCCGCCCTCGACGTTGACGATGTCCTCGGCAAGGCCGAGCTCGCGATAAACCGCAACCGCGATCGCCGCGAAGGCTTCGTTGATCTCGATGCGCTCGATATCGCCCATGGTCCAGCCAGCGCGGTCGAGAACCTGGTGCACGGCCGGCACCGGCCCCATCCCGAACAGGCCCGGCTCGACGGCGCCGACGCCATAGCTTACGAGACGCGCCGCCGGGTCGAGCCCGTGCGTATCGGCAAACCCCCGCTCCGCCACGATCAGGCACGCCGCGCCGGTGTTGAGCCCGGGCGCGCTACCGGCCGTGATGGTGCCGTCCGGGCGAAAGGCGGGTTTGAGTTTGGCAAGGGATTCGAAGGTGGTGTCGGGGCGGTTGTGCTCGTCCTTGGCAAAGGGCTCCGGCCCCTTCCGGCCCTTGATTTCGACGGCGACGATCTCGGCGTCGAACTTGCCGGCGGCCTGCGCCGCCGCGAAGCGTTTCTGCGAGCGTTCGGCCCAGCGGTCCTGCTCCGCGCGGTTGATCTGGTACTTCTGGGCCAGATCTTCGGTGTGCCAGCCCGAATGTTTGCCGGAGAAAGCGTCGTTCAGGCCGTCGCGCAGCATCGAGTCATAGATTTCGGCGTCGCCCATGCGGTAGCCCCACCGCCCGCCGCCCATTAGATAGGGAGCGGCGTCCATGTTCTCTATGCCGCCAGCGATGGCGGCGTCGGCAAACCCCAGCCAGACTTCCTGGGCGGCCGAGGCAATCGCCTGGGCGCCCGAGCCGCAGACCCGGTTGACGGTCATCGCCGGCACGCCGATCGGTACGCCGCCATGCATTGCCGCCTGCCGCGCCGGGTTCATCTTGTTGCCGGCCTGGAGGACGTTGCCGAAGATCACGGCGTCGAGCTTGGCCGGGTCGAGCTTGGCGCGTTTCAGCGTCTCGCGCAGGACGGTGGCGCCGAGCTCGGTGGCAGGTATCGCCTTGAGGGAACCGTTGTAGGTGCCGATGGCGGTTCGGACTGGGCTGCAGAGCACGACGTCGCGGCGGGTCATGAGCGGTCTCTCCTTTCCTTTACGGCGGGCCTTTACGACAGGCCTTTATTGCAGGGATGGTGTTGGCCGCCGCGGCGTTTCGCCGAGCATGAACCGGAAACGCGGCCAACCATCTTCACGTTAACAGGATTTTCGGCGGCGGTTAAGGGTGCTTGAAGGACGGTAGTGGGCCAGTTTGAATTTCTAGCCGCCATTCCGTGGGCGCATGGCATAGAAAGTTCAAATGCCAAGCCTTGTCCTGCAATCAGACTGGTCTTAAGATACCACTACTTTTCCTCTGCCATTTCCGAAGGCGGCAAGCATCGGGGCATGATGCGCAACCGAACGATCATAGTGCTGGGCCTGTTTCTCGCGAGCGTTCTTTTGAACGCCGCCGTCGTGCACTGCGTGCCGGGCCTCGATGCGTTCGTGGGCGTCAAGAGCGCGGCTGCCGCTGAAACGCACGGATCCGGTCCGGCCCATCACCAGGACAATGGGTCGGGCGGCCAAGACTGTGTCGTCTCGGATGTACGGACTCTCGTCAACTTGCAGTCGGTCTCGCCCGCCCCGGCGCCGACAGCCAAAGCCCTCGTCGTCCGCTGGCCTCTGGCTCTCCTCGCCTACACGGCGTCAGGACATAATTTGCGCAGCCCGAATTTCGGCGCCGCAGCGCGTGGCTCGCCTTCTTATGCCGCTGTTTTTGCGCGCACCGGCCGTCTCCTGATCTAAGCATCTTCCTCGACGTGATGCGATCGGCTGCCATTTCGGCTGCCGTAACGATGGCGCTTTCGAGGAGATGAGACGTGTCGTATGCGTTCAACCGCTTAAATATCGCGCTTCTGGCCGGCCTGTTCATCGCCCTTGGGGTGGGCGGTCCGGTGCGGGCCGGAGAATACGACCTTGTCATCGACAGGACCGAGGTCAATGTCACCGGAAAGCCGGTCAAGGCGCTGACCATCAATGGGGAATTGCCCGCGCCAACCCTTCGCTTCAGGGAAGGCGAGCCGGTAACGGTCCGCGTGACGAACCGCCTCGGCGAGACGGCGTCGATCCATTGGCACGGATTCCTGATCTCGCCGGAGATGGACGGCGTTCCTGGCCTCGGCGGCTTTCCCGGGATCTTGTCCGGCGAGACTTTCACTTACCGATTCACCGTCCGCCAAAGCGGCACCTACTGGTACCACTCCCATTCCGGAACGCAGGAGCAGGCCGGCCTCTATGGCTCGATCGTCATCGAGCCCGCCAAAGCGGATATCGTGAAGGTCGACCGCGACTATATCGTGGTGCTCTCGGATTTTCCGGCCGACGATCCGGACCAGATCCTGGCTAACCTCAAGGCCGATTCGGGCTACTACAACTATAGCAAGCGGACGATCGTCGACTTTTTCCGCGACGCCCGGCGAGACGGCCTCTGGACGAGCATCCGCGATCGACTCGATTGGGGCCAAATGCGCATGGACCCCACCGATCTTGCCGATGTCGCCTCGGGCTACACTTTTCTCGTCAACGGCAAATCCCCGGAGGCGAATTGGACCGGCTTCTTCAAGCCGGGAGAACGGATACGCCTGCGTTTTATCAATGCATCGGCGATGACCTATTACGACCTGCGCATTCCGGGATTGAAGATGATCGTGATCCAGGCGGACGGTCAAAATGTCCAGCCCGTGCCCGTTGACGAATTCCGCATTGCCGTTGCCGAGACTTACGACGTCATCGTCACTCCAAAGGACGACAAGGCCTACACGATCTTCGCCGAATCCGTCGATCGCAGCGGCTACGCACGCGGCACGCTCGCCCCGCGCGACGGCATGACCGGCGACATCCCCGAACGCCGGCCGCGCACGCTCCTCACCATGGCCGATATGGGGATGGCGCATGGCGACATGGATCAGGGCTCGACGCGCGGCATGCAGGGGATGGACCATGGCGACATGGCCGGCATGGACCAGGCGCCCATGGGCTTATCGAAGGAAGAGACAAGAGAGCCGCGCGGCTGGGCGGATGCGTCGACCCCGAAAGGCATGAAGGCGCTTTCTTACAGCGACTTAAAATCGCTCACGCTGCAGAAAGACACGCGCGAGCCAGGCCGCGAGATCCGCGTGCGTCTTGGCGGCAACATGGAGCGTTTCATCTGGACGATCAACGGCCGGAAATTCGAAGACGCCGAACCCATCCAACTCCAATATGGCGAACGCGTGAAGCTTACCTTCGTCAATGAAACGATGATGGCGCATCCCATGCACCTACACGGCATGTTCGTGCAGTTGGTCAACGGTCAGCCCGCGGGGCGCCTGCCGAACAAGCACGTCGTCAACGTGGCGCCGGGACAGAGCTATTCCGTGCTGCTGACGGCGGACGAAATCGGCGAATGGGCCTTCCATTGCCACTTGCTCTATCATATGAGCGCCGGGATGATGACGAAAGCCGTCGTCGCGCGCATGACCGCCGAGGTGTCGCAATGACCCGGCGCCCTATCCTTGAGATCGCCGCCGCCGCGTTCATCCTCTCGGCCGTTCCCGCCCTAGCCATGGATGGGGAACATGGCGGCCAGGTCTTTCACCTGGTTCGCGCCGAGGTCGACTGGTCGAAGAGCGATGGCAAGGATCTCTTCGCGTGGGACGCCTCCGGCTGGATCGGCGGCGACCGGGACAAGGCCTGGTTCCGATCCGAGGGCGAAACCCTCGGCGGCAAGACCGAACAGGCCGAACTTTGGGGGATGTATAGCCGCAACATCGCCGCCTTCTGGGATGTGCAGGCGGGCATTCGCCAGGATTTCGAGCCAACAACCGTAACCTATGCGGTCATCGGTATCGAAGGACTGGCGAAGTACTTCTTCGAAACAAGCGCGCATGCCTTTGTAAGCGACAAGGGTGACGTGAGCGCGCGGATCGTGCAGGCCATCGATCTCTTGATCACGCAAAGGTTTATTGCCGAGCCACATATTGAATTGAATCTTTACGCGCAAGACGTGCCGGACCGTCATGTTGGGGCAGGGCTGTCCGACATTGAGGTTGGGCTTCAATTTCGCTACGAGATCCTTCGAGAATTTGCACCCTACGTCGACGTGAATTATGCGCGCGCGGTTGGCGAAACGGCGAGTCGTATCCGTGCGGCGGGCGAGGACCCGGAAGAGTTCACGGTTCGGCTTGGACTTCGATTCTGGCTTTGACCAAAAGACTTGTGGAGATTGCAGCATGAACAAGAGGTTTTTCGTTTTTGCCGCCATGGCGATGCTTTCCGTTTCCGGCGCGGCGCTGGCCAGGGGTGATCACAAAATAGCCGAGGAGGTGGCCTTCGGCCGACCCGGCGATCCCAAGAAGGTCACCCGGACCGTGACGTTAGAGGCGACCGAGATCGCTTTCAGCACCCAAGAGCTCACCTTCAAGATGGGCGAGACCGTGAAGTTCGTGCTCGTCAACAAAGGCGAACAAAATCACGAGATAACGATTGGCGACGCGGCGATGCAGCAAACGCACCGGAAGATGATGGCCGAGATGACCGGCGTGAGTCACGCCGAAATGGATGCCAAGATGCCGGAACACAAGATGCACGGTAATTCCGTCGACTCCGAGCCCGGCGAGACAAAGACCTTGGTCTGGCAATTCACGAAGCCAGGCGTTTTCGAATTCGCCTGCAACTACCCGGGCCACGCCGAAGTGGGCATGGAAGGAAAAATTACCGTGCGTTGATGCATCGCAACCACGGTCTGGCAACCCGTCCGCCTACCGAAGGCCGTCCGAATAACGGCGACCGCTGGTAACAAGACGGAAGCCTTCGCTTTCCATCGAGACCGCTATGGTTACTGCCGTGCCCCATGGGGTGCTCCGGCCAACCAATGCACCGGGCCCATTGAAGTTGGAAATATAATAATTCTTGTTTATCAACAAGGTAGCTGGCGCACCCGGCGAGATTCGAACTCACGACCTCTGCCTTCGGAGGGCAGCGCTCTATCCAGCTGAGCTACGGGTGCATTCGCGAAGGTGGAAAACCTACTCCAAAGGGGAGGCGGCTGCAAACCGATCCGCCCTCTCTCTCTCCGTCAGGAGCCAGGCCCGGGCCACCTCCTCGGCGCCGGAGGGCAGCGGGGTTTCCTCTGCCAATATCCAACTGGCGAGGTCTTCCAGCACGGTCTTGGCCTGCAAATCGCGCAGCAGCAAGTGGTAACCTTTCTCGTAAACCGCGATCCGCACGTCGTTCGGCCGCGGCCGTGGCAGCTGCGCGACCATCACCCGGAAGGCGTCCTTCGGCACGATTTCGTCCTTCTCGCCATAGAGAATCAGCGCCGGCCCCTTGAGCCGGTCGACGGCGGCAAGCGCGTCGTCCATCAGGTTCACAAGCCCCCACAGCGCGTCCACCCGGCTTTTCTTGATGACGTTGGGATCGCGGCCGAGGGCCTTCAGCATCTCGATGTTATCGGAAGGCGGGATATCCAGACCGCGGCTCGAAAGCTTCGCCCATGGCAGCGTGTGGGCGGCAAGCCAGAGAAGGGCGGGTTCGTAGAAGCGCATCGTCTTCCGCGCGCGAAGGGCGGGGGATGTCAGCACGATGCCGTCGGCTTCAAGCGGGGCTTCGGCAAGCGCGGCGAGCAGGACGGCACCCCCCATGCTTTCGCCCAAAAGATAAAGCGGGGTTTCCGGGTAGGCTTCGCGCAGGAGTGCAGCCGCGGTTCGCGCATCCCCGGTCAGGGTTTTCTCCCCCGGCCACAGGCCGCGGTTGGGCGCCTGGCCGAAGCCACGCTGGTCGTAGGCGTAGACTGCGATGCCGTGCCGGGCCAGGGTGCGGGCCGGCGCCTCGAAGGTAAGCCGGTAATCGTTGAAACCGTGCAGGCTCAGGAGAATCGCCTGCGGTTTTTCCTCGGGCAGGAAACGCGCGAGCGGCAGCTCGGCGCCGTCCGCCATGCGGATGCGGTCTTCGAAAAGCCTTGGCTCGACGGCGGCCGGCCCGGCGCCAAGGCTGAGCGGTGCGCAGGCGGAAAGCGGGAGCAGAAGAAGAAAGGCAAAAAAGAGCCGGCTCACCGACCCGGCCTTTCTTCCCGCCGCGCCGCGGGGCTTTGCGTGAGTTGCAGGAAAAGATCCTCGAGGTCGCTTTCCCGCGTCGAAAGGTCGGTCAGGTTTAAACCCGCGTCGTGCACGGCCTTGAGGATTTCAACGATGCCGGTCTCGCTTGTTCGGAAGCCAAAGCGCAGGCAGCGCGGCGGCTGGAAACTCACCCGGAAGCGCCCGAGAGCCGCCGGCACCGCGTGCAGGTCTTCGGCCACTGTTACGACGATCTCCCGCTGGTCCATCCGGCGAAGCAGCGCTTCCGTGCTGTCGCAAGCGACGAGCCGTCCGTGATCGAGGATGGCGATCCGTTCGCAAAGCCGCTCGGCTTCTTCCAGGTAATGCGTCGTGAGCAGGACCGTCGTGCCTTCCGCCTTCAGCTCACGGAGAAGCTCCCAGATCTGCTGGCGAAGTTCGACGTCGACGCCCGCCGTCGGCTCGTCCAGCACCAGGATCGGCGGGTCGTGGACCATCGCCTTCGCGATGAGCAGCCGCCGCCGCATGCCGCCGGAAAGACTGCGGGCGTAGGCGTCGGCTTTGTCCGAAAGCCGGAGCGCGCGGAGAATCGCGTCCGTCCGGCGCGCCTTCTTCGGAACCCCGTAGAACCCCGCCTGCATTTCCAGCGCCTCCCTCGGCGTGAAAAAGGGATCGAGGTTGAGTTCCTGCGGCACGACGCCGATCGCGGCGCGGGCGAGCCTCGGTTCCCGGTCGAGGTCATGGCCCCAGACGCGAACCTGGCCGGCCGTCTTTACCGTCAACCCGGCCAGGACGTTGATGAGGGTAGACTTCCCGGCGCCGTTCGGCCCTAAAAGCCCGAAGAAGACGCCGCGGGGAATCTCAAGGTCGAAGTTCTCAAGCGCCAGTACGCCGCCCAGCCCGGCGCCTTCTCCATAGACCTTCCGCAACCCCCGGATTTCGATGGCGTTTTCGGAAAGCCCGGGCGCCGCTTTCCCTGGAGTTGTTTCGTTCATGTGCTAAAGCTTAAGGGGCTGGCGGTTGATTGTCCGCTTCCAATCGGTATCATCCGTCGAATCATTTGCGGGATCAAGGAAAGACCAAAAACATGGAAGCGGATACGGTGTTGGCGGGCCACCCGATCGTTGCTTGCGACGGCGGCGGCGGGGCGGGGCATCCCCGCGTTTTCCTGGACATGGAAGAAAGGGGCGAGGTCGTTTGCCCCTATTGCAGCCGCCGCTTCGTCCTCAAGGAAAGTGCTCCGGAAAGCATTGAACCTTGAGCGCGAAGCCCAAGCACGTCTTCCTTGTTGACGGCTCCGGCTTTATTTTTCGCGCCTACCATGCCCTTCCTTCCCTGACCCGCCCCGACGGCACGCCGGTCGGCGCCGTCTTCGGCTTCACGCAGATGCTGATGAAGCTTCTGAACGAAACGGATGCCGACCACATCGCCGTCGTCTTCGATTCGGACCGGGTGAGTTTCCGGAACGCGATCTACCCTGCCTACAAGGCCAACCGGCCCGAGACGCCGGAGGACCTGATCCCCCAGTTCGCGCTGGTGCGCGAGGCGACGGAAGCCTTTGCCGTGTCCGCGGTCGAGCTGAAGGGCTTCGAGGCGGACGATCTGATCGCGACCTACGCGCGCGCCGCCGCGCGCGAGGGCGCGGAGGTGACAATCGTTTCCTCCGACAAGGACTTGATGCAGCTTGTCGGCGGCCCGGTCACGATGTTCGACGCCATGCGGAATCGCAGGATCGGACCTAAGGAGGTGGAGGAAAAATTCGGTGTCGGCCCCGAGCAGGTCGTCGAGGTGCAGGCCCTGGCCGGCGATTCGACCGATAACATTCCCGGCGTTCCCGGCATCGGCGTCAAGACGGCGGCTGAGCTCGTCCGGCAATACGGGGATCTTGAGAACCTGCTCCGGCACGCGGACGAGATCCCGCAGCCAAAGCGCCGCGAGCGGTTGCGGGAAAACGCCGAGCTTGCCCGCGTTTCCCGCAAGCTGGTGGCGCTCCGCGACGACGTTGAGATGCCGGTCCCGCTCGCATCCTTCAAGGTGAGAAAGCCGGATGCGGGGCGGCTTCTTGCCTTCCTTAAGGCGCAGGGTTTCCGCACCCTGGTCGCCCGGGTCGAAGGCAGTATGCCGGGCGGTGCGCCGCAGGCGGAAGCCGCCGCGGAGCTCAAGGCGTCCGCCAAGGACCGCGACTACGAGCTCGTGCAATCGGTCGGGCGCCTGAAGGCCTGGATCGCGGCAGCCGAGGAGGCGGGTAGCGTCGCCTTTGATACGGAAACGACGAGCCTGGACGCCACCCAGGCCGAGCTTGTCGGTTTCTCCCTGTCCGTGACGCCGGGGAAGGCCTGCTACGTGCCGCTTTCGCATCGGCAAACCCAGGACGGCACGCTCGCGCTGGCCGGCGAGGCCGGCGAGGGGATGCCGCAGATCGCCTTCGACGCGGCGTTGAAGCTTTTAAAGCCCCTGCTGGAAAACCCGAGCGTCCTCAAGGTCGGCCAGAATCTGAAGTACGACATGCTGGTTATCCGCCGCTACGGGATTTCGATTTTTCCCTTCGACGATACGATGCTCCTCTCTTATGCCCTTGAAGGGGGCCTGCACGGGCACGGCATGGACGAGCTTGCCAGGCTTCATCTCGGCATCGAGACGATCACCTACAAAGACGTCGCCGGCAGCGGCAAGAACCGGCTTCGCTTCGATCAGGTTCCGCTGCAAAAGGCCTGCGACTACGCGGCCGAGGACGCCGACGTGACGGGCAGGCTGTATCGGCTTTTGAAGCCCCGCCTTGCCCAGGACCACATGACGCGCGTCTATGAGACGATCGAACGGCCGCTGGTTCCCGTCCTCGTCGAGATGGAAGCGGCCGGCATTCGCGTGGACAAGGCGGGACTTCGCAAGCTGAGCGCGGAATTCGCCGGCCGGATGGCGACGCTCGAGACCGAGATCCACAAGGCCGCGGGCCGTCCTTTCAACGTCGCCTCGCCGAAGCAGCTGGGCGAAATCTTGTTCGACGAGATGGGCCTGGACGGCGGCCGGAGGGGAAAGGCCGGCGCCTACGGCACGGACGCGAGCGTGCTCGAAGAACTGGCGGCCGAAGGCCATGCGTTGCCAGCCCGCGTCCTCGACTGGCGGCAGATCGCGAAGCTGAAAAGCACCTATACGGATGCGCTCATACAGCAAATCCATCCCGAAACCGGCCGTGTGCATACGTCCTATGCGATGGCGGCGACCTCGACGGGAAGGCTTGCCTCCTCGGACCCTAATTTGCAGAACATTCCCATCCGCACGGAGGACGGCCGCAAGATCCGCCGGGCTTTCGTCGCCGAGAAGGGTTTTTGCCTGCTTTCCGCCGACTATTCGCAGATCGAACTTCGCCTGCTGGCCGAAGTAGCCGACGTCGGAACCCTGCGCGAGGCGTTCCATGCCGGGATCGACATCCACGCGCTCACCGCCTCCCAGGTCTTTGGCGTGCCGGTCAAGGGCATGGACCCGACGGTGCGCCGGAAGGCGAAGGCAATCAATTTCGGAATCATCTACGGGATCAGCCCGTTCGGGCTTGCCCGCCAGCTCGGTATTTCGCAAAAGGAAGCGGCGGCGTACATCGACGCTTATTTCGAGCGCTACCCAGGCATCAAGGCCTATATGGAAAAAACCAAGGCCTTCGCACGCGAGCACGGCTTCGTCACGACGCTGTTCGGGCGGCGCTGCTTCGTCCCCGGCATCCAGGATAAAAACCCGGCGCGCCGCAATTTCTCCGAGCGCGCCGCGATCAACGCGCCGCTGCAAGGGGCCGCCGCCGATATCATCAAGCGCGCCATGCTTCGCGTGGGCCCGGCGCTCCGGCAGGCGAAGCTTGCGGCGCGCCTGCTGTTGCAGGTGCACGACGAACTCGTCTTCGAGGTGCCGGCCGGGGAAGCAAAGGAAACGGAGGCGCTCGTCAGCCGCCTCATGGCGGAGGCCGCATCCCCCGCCGTTTCCTTGAGCGTTCCTCTCGTCGTCGAAACGAACGCAGCCATGAACTGGGCGGACGCCCACTGAGCCAAAAAAAACCGGCCCCTTGGCGGGGGCCGGTTTCGGTGTCTCCTCCCCGAAGATCCGAAGGTTTTTTTTCAAGCCGCGCGAATGGAGGCGGCTTTCACTTTTTCGTCCACGTGATTTTCGAATTGTTTGAAATTCTTTTCGAACCGCTGCGTCAAATTCCGCGCCGCGAGGTCATAGGCTTTCTTGTCGGCCCAGGTATGCCGCGGATTCAACACCTCGTCCGGCACGTTCGGGCAGCTCTCCGGGATGTGCAGACCAAAGTGCGGGTCCTTCCGCGAGGCTGCCTTCGCCAGCCTCCCGTCGAGGGCGGCGTGCACCATCGCTCGGGTGTGGCCGATCTTCATGCGCTCGCCCGTGCCGTAGGCACCACCGCTCCAGCCGGTGTTCACGAGCCAGCAGTCCACCTTGTGCTTGGCGATCTTGTCGCGCAGAAGCTTGGCGTAAACCGTCGGATGGCGCGGCATGAAGGGTGCGCCGAAGCAGGTCGAGAAAGTGGCTTGCGGTTCGCTGCCCAAGCCCTTCTCGGTGCCGGCGACGCGCGCCGTATAGCCGGAGAGAAAGTGGTACATCGCCTGCTCCGGCGAAAGCCGGCTGATCGGGGGCAGCACGCCGAAAGCGTCGGCCGTCAGCATGATAATCGTTTTTGGATGGCCGCCGGCGCCGTCCTTGCTGGCGTTCGGGATGAAGTCGATCGGGTAGGAGGCGCGCGTGTTTTCCGTGAGCCTGGCGTCGTCTAAGTCGAGTATCCGGCTTCCTTCGTCATAGACGACGTTCTCAAGGATCGTACCGAAGCGCCGCGTCGTAGCGAAAATTTCCGGTTCCGCCGTCGGGCTGAGCCGAATCACCTTCGCGTAGCAGCCGCCTTCGAAATTGAAGACGCCGTTGTCGCTCCAGCCGTGCTCGTCGTCGCCGATGAGAGTCCGCTTCGGGTCGGCCGAGAGCGTCGTCTTGCCGGTACCCGAAAGGCCGAAGAAGATCGCGGTATCGCCGCCCGGTCCCATGTTGGCCGAGCAGTGCATCGGCAGCACGCCGCGTTCCGGCAGCAGGTAGTTCAGAATGCTGAAGACGGATTTCTTGATCTCGCCGGCGTAAGACGTGCCGCCGATGAGGACCAGCCGCTTCGAGAAATCGATGACGATAAAGACGTCCGAGTTCGTGCCGTCCACTTCCGGAATCGCCCGAAAGGAAGGCGCGTGCAGGATCGTGAACTGGGGGACGAAATCCCGCAGCTCGTCGCCGGTCGGCCGAATGAACATGTTGCGGGCGAACAGGCTATGCCAGGCCGTTTCCGTTACCACGCGGACGTGCAGTTGGAACGCTGGATCGCCGCCGCCGTAGCAGTCCTGAACGAAGACCTCCCGGCTTTCGAAATGGCCAAGCAGACGCTTGTAGATGCCGTCGAACTGCGCCAGCGAGATCGGGCGATTGACGGCTCCCCAGTTGATGTTGGCCTGGTTGCCTGGCTCCTGCGTGAAGAATTTGTCGTTCGGCGCCCGTCCGGTATGGACTCCGGTATGGACGGCAAGCGGGCCGCCATGGACCAGGGTACCCTCGCCGCGCCGGATCGCTTCCTCGCAAAGCGTGGGCGTGGCGTAGTTCCAATGAATGTGGGAAAGATTGCGGATGCCATGGCGTTCAAGCCCATGGCTGCTTCGTACAGGGCTGGTCTGCTGCAACATTTTTCCCCTTGGGCAGGACGTTTCGATGGGACTTTTGGGAGGTCTGTGGCGAACGACCCCCCAATCAGCTTTCTCCTATCATGCCGAAATCGGACTGCCGAATCAATTGGACAAAAGAAGTAAATCTCAGCCTTTTCCGCGGCTTTTCTATTGGTGGTGGCGGGCTGCCCTTTGGCGCTTTCCAAAGGCCTTTTCCGGGCCGGGCGGCTGTGGCTAGATGGCGGTCGATTTCAAGACTTGCCACGGAAAAGATCTTGCCATGACACGTTCGACGCGGGGCTTTGCCCTGGCCTTGGTTGGGCTACTTCTTACGGTTG
Organism: Pseudomonadota bacterium; assembly: GCA_040752895.1. Classification (NCBI taxonomy): domain Bacteria; kingdom Pseudomonadati; phylum Pseudomonadota; species Pseudomonadota bacterium. The sequence continues at coordinate 478,928 of JBFMHN010000002.1, forward strand.
TCGCCGCTTGCGGCGACGGCGGGGAGTCCCGCTTGCTGATATCGGACGCCTGGGCGCGGGCCAGCGCGGAAGGGGCGACGACAGGCGCGGTCTATCTGAGCATCCGGAACAGCGGCCCGGGGGATGACCGCCTGATAAGCGTCGAGACGATGCGGGCTGACAGGGCAATGCCCCATGGCCAGGAAATGAAAGGCGATACCCATCGTATGGTGGCGCTGGACGCCATTTCGCTGCCGGCGGGTCAAGAAGTACGCCTCGAACCCGGCGCCATGCACCTCATGCTGATGGGGCTGAAAAGCCCGCTTCGGGAGGGCGAGACCCTCACCTTGCGGCTGCGTTTCGCCAAGGCGACCGAGGTCGAGCTCGTCGTACCGGTTCTGAACCCCGGAACCGCCGGGCCGTTATCCGAGGAGATGGAGTAGACTCGACAGTCAAGCAACCCAGTCAAGGTGCCGATCGACTCGCGAGCCTTTTCTGGCTCGGTGTCCCGGCTTCGGCGAGGAAAAAGCGCAGCATGATTCAAGTATATGGCACTTCCCTCGCGTGGGAAGGAAAGGCGTTTCTCCTGCGCGGGCCTTCCGGCGCCGGCAAATCCGATCTCGCCCTTCGCCTGATCGAGGAAGGCGCCTGCCTTATAGCCGACGACCAGACGCGGCTTGCGGCCCGGAAGGGGCGGCTGCTGGCCTCGGCGCCGCCGGCGATCGCCGGCCTCCTGGAGATCCGCGGGCTTGGCATCGTGAAGGTGCCGTTTGCCGAACCCTCGCCGCTTGTCCTCGCGGTTGATCTCGTCGCGCCTGCGGCCGTCGAGCGGTTGCCGGAAGTCGCGCATTGCACCTATCTCGGGGTTCGCGTGCCGCGGATGTTGCTTTATCCCTTCGAGGTGTCGGCGACGGCGAAGCTGCGCCGCGCGGCTGCCGCCCTTGCCGCCGGGGAGCTTGCGGCCTGATGGAAAACGCGCGGCAAACCGCTTTGCCTGCTGTGCGCCGGGTGCTTCTGGTGACCGGGCTTTCCGGGGCGGGGCACACGACCTCGCTGCGGGCGCTCGAGGATGTCGGCTTCGAGGCGATCGACAACCTGCCGATTTCCTTTCTTCAGAGGCTTCTGCACGCGCCGGACGGTTCGGCCCGGCCGCTTGCCATCGGAATTGATGTTCGCACCCGCGATTTCGGTGTCAAGGACCTGTTGGAGGCGGTCGCCTCGCTCGAAGAGCTTGAGGGTTTGGATCTCAAGCTTCTGTTTCTGGACTGCGACGACGAGGTCTTGGTGCGCCGCTACACAGAAACCCGCCGCCGTCATCCGGCCGCCGGCGACCGGCCGGTGCTGGACGGCATCGCCCATGAACGGCGTTTGCTGGCGCCCCTTCGCGACCGCGCCAACCTCGTCTTCGACACGACGCGGCTTACCCCTTGGGAGCTTCGGCGGCGCCTGAAGGAAATCTTCGCCAAGGAGGAAGCGGCCGAGCTTCTGCTTTTTCTCACCTCCTTCGCCTATACGAACGGCCTTCCCCGCGAGGCGGACCTCGTCTTCGATGTCCGTTTTCTTGCCAACCCGCACTATGTCCCGGCGTTGCGGCCTTTGACCGGCCGTGATAGGGAGGTTTGCGAATACATCGAGGCGGACCCCGATTTTGCCCCCTTTTTCGACAGCCTGACGGCCATGCTTCGCCTGCTGCTTCCGCGTTTTGAGAAAGAAGGCAAGAACTACCTGACGATCGCCCTCGGCTGCACGGGCGGTCGGCACCGTTCGGTCTTTGTCTCCGAAAAGCTGCAGGGCTGGCTGGCGGGCGAAGGGCAACGGGCCTTTCTCCGCCATCGCGATCTCGAAGCCTTGCCTGAAAAACCCGCCTAAGAGAACCGGATGATCGGACTCGTGCTCGTAACCCACGGCCGTCTTGCGGAGGAATTTGTCCGGGCGCTTAAGCATATCGTCGGACCGCAGCGTCATATCCGGACCGTGTGCATCGATCCCGGCGACGCCGTTGAGAAGCGCCGGCAGGAAATTCTGGACCGCATTTCGGAAGTCGACGACGGGGATGGCGTCATCGTTTTGACGGATATGTTCGGAGGCACGCCGTCGAATCTGGCGATCTCGGTCATGGAGCGCGCGAAGGCCGAGGTGATTGCCGGGTTGAACCTGCCGATGCTGATCAAGCTTGCGAGCCTGCGTGAAGGCACCGACATCGTAACGGCGGCGGCGGCGGCACAAGACGCGGGGCGCAAATACATCCATGTGGCCTCGCGGTTGCTGGCCGAAGAAGAAAAAGTAAAGACGTAACGGGAGATGTCCGTGGTGCGGCGCAAGCAAGCGGCGACTTTCCTTCGCCGACGAGTCAAGATCCGGAACGCGCGCGGGCTGCACGCCCAGGCGTCGGCGAAATTCGTTCGTTGCGCGTCCTCGTTTGATGCCGAGATCGTCGTCGCCCGCCGCGGTGTCATCGTTTCGGGGCTTTCGATCATGGGCCTTCTGACCCTGGCGGCCAGCCGCGGCACGATGATCGAGATTCGGGCCACGGGTCGCGTAGCGGAAGCGGCCATGGACGCTCTCTGCACGCTGGTGCGCGACCGGTTCGGCGAAGACTAAAGGCCAGGGCGGGCGTTTCGCGGCTTGATCGCGGCGCGAAAATCCTGCTATGTCGGGACTTCTTTCCGGGGCCTTCGGGCCCCTTCGGGCAAAGCTTTCGGAAAACCGGGCGGGGTAGGCGCAGCGCATGACTTCTTTCACGGACTTCAAGGTCAAGGATATCGCCCTCGCCGACTGGGGACGGCGGGAGATCGCGATCGCCGAGACGGAGATGCCGGGGCTGATGGCGCTCCGCGAGGAATATGGCCAAGCGCAGCCGCTCAAGGGCGCGCGCATCGCCGGCTGCCTCCACATGACGATCCAGACGGCTGTCCTCATCGAAACCCTGCTCAAGCTGGGCGCCACGGTGCGGTGGAGCTCGTGCAACATCTTCTCGACGCAGGATCACGCCGCCGCCGCCGTCGCCCGGGACGCCCGCGTGCCGGTTTTTGCCTGGAAGGGCGAGACGGAAGAAGAATACGACTGGTGCGTTGAGCAGACGATTCATGGCGCGAAGGACTGGCAACCGAATCTGCTTTTGGACGACGGCGGGGATTTGACCCGCGTCATGCACGACCGCTTCCCGGAACTGATGAAGGACGTCAAGGGCATCTCCGAGGAGACGACGACCGGCGTGCTTCGCCTGCGCGAGATGGAAGCGGAAGGGCGCTTGCGGGCGCCTGCCATCAACGTGAACGATTCGGTCACGAAGTCGAAATTCGACAATTTATACGGCTGCCGCGAGAGTTTGATCGACGGCATCAAACGGGCGACCGACGTCATGCTGGCCGGTAAGGTCGCCGTCGTGAACGGCTATGGCGACGTGGGCAAGGGCTGCGCCGTCTCGCTGCGCGGCCAGGGTGCCCGCGTCCTGGTGACGGAGGTTGACCCCATTTGCGCGCTTCAGGCGGCGATGGAAGGGTTCGAGGTCACAACGATGGACGAGGCTGCGTCCATCGGTGACATGTTCGTCACCGCGACCGGCAACGTGGATGTCATCACGCTAGACCATATGCGGAGGATGCGGGACCGGGCGATCGTTTGCAACATCGGTCATTTCGACAGCGAAATCCAGGTCGAGGCGCTCCGGAATTACACGTGGGAAGAGGTCAAGCCGCAGGTGGACGAAATCGTCTTTCCGGACGGCAAGCGGCTTATCCTGCTGGCCAAGGGACGCCTCGTGAACCTGGGCTGTGCGACGGGGCACCCCAGCTTCGTGATGAGCGCTTCCTTTTCGAACCAGGTGCTTGCCCAGATCGAGCTCTGGCAAAACCACGCGAGTTACGAACGGAAGGTTTATGTGTTGCCGAAACGGCTCGACGAGAAAGTTGCCCGGCTCCACCTCGCGAAGCTTGGGGCGAAACTCACGCAGCTTACGGAAAAGCAGGCCAAATATATTGGCGTGAAGCCCGCCGGGCCTTTCAAGCTGGACCACTACCGCTACTAGGCGGGGACCCTTCGCCAGCGGCGGCGGGCTTGTTCGCGCCCTGGTTCGCGCCTAAACTTTCGGTTGTGTGGAAAATGTGGAAAACGGGGATAAGGCGTCGTCTCGTCGGATCCGAACGTCGCGCCGCCTTTGCCGCCGCCCCGTTCGCAGGACTGGAGAACGGGCTGGAGGGGTCTCTTTCGGACCCCTTCCTGCAAGGGCTTGCCGTCCTCGTTGTCGGTCTTGCGGTTCTTGGCCCGCTCGGTTTCCGCTCGGTCTGGCGTAGGCGGCGGGCGGCCGGCGCGCGCGGGGAGAAGGCGCGGCGGGAAATGGCCGAGCTTCACGCGATTTTAGAAAAGGCGTCGGCCGGGTTTTTCTTCTGGCGGGCGGGCGAGACGCAGGAAACGGCCTTCGGCGATTTTTCCGCCTTTGGTTTCGACGGCGCGACCGATGCGGGGCCGGGTTTCGAGGGGGCGCTTCGGCGCTTCGAAGCCGACTCGGCCGAGCAATTGCAAAAAGCGGTCTCGAAACTGCGCGCCGGGGCCGGGCGTTTCGATCTGGATCTCGCGACGGACGACGCGCGTCGCTTGCGGGCGCGCGGACAGCGGCTTGAATCGGCGGATGGCGAGGCGATCGGCGATCTGGTCCGGCTGGAAGACGTAACCGAGGTCGAAGCCCGCGCCCTGCAATTCACCCAATTCGCCCAGCGCAACGCGAAACTTCTGAAAGACCGCGAGCGGCTTCGGTTTCTTCTTGATCAATTGCCGTTCCCGGTTTGGCTTCGCGGGCCAGACCTCAAGCTTGAATTTTGCAACCGGGCGTACGCCTCCGTCGTCGGCCTGCGCGCCGAGGAGGCGGTCGCGCGCGGCCGGGAATTTGCCGAGGGCATCATCGGCGAACAGGGGCAGGCCTTGGCGAAGCGCGCCCATCGGGTCGGCTCGCCGCAATCGGAAAGCCATCACTTTGTCGTTGACGGCGTGCGCCGCCTGCTCGAAGTCACCGAGATTCCGTTCACAGCCGCCGCCGGCATGGTGGGCTACGCGCAAGACTTCACGGAAGTCGATCGCGTGCAGGACGAGCTTGGCCGGCATATCGACGCCCAGGCAAAGGTCCTCGAAGGGCTTGCCACGGCGATCGCCATCTACGGGCCGGACACGCGGCTTAAATTCTTCAACCGGGCCTTCGCGCTGCTGTGGCGGCTCAACGAGGAATGGCTGCGGATGGAGCCAACCCAGGGCGAGGTGCTGGAGACGCTCCGCGCCCGAAGGCGCTTGCCGGAAACGGTGGATTTCCCGGCCTACAAGAAGGGCCAGCTGGCCCGCTTCACATCCCTTATCGACCCGGTCGAGGAACTCTTGCATCTGCCGGATGGCGCCACGCTGCGTTCGAGCGTCTCGCCCCATCCTTTCGGGGGGCTGCTTTGCACCTACGAGGACGTGACGGACAAGCTCGCGCTTGAACGCTCTTACAACACGCTGATCAAGGTACAGCGGCAATCGCTCGACAACCTCTACGAAGGGGTTGCCGTGTTCGGAAGCGACGGGCGCCTGAAACTCAGCAACCCGACCTACGCCCAAATCTGGGGCTTTGCGCCGAACGAGCTTGAAGGGGAACCGCATATTTCCGAAATCGTCGACAAGTCCGCGCGCTTTGCGGCGCCGGAGGATTGGCCCGTCTTGCGGGCGCGGATCGTTGCCGGCACGTGCGAACGCGCCGCGAAAAACGGACGCTTTCATCGCCAGGACGGCACGGCGATTGATTTTGCCAGCCTGCCCTTGCCGGACGGCGGCGTGCTCTGGCGCTATGTGGACGTGACGGACAGCACGCGGGTCGAGCACGCGCTTCGCGAACGGAACGAGGCGCTGCTGGCGGCCGACAAGCTGATGTCGGAATTCGTCGCCCATGTTTCGTACGAGTTGCGGACGCCCTTGAACACCATCATCGGCTTCGCCCAGCTTCTGGAAAACGCCTACTTCGGCGATCTGAACGATCGGCAGCAGGATTACGTGGCGGGTATTCTCGTTTCCTCTCAGGTGCTGCTTTCGCTGATCAACGACATTCTCGATCTCGCGCTGATCGAAGCCGGCCAGATGCCCATCCGGCGCGAGGAGGTGGCGATACGGTCATTGCTGGAAGAAGTGCTGCGGCTTGTTCGCGAAAAGGCGAACGAGAAAAACTTGACCGTCGTCATGGATATTCAGGGCAATCCCCCGCCGATCTATGCCGACAAGCAGCGCCTGAAACAGGTTCTCTTCAAGCTTCTGAACAACGCGATAAACTTCAGCACGCCGGGCGGTGAAGTTTCGCTTTCCGCCCGCAAGGAAAGGGCGGACCTCGTCCTGCAGGTCACGGACACCGGTGTCGGCATCCCGCGCGAGGAGCAGACGCGTATCTTCGAGAAGTTCGAGCGCGGCAGTTCGAGCAAGGGGCGCGGCTCGGGCCTCGGCCTCTCCCTGGTGAAGAAGTTCGTCGAACTGCACTACGGCCAGGTCGATCTCCAATCCGAGCCCGGCCAGGGTACGGCCGTTCGCTGCCGCCTCCCCTATGCCGCCCGGGACGTTGCGGAAGGCGAGGCGCCGCCCGCCGGCGAGGCGCAGCCCGTACCGCCGATGAAGACCGGCACCTGAGCTTCCTTCCTTTTTGTGACCACCGGTTGCAGGCGGCAAGCGCCGCCGCTACAAACGGGTGAATGGCTTCCGACACCCGCGTGCTGCAACGCGTTCTCGCCGACTTGGCGGCGACGGAGAATCTTGCGCGCGCCCTGGCCGGGCTTGTCCGCCGCGGTGACGTCATCGGGCTGGCGGGCGAACTCGGCGCCGGCAAGACGACGTTCGCCCGCGCCTTCCTTCGCGCCCGTGCCGGCGCGGAACGGGAGGAGGTGCCGTCGCCGACCTTCACCCTGGCGCAGGCCTACGATCTGCCGGGTTTGCCGGTCTGGCATTTTGACCTTTACCGCCTGGCGAAGGCGGAGGACGCCTTCGAGCTCGGCATCGAAGAGGCCTTCGCGGAAGGGGTTTCCCTCATCGAATGGCCGGGCCGCCTGGGCAGGTGGCTGCCCGTCGACCGCCTCGATATCGTGCTGACGCAGGGACCCCTGCCGGACGCCCGTAACGCCATGCTGGTTGGCCGCGAAAGCTGGGCGCGGAGACTGGATGATCTCGAAGCCCTCGAAGCGGGTGCCGCCTCCGATGCCTGAGCGGACGCAGCAGAGGGAAGCCTTTCTCGCCGCCTGCGGCCTGGCGGGCAGCAGGCTTTTTCCCCTGGCGGGAGACGCCTCCTTCCGCCGCTACTTCCGGCTTTCGGGCGCGGCAGGGCGCTGGGTGCTGATGGATGCCCCGCCGGAGCGGGAAGACGTCCGCCCCTTTCTGCAGCTGGCCCGCCATCTTCGCGCGCTTGGCTATAGCGCGCCCGAAATTATCGCCACCGACGCCGAGGCCGGCTTTCTGCTGCTCGAGGATCTGGGCGAGGCGACCTATACCCGCGTCCTGGCCGAGACGGGCATGGAAGAACCGCTCTACCGCCTCGCCATGGATCTGTTGATCGACCTCCATCGCAAGCCCTTGGCCGAGGGGGTGCCGCCCGGCCTGTCGGCCTATACGGACGCGCGCTTTCTGGAAGAGGCGTGCCTCCTTCTTGATTGGTACCTGCCGGCCGTGACCGGGAAGCCGGTGCCGGAGAAGGCCCGCGCGGCGTACGCCGCGCTGTGGCCGCCGCTCTTCGCCCATGTCCGGAGCGTCCCGGAGACTCTCGTCTTGCGCGACTACCACGTGGACAATCTTATCTATTTGCCGGAGCGCGAGGGTGTTCGCGCCTGCGGGCTGCTTGATTTCCAGGACGCGGTCCGCGGGCCGGCCGCCTACGACGTCGTCTCGCTGCTTGAGGACGCAAGACGCGACCTTTCGCCCGGCCTGGTTGATCGCATGTGCGCGCGCTATGTCGAGGCCTTTCCGGCGCTCGACCGGCAAGCCTTCGCGCGGGCTTACGCGATCCTCGGCGCGCAGCGAAACTGCAAGATTCTCGGCATCTTCACGCGTCTCTTTCGGCGCGACGGAAAGTCCGCTTATCTTGCCCACATTCCCCGGGTATGGCGCCTGCTGGAGGGGGATATGAAGGCCGGCGTTCTTGCCCCCTTGCGGGCGTGGCTGGACGCAAACCTGCCGGTTGCCCTTCGCAAGACGCCGGAGGCCGAAGGCGGATGACGATGGCCTGGATGCCGAAACGGGCGATGGTGCTGGCGGCCGGGCGCGGCGAGCGCCTGCGTCCGCTGACCGACAGGCTCCCCAAGCCGTTGATCGCAATCGCCGGACGGAGCCTGCTCGACCGGGCGCTGGACCGTCTCAAGGAGGCCGGCGTCGAGGAGGTCGTCGTTAACCTGCAACACCTGGGAGAGAAAATCCGGCAAGCGCTGGCCCGGCGCGACGACGTGCGGATTGTCTATTCGGAAGAAAAAGAACGCCTTGAAACCGGCGGCGGCATCGCGAAGGCGTTGCCGCGGTTCGGCCAGGCGCCCTTCTTCGCCGTGAACGGGGACGTGCTGTGGGAAGAGGGAGGGCCGCCGGCCCTTCGGCGCCTGGCCGAAGGCTTCGACGCGGCGCGGATGGACGGCCTTCTTCTGGTGCAGCCCCGCGCCGCGGCCTTGGGCTATGACGGCAACGGCGATTTCGAGCTTGGCGCAGGAGGAAAGCTCATCCGGCGGCAGGGAAATACAGCGCCTTACGTTTTCACCGGCATCCAGCTTTTGCATCCCAAGCTTTTCGAAGGCGCGCCCGGCGGGCGGTTTTCCATGAATCTTCTGTATGACGCGGCTCTCGCCAAGGGCCGCCTTTTCGGCCTTGTGCATGTGGGGGCCTGGTACCACATTGGAACGCCCGAAGCCCTTGCTGCGATCGAGGAAAGGTTTCGGGCGGGGCGCCCATGATCAAGCCGTCTCCCAAGCCGCCGCGCTGCTTCACGATCCCGCCCGGCAAACCCTTCGTCGACGCGCTGGCCGCCGGCCTTCTCGAAGAGACGGCCGCGGACCCTTCCCTTCTTGCCGACTACCGGATTTTACTGCCGACCCGCCGCGCCGTCCGCGCGCTTCGCGAAGCCTTCCTTCGCCTGAACGGCGGCCGGCCGATGCTGCTGCCCGCCATGACGCCGATCGGCGACATCGACGAGGAAGCGCTTTTCTTTGAAACCAGTGCCTTTCCCGAGGCCGAGGCGTCCCTGCCGCCGGCCATCCCGGAGTTACGCCGAAGGCTTCTTCTGAGCGAGCTCATCCTGCACAAGGGCCTGGCGCGGAAGGACGGCTTGGCACCGCCAAGTCCCGACCAGGCCGCCCTGCTGGCCGCCGAGCTTGGCCGCCTTCTCGACCGGGTCGAAACCGAACGCCTTTCTTTCGAAGGCCTTTTGAAACTGGCGCCGGAGGACTACGCCTCGCATTGGCAGGAGACGCTCGGCTTCCTCGGCATCCTGACCGAACACTGGCCGGCGATCCTCATGGCCGAGGGCTGCATCGGTCCGGCCGACCGCCGCAACCGCCTGCTCGAGCTTCAGCTCAAGGCGTGGATGAAGACGCCGCCGAAGGGCCCGGTCGTGGCGGCGGGTTCGACGGGCAGCATCCCGGCGACGGCGGACCTTTTGAATCGGGTGGGGCGGCTTGCCAATGGCCGGCTCGTCCTGCCCGGCCTCGACCGGTTCATGGACGAGGAAAGCTGGGCGAGGCTCGACCCCACCCATCCCCAGTTCGGGCTGAAGCAGCTGCTCGAACGGCTCGAGATTGCGCGTGCGGCCGTCCGCGACTGGCCGGCCCCCGGCATCGCCGAGACCCCGCCCTTGCGTGCCGAACTGGCCTCGGAACTCATGCGCCCCGCCGCGACGACCGACGCCTGGCACCGTGGGCGGCGGGAATGGAACGCCGCCCTTCGTGAAGTTTCCTACGTCGAATGCCGGGACCCGACGGAAGAGGCGGGCATCATCGCCCTGCTGCTGCGCCGCGCGCTTGAGGAAGAAGAAACGCGCGCCGCCCTCGTCACGCCGGACCGCAATCTGGCGCGCCGGGTCGCTGCCGAGCTTCGGCGCTGGGCAATCGAGGTGGACGATTCCGGCGGCACGCCGCTTGGCGCCACCGCGCCCGGCGCCTTCCTGCGGCTTATCGCGCACCTGGCGGGGGAAGCGATGGCGCCGGTTCCGCTGCTCGCCTGCTTCAAGCACCCGCTTGCCGTCGGCGGGCTTCCGCCCGGCGCCTTCCGCCGGCAGACCCGCGCGCTGGAGGCGGCGGTCTTGCGGGGCCCGCGCCCCGGTTCCGGCTTCGAGGGGTTGAAGCGCGCGCTGGAGGCGTCCGGGCACCCGGAGAAAGCAAAACTGCGGGCCTGGCTTGCGGCGCTGGAGACGGCGGCCAAACCGTTCGTGCAAGCCGTGGCCGGGCGAAAGGCGCGGCTCAAGGATCTTCTCGATGCCCATGTCCGCTTCGCGGAAAGCCTTGCCGCCACGCCGGAAGAACCATCGGGCAGCCGGCTTTGGGCGGGCGAGGCGGGCGAGGCGTTGGCCGACTTCATCGCCGATCTCCGGCAGGCGGCGCGAAGCTTTCCCCCGCTCGCCGGCGCTTCCTACGCCGGCCTTTTCGAATCCCTGCTCGCCGGCCACGCCGTTCGCCCAAAGCTCGGCCAGCATCCGCGAATCCACATCTGGGGGCCGCTGGAAGCGCGGTTGCAGCACGCCGATCTCGTCATCCTCGGCGGCCTTAACGAAGGGACCTGGCCGCCGGAGGCGGCGGCCGACCCCTGGATGAGCCGTCCGATGCAGGCGAAGTTCGGCCTTCCCCTGCCGGAGCGCCGGATAGGCCTTGCCGCCCATGACTTCGCCCAGGCCTTCTCGGCGCTGCGCGTCGTGCTGACGCGCGCCGGCCGGGTGGAGAACGTGCCGACGGTGCCGTCGCGCTGGCTGCTTCGGCTCGAAAGCCTGATTGGTTCCCTCGAAGCGATCGCGGCGAAGGAGAGCTTGCGTTGGTGCGCGTTTCTCCAGCAGCCGATAGAGACTTTCGCGGCGTGCGCGCCATGCCCGCGCCCGTTGCTCGCCGCGCGGCCGCGCAAGCTTTCCGTCACCGAGATCGAGACTTGGATGCGGGACCCTTACGCGATCTATGCCCGCCGCATTCTCAAGCTCGAACCGCTCGACCCGCTCGACGCCGACCCCGGCGCCGCCGAACGCGGGCGCTTCATCCATGAAGCGCTCGACCGCTTCGTCCGCGCCCATCCCGGCCGCTTGCCGAAGGACGCGGTGGCAAAGCTGCTGGCGATCGGGCGCCAGGTCTTCGGGGCCGCCCTTGCCTATCCCGGCGTCGCCGCCTTCTGGTGGCCGAGGTTCGAGCGCATCGCCCAGTGGTTTGTCGCCAAGGAAAACGACCGCCGCGCCGGGCTTCTGGAATCCGCGACGGAAGTGCGGGGACGTCTCGTCTTCGAGGCACCCGGCGGGGCGTTTCTGCTGACCGCGAAGGCGGACCGCATCGACCGCTTGCGCGAAGGCGGGCTCGTCATCCTCGATTACAAAACGGGCGCGCTGCCCAAGCCGAAGGACATCGAAGCCGGGCTTTCGCCGCAGCTTCCGCTCGAGGCTGTCCTCGCCGCGGCCGGCGGCTTCGAAGGGCTGGCGAAAGAGGCCGTCGCCGAGCTTCTCTACCTGCGCCTAAGCGGCGGCACGCCGCCCGGCGAAGAAAAGACAGTGCAGAAAAACCCGGAAAAACTCATGCTCGAAGCAAGGGAAGGGTTGGCCCGCCTGATCGCGGCCTTCGACGACCCCGCAACGCCCTATCTTTCCGAGCCCCGGCTCACGGTGCGCCCCGCTTACCGCGCCTACGAGCACTTGGCCCGCGTTCAGGAATGGACGAACCCGCGCGAGGGAGGAGATTCGTGAAGGCGGAAAAATACGGGAACCAGCAGGCGGCGGCCAACCCAAAACTTTCCGTCTGGGTGCGGGCAAACGCCGGCACCGGCAAGACGCACGTGCTGATGAACCGCGTGCTGCGCCTTCTTCTCGACGGCGCGCCGCCCTCGAAAATTCTCTGCCTCACCTTCACGAAGGCCGCCGCCGCCGAAATGGCGCAGCGCATTTACAAGGAACTCGGCGCCTGGACGCGGCTGGACGACAAGACCCTTGCGGAAAAGCTCGACGCGCTTCGCGGCAAGGCCCCGTCGGCCGAAGACCTGTCGAAGGCGCGGCAGCTTTTCGCCCATGCCCTCGATGTGCCGGGCGGCCTCAAACTTCAGACAATCCACGGCTTCTGCGAATCCCTTCTCGCCCGCTTTCCGGTCGAGGCCGGCGTCGTTCCGCACTTCACCGTGGCCGATGAACGCGCCGCCGCCGAATTGCTTCGGGAGGCGCGCGAGAGGGTTTTTCTCGCGGCGGGCAAAGCGGCAGGCTCGGCCCTCGCCGCCGCCCTTCAAGAAGTAACGGCGCAGGTGGCGGAGGGAAAGTTCCTCACCGTTCTGGAAGCCCTGGTCGGGGAGCGCGGCAAACTCCGCCGCGGGCTTGCCCGGTACGGCGGCGCGAACGGCCTTGCGCGCGTCGTCCGGGAACGCCTCGGCCTCGGGCCGGACGAAGACAGGTCCGCGATTCTTGGCGCCGCCGCGCAAGACAAGGCTTTCGATGGCAAGGCGTTGCGGCGGGTCGCGCGCGGGTTGAGCGAAGGCAGTGTGACCGACCAGGCGCGTGGGGCAAAGCTCGCCGCCTGGCTTGGCGCTTCGGCGGCCGAACGGAAGGAAGGCTTCGACGCCTATCTCGAGGTCTTCTTTATCGGCGGCGGCAAAGGCAAGCGCCGCGCCGAGCTCGCTTACACGGCGACCCTGGAACGGTGCCCGGATGCGATTGAAATCTTGGCGGCGGAGGCGGACCGGCTGGACGCCCTGCGCGAAAAATTGAAAGCCCTCGCCATGGCCCGCGCCAGCCAAGCCCTGGTCGGTATTGGCAAGGCGCTGCTCGAGGCGTACGAGGATTTGAAACGGCAGGCCGCCCTTCTCGATTACGACGACCTCATCTTCGAGGCCCGCCGCCTGCTCGAGCGGGAAGGGATTGCGCCCTGGGTGCTCTACAAGCTCGACGGCGGCATCGACCATATCCTGGTGGACGAGGCGCAGGACACCAACCCGGACCAGTGGCGGGTCATCGCGGCGTTGGCCTCCGAGTTCTTTACCGGCGCCGGCGCGCGGGAAAATTTGCGCACGGTCTTCGCGGTGGGCGACGTCAAGCAATCCATCTTCGGTTTCCAGCGCGCCGACCCCGAAGCCTTCGCCGCCATGCGGGACCATTTCGCCGCCCGCGTCCAGGCGGCGGACGAACAATGGCGGGATGTGCCGCTCGAACTTTCCTTCCGTTCCGCGCCGGCGATCCTGCAGGCGGTGGACGCGGTTTTTTGCCGGGACGACGCCCGCGACGGGGTGGCGTTCGGGGTTGCGCGGATCCAGCACAAGCCTGAGCGGCAGGGCCAGGCCGGCCGCGTCGAGCTGTGGCCGCCGGAGCGGGAGGAGAAGCCCGCGCCGGAAAAGCCCTGGACGCTTCCTCTCGAACAGCTTTCCGCGGACGCGCCGGAAAGCCGCCTTGCGAAAAAGATCGCGGCCCAGATCCGGACCTGGCTCGATACCGGTGAACGGCTTCCTTCCCGTGACCGCGCGATCCGTCCCGGCGATATTTTGATTCTCGTCCGGCGGCGCCACTCCTTCTTCGAGGAACTCGTGCGCACGCTGAAAGAGCACGATATCCCGGTCGCCGGTCTCGATCGCATGGTGCTAACCCGGCAGCTCGCGGTCCGCGACCTGATCGCGTTCGGGCATTTCGTCCTGCTGCCGGAGGACGACTTGACGCTCGCCACCGTGTTGAAAAGCCCCCTCGTCGGTCTCGATGAGGACGCACTCTTCGAGCTTGCCCATGGGCGGCAAGGCACGCTTTGGGAGGCGTTGTGCGCTTGCCGCGCGAAGTGCGAGAAATTTGCCAGCGCCCACGCCCTGCTTGCGGCCTGGCTTGCGAAGGCGGACTTCGTGCCGCCTTTCGAGTTTTTTGCTTCCCTTCTCGGGCCTTCCGGCGCCCGCACGCGTCTTGTCGCGCGCTTGGGCCGCGAGGCGAACGACCCGATGGACGAATTCTTAAGTCTCGCCTTGGCTTACGAAAAGCTGCACGCGCCTTCCCTCGAAGGGTTCCTTCATTGGCTCGCGGCCGGCAAGTCGGAGATCAAGCGCGACCTAGAACGCGGCCGGGACGAGGTTCGCGTCATGACGGTTCACGGCGCGAAGGGCCTCGAAGCGCCGATCGTTTTTCTGCCCGATACTTGCCAGATGCCGCGCCCGCAGGAGGACAATCCCCTTCTCTGGCTCGAAGGCGACGTTCTTCTCTGGCCGCCGCGCCGTGAACATGAGGTGGGCGCCGCCCGCGCCGCCCGCGCCGCCCAGGCGCGCCGCCGCGATCAGGAATACCACCGCCTCCTTTACGTGGCGATGACGCGGGCCGAAGACCGGCTCTATATCGGCGGCTGGGAGAAGAAGGCCGCCGGTTGCTGGTACGACCTCATTCGCCAGGGCCTCGAAGGGATCGCCAAGCCGGTCACGCTGGTCGGCGGAGAGGAAGGCTTGCGGCTCGAGACGCCCCAGAAGCGGCAGCCCAAGGCGAAGGCTGAAGCCGCCGAAACCACCATATCGGTGGTGAGTGGCCTGCCGGACTGGGCGCGGAAGGCGCCGAGGCCCGAGCCCGCGCGGGTGCGGACCTTGAGCCCGTCGCGCGCCGCCCTTTCCGAGCCGCCGGTCCGCTCCCCGGTCGGCGCCGACGAGGGTTTGCGCTTCCGGCGCGGCCGGCTCGTCCACCGGCTCCTGCAATTCCTGCCCGGATTGCCGCAAGCCGATCGCCCAGCCGCCCTCCGGCGCTACCTTTCCCAGCCCGCCCTCGCCCTTAGGGAAGCCGCCGGGGCCGACATCGCGGCGGAGGTGATGGCGGTTCTTGAGGCCGGCGACTTCGCGCCCATATTCGGGCGGGGAAGCCGCGCCGAGGTGCCGATCGTGGGCGAAGTGAATGGGCAGGTCATCGCGGGCCAGGTGGATCGTCTTCTGGTCACCGACGATTTAATTCTCGTTGTTGATTACAAGACGCAGCGCACCCCGCCCGAGACGGCGGCGGAGACGCCCGAAATTTACCTTCGCCAGATGGCCGCCTATACCGGCCTGCTCGCGAAAATCTACCCGGGACGCCGGGTGCGGGCGGCGCTGCTCTGGACGGATGGGCCTAAGCTCGTGCCCTTAAAGGAGGAATGGCTGCGGCCTTACGCGCCTTGACGCTTCTCCTGCAGCCACCTAGATTCGAGCGGCCTTAAAGAAAAAAAGACGGGAGAAAGCATGAGCATTACCCACGTGACGGACGCCTCTTTCGAAAAGGACGTTCTCAACGCCGCCGGTCCGGTCCTGGTCGATTTCTGGGCCGAATGGTGCGGGCCCTGCAAGCAGATCGCGCCGATCCTGGAACAGATCGGCCAGGAGATGGGGGATCGCGTTTCGATCGCCAAGGTCGATATCGACAGCAACCCGCAAACGCCGACCCGCTATGGCGTGCGCGGCATCCCGACCCTCATTCTGTTCAAGGGCGGCGAGGTGGCGGGCGTGCGCGTCGGCGCCATGCCGAAAAGCAAGATCGAGGAATGGATCGAATCGATCCTTTGAAACTTCGGATACCCGCGCGCGCCCAAAAAACCCGCCGCTAGGCGGGTTTTTCATGCGTCCGCCGCGCCCGTTCCGGCGGCCGCCCGCAAGGTGGCGTCGGCGAATTCCCGCAAATAGACGGACCCCTTGACCGTCCGCTGGACGAGAACGTTCCGGCGGTCGCTGTCGTCCCGCTTGCGTCGGGCGAGATCAAGCAGGCCCAAGCGATCGAGCGCGCGGGTCACGGCTGGCTTCGAGACATGGAGTTGCGCCGCCAGGCCCCGCACGGTGTGGGGCGGCGGCGTCAGGTAAACGGTGAGCAGGATGGCGAACTGGCGCGTCGTCAAATCCGGCGTCTCGCGGCGGAGGCTTTGCACGATCGTCTCCCGCCAGAGATTGAGCATCGCGATAGGGTCGGGAGCACTCGCCATCGAAGGACGGCTCGGTCGTTTCGGCTGCGAAACTGAATTCCACCACAAAGCGGGAAGGGGGGCAAGGCGGGCGCGCATCCTTAGAGGCCCTCGACGCCGCTCGCCACCCGCGCTAGGAAGGCCCTATGCTCACCCTTTGCCTGAAGAAACGCGCCGCCGCCCGCATCCGCGGCGGCCACCCCTGGATCTTCCGCGACGACATTGCGCTTACCTCCGAACTCGAACTCGCCCCGCCCGGCAGCTTGGCCCGGGTGGTGGACCCGCAAAGCCGCGCCCTGGGCATCGCCACTTTCTCGCCTTCGCCCACCCTTGCCGCCCGGCTGCTTAGCCGCAACCCCCGCCAGGCCATCGATCTGCCCTTCTTCCGCCGCCGGGTGGAAAAGGCGCTGGCGCAGCGCGAACGCCACTTCGGGGAACCGTTTTACCGGCTCATCTACGCCGACAGCGACGGTTTCCCCGGCCTTGTCGTCGATCGCTTCGGCCCTTACCTCGCCTGTCGGGTCACGACGGCCGGCATGTGGCGACTTCTTCCCTTGTGGCGTGCGGCGCTTCTTGCCGTGCTGGCGCCCAAGGGGCTTGTCATCGATCATTCCGATCCTTTGCTCGCCGGCGAGGGCGTTCCCTCCGGTCTCGCTATCGAGGGCGAGGTGCCGGACACCGTGCCGGTGCACGAAGGTGCTCGCCGCTACGTCGCGGACCTCCGCCATGGGCAGAAGACGGGCTGGTTTTTCGACCAGCGCGCCAACCACGACTACGTGCAGAGCGTGGCGGCAGGCGCGCGCGTGCTCGATCTCTATTGCCACGCCGGCGGTTTCGGCATCGCGGCTGCGGTTGGCGGCGCGCACGAGGTGACGATGGTGGACAGCTCCGAACTTGCGCTCTCGCTCGCGTGTGCCTCGGCGGCGGCAAGCGGGGTCGGCGAACGCTGCCGCGGGATGCGCGCCGAGGTCTTCGCCGATCTTGAAGCGCGCCGCGCGGCGGGTGAGAGCTACGACCTCGTCATCGCCGACCCGCCCGCCTTCATCAAGACCCGCGCCCATGTCGGCCAGGGCCTCAAGGGCTATGCGAAGCTTGCCCATCTGGCGGCTGGCGTCACCGCGCGCGGCGGGCTGCTGTGCCTGGCGTCGTGCTCCCATCACGCCGGCCCGGCTGCCTTCCGGCGGGCCTGCGAGAAAGGCCTGAAGGCCTCGGGCCGCGCCTTTACGCTCGCCCACCATGCCGGTGCCGCCCGCGACCATCCGGTGCATCCGAAATTGCCGGAAAGCCGTTACCTGACGTTTCTCGCCTACCGTCTCGACGGGGCGGGGATGTGCTAGCTTGGGCTTGCGAAGCTGGGGTTACGAAGGGGAAGCGGCGGGCGTGTCGATGGCCGATTTCGATCCGGATTTTCCGTTTGCCGGGCTTCGCGTGCTCGAGATCGCGCAAGGCATCGCGGCGCCGGGGGCGGGCGCGCTGCTTGCCGCCTATGGCGCCGACGTTATCAAGGTCGAGGATCTGGCGGGCGACTGGGCGCGGGGGCTAGGGAGGCCCTTCGGCGATCTTTGCGCGGCCTTCGTCGCCGTTAACCGGGGAAAACGCAGCTTCGCCCTCGACCTGCGGTCGGAAGCGGCGCGCGGGGTTTTGAAAACGCTCGCCCTGCGGGCCGATGTCTTTCTCCAGAACTTCCGCCCCGGGGTCATGGACCGCTTAGGCCTTGCTTACGCTGACCTCGGCCCTTCGCGCCCGGGCCTCGTGTACGCCTCGCTTTCCGGCTTTGGAACCGAAGGCCCCTACCGCGACCGCCCGGCCACCGATTCGGTTCTTCAGGCGATGAGCGGCATCCTGGCGCTCAACCGCGGCGACGACGGCCGCCCCCATAAGATGGAAATCCCCGTCGTCGATCTGGCCAGCGCGCTCAATCTCTTTCAGGCGATCGCGATGGCTCTCTTCGTGCGCGCAAGAACGGGCCGGGGGCGCCTCATCGAGGCCTCGCTCCTTGAGACCGCAGCCTGGCTGCAGGCGGCAAACCTGGCCGAGCACGCCGCCACCTCGGGCGCGCCGCCGGCGCCGCTCACTACACCCTCGGCCGTCTTCGAGACAGCGGACGGCCTGCTCGTCGTCGTCGCCTTCGGGGACGACCAGTTCGCAAGGCTGTGCGGGGCGCTTCGCCAGAACGCGCTGGCCGAAGACCCGCGCTTTGCCACCGCCCAAGCCCGCATCCTGAACCGCGAGGCGCTCGTGCCGCTGCTCGCGGCGGGCTTCCTTGCCCGCTCGACCGCCGCCTGGGAGGAAGCCCTTGGCGCGGCCGACATTCTGCATTTCCGGGTGAACGATATCGCGGCCTTCTTGCGTGACCCGCAAACGACGGGTCTTTTCGCGACGGCCGGCCAAGGGACGATGGGGCGCTTGCCGGTTCCCCGCGTCGTGGGAACGCGCGCCCTTCCCGACGGTGCGGCCGGCATACAGGCGCCCCATCTCGGCGCTCACGGACGCGAGGTCCTGCGGGAGCTTGGCCTGGCCGAGCTGGAGATCGAACGGCTTTGCGCGGCGGGTATCGTAGGCCAGCCGCGCTAGGGGCCGGCCCGCTCGGCGAAGGAGAAGGCGGCAAGCAGGCCGGCGATCAGAAACGCAACCGGCGCCTACAGCCGATCGATTTCGTATTCCTCGCAGGAATAGCCGAGCTGGGAGAAGCCTTCTTCGAGGAAGTCGCCGAGAAGGGGCGTGCCGACGAGGTAGGCAATCACTTTTTTGTCGAGGGTTTCCCTGGCTTCGGCAAGGATGTCCGGCCAGTCCTCGGCCGTGTAGTCCTCGCGCCCGAGCCACACCATGGCCAGCACCTCCGCGAGTTCGTCCTCGTTCAGGTTCTCGAGCGCGCTTGTCAACTCCTGCAGCGTGGGATCGTCGGCGTAGTCTTCGAGAATCTCGATGTCCCGGTCGTCGGTCGGGTTGTCGCCGGTGTCGAGCCCGGCCGGCGCCACCTTGACGTCGAATTCGCGCGCCTTGATGATGATGTAGCAAATCTTTTCGGGGCTGACGGTTAAAACGTCTCCCTCGCCGTTTGGCTCGGCCACGCCTGCCCCCTCGGTTTTCTTTTCGGCCATGGCTGCTCCCTTCCTTTTCTTTGCGGACGCCCGATGATGGCGAGACGGGCGCTAAAAGTCCATGCCGGAAATAGGGGGAATCGGCATGCGGCTTTTGTCTGTTTGGCGGGCGCCGCGCGGGCGTTAGAGTGGTGCCCGAAGCACACACCGGAGGTCGCGCATGCGCGAAGATCATCAATCGACGCAGGTTTACGTGTGGGACCTTTATGTGCGCGTTGCGCACTGGGTGCTGGTCGCGGCCTTTACCATCGCCTTTGTAACGGAGGACGAAACGATGGGGCTGCACGCATGGGCCGGCTATGTGGTCGGCGCGCTCGTTCTGATGCGGGTCGTCTGGGGGGTTATCGGGCCAAAGCATGCCCGCTTTAGCGATTTTCTCTCCAGGCCGGCCGCCGCCGTCACCTATGTCCGCGATCTTTTTGCCCTTCGGGCCAAGCGCTATCTCGGCCATAGCCCGGGCGGCGGCTTCATGGTGGCGGTCCTGTTGTGCAGCCTCGCGGTTACGGTCGCAACCGGGCTCATCGTCTACGCCGCCGAACACAAGGCGGGGCCCCTGGCCGGCTTCTTCGCCGCAACCCCCGCCGGCGTCTTGACGGCAGCGCCCGGCCGGTCTTCGGAAGAGAAAGAGGAAAACGGGAAGAAGGGGCATACCGAAAGCGCGCTCGGCGAAGCGGTCGAGGAACTGCACGAGTTCTTCGCTAACTTCACGCTGGCGCTGGTGATTGTTCACATCGGCGGCGTGCTGTTCGCCAGCTTCGCCCATCGCGAGAACCTCGTCAAATCCATGCTCACGGGATACAAGCGGCGCTAGATGACGTCCCGGTGCGTGTTCGTGAAGACGGGGCCTCGCCGGGATGTTATGGGAAGTCGCCTGGCCGCCTTACCTTCCGTAGGATTGTATCGTTTGTTCGTTGATATCCGTCGGGTCAATGCCGCTGTTGAATTTGGAATCCTTATCGACGATCAAAATCGTCGCATGGTTTTCATTAAAGTCCGAAATCACCGACCAGCTTGGCCAGACAATAATCTCGGCGCCGTCCCGCTCGGATCGGAAGACGTGATAGCCTTGGATCATGGTTTTCCATAACGAATTGCTTTTGTTATAGAATTCCCCAAGATACACATTCCAATTTTCTGCATCGACATAGATCAGCTTGCGCCCGTAGGGGTGGTCTTCGGGGGGGATGGCCTCGATGACGTAAACCTCGCGCGGCTCCCATCGGTCAACGGGGTTCCAGAAAGGCGGCTCCGCAAGGTTGAATCCGGGGAATCGGCCGGCAAGGGTTGCCGCGCTTTTATTCCAGAAGGGATTCCTCGAATTCGCGATCGCGAGAATTTTCTTTTTTCCGATCAGGCGGTAGCTCCGATACCAGGTCGGGTAGGCGCTGAATATGGCGATATCGTCCCCCACCAGATTGGTTCGTGGAATTCGAAGATTCCATAGGGTTCCGGAAAGTCTTTTTAGCCGGCGTCTCTGTTTCAGCCGTAGGTAGACGAGGTCGGGGCGGTCAACGTCGTGGCGTACGATGTAAACGCCGTTTCCCTCGATATCTTGAGGCGCCAGGGCGATCCGTATCAGCTTCTCCAAAATATCGCCCTCGCCGCGAACCGGACCGCCTTTTTCCCGGAGCACGCCTTTCAGGAACACCCGGATGACATGATAAAGCTCCGTCGTGTGTATGCCGGCTTTGCCGCTTACCAGAAGAAGCAGCGTATTTGGCAGATCCTGTGAATCGCCGTGTTGCTGCCCGTAATACAAATTCCATATGACTTTTATCGCGGCGTGCGGATCGTCGGAATCGACCATGGGAAACGGCACGCCTGCGCGCCAGCCGATAACACGGCGTGATTTTTCATCGAAGGTGACTCGGCGGGTATTGTCGCGCGTGAATTTCTCCATCACGGGGTCCTTCACCGGCGGCTTTGCGTGCGCCAATTCCAGCGTCAGGCCTTTCTCGCGGATTTGCCACTTGAAAACGTCGGGAATCATCGTCGCGATCGGCACGCCCTCGAAGGTTTTCTTGCCGATTTCATCCAGGTTATCCGCGCGGATAACCGTGCCTTCTCGGGCTTCCTCCGCGAAAGCAGGAATGGGCCGCGCGAAAAAGAAAAGCAGCGAAAGAAGCAGAAAGAGCGCGCAAGCCGGACCGCCGGGCATGGTTCTCGAAGACGGAGCGGTCGGCAGGATACTCATACCGATTCGCCTCAGCGCGCCTTGACCAAGACAAGAGTCCCGGCCGCCATCAGAAAGGCGGCGACCCCGAACCCGAACGTTGGCGAGACGGCCGTCCATAAGAGACCTATCGCCGAACTGGAGATGAACTTGGCCGCGCCGTTGACTACGCCGAGCGCGCCGTAACTTGTGGCAAGGATATACGCGTCCACCATTTCGGCGGTGACCGTCGGTTCCAGCGCTTCCTGCACGGCCACATAAAGACCGGCGCCGAAGAAGACCGCGGCCAGGATCGCGATCCGGTCCACGTCGAGCGCAAAGGCAAGCGCGACAAGTCCCGCGGTGAGCGCGCCCACGGCATAGCCGAAGATGAGGACGCTGCGCTGGCCGTAGCGGTCGGCCCGCGCGCCAATGGGGTAAAGGGCGAGGGCCTGCACGACGTTGCGCCACACATACAGCAACCCGGCGATCTGGGCCGCCCGGACGATGCCCATCGTGGGGGCAAGCAGCTGCGTCGCCGCCAGGATCAGAAGGCTGTGCGAGAAGTCGCCCAGTCCGAAAACGCCGACGGCGCCGAGGTAGCGTTTGAAGCGGGCGGGCAGGTCGCGCAGAGTCGCAAAGAATCGCAACGCCGGGTTGGGTGAACGTTTGGGATCCTTGACCAGGAACAGGAAGGCGAGAACCGCGAGCAGGCCGGGTGCCATGGTCAGCCAGAACACCAGGCGGAAGGGTTCCGCGGTGTCCTTTCCCGCAAGCGTCTGCGCCCAGCCGAGCAGGGCGACACCGAGCAATGGCCCGGCAATGGCGCCGAGCGTATCCATCGTGCGGTGAAAACCGAACGCGCGTCCGCGCGCGTCCGGCGAAATCGCTTGAACGATGATGGCGTCGCGCAGGGGGCCGCGCAGGCCTTTGCCGAACCAGGACACCAGCCGGCCGAGCAGAACAAGCGGCCAGCCCGCGGCGAGCGCAATCAGCGCCTGCCCGACCGGCGTAAGCCCGTAACCGACGAGTACTAACGCCTTGCGGTGGCCGAACTTGTCCGCGATATAGCCGGCGGCCATTTTCGTGAAACTCGCGATGGCGTCGGCCGTTCCCTCTATGACGCCGAGAACCACCGCGGGAAGCCCGAGCACGGCAAGAAAGCTCGGCAGGATCACCGTGGTCGTTTCGTAGCAGAGATCCCCAAGCGCGCTCGTCAGGCCGGCGCCGGCGACCGTGCGGTTGAACCACCCCGGCTTTGGCGCCGCCCTTTCGGCGAGGTCTTTCGCTGCGGTCGGGTCGGCAGGCGATGGTGAAGTCATTGGGCTTCCACCGATAGGCTTGGGTTGAACGGCGTCGCGGGGAAAGAGTAGCCTTTCTCTCGCCAAGGCTCCACGGGCGCCGCCGAAGGTCGGGGGCTGGAGCGGACGCGGCATCGCATGCAGGGAAGGGGGCTGGATGGAAAGTTTGGCGTGGGTCGTGTCGGGATGCGCCTTGGGCGGCGTCGCGCGCTTCTGGCTGTCCGGGGTGGTGGGCCGCCGCATCGGCGAGACGTTCCCTTGGGGGACGTTGGCCGTAAACGTGAGCGGCGCCTTCGCGATCGGGGTGATCGCCGCCGCGGCTGGCCAGGGCTGGTTCGCCGACCCCAACGCCTGGCGGTTCGCCGTGACCGGTTTTCTCGGGAGCTACACCACGGTTTCCTCGTTCAGCCTCCAGACCCTGGCTTTGGTGCGCGAGGGTAGCAGCCGGCAAGCGGCGGGCAACGTCGCGCTGTCCCTGGGGCTCTGCCTGCCCGCCACGGCTCTCGGCCTTTGGGTCGGGGCCGGCCTTCTGGTGTTCGGTTGAGGCCGGAGATGACGCCCCGCGAGACCGATTCAAAACCGCCCGCGTCTTGCCGTTCCGTTCCGGCGTCCCGGTTGGCGGCACTCCGGGTCGCCGCCCCGCTCTATGTGGCGGTCGGGCTCGGCAGCGTCATCGGGGGAACCGCGCGCTGGCTTGCCTCGGAATTCCTGCGCGAGTGGGCGGGTGCTGGATTCCCCTGGGGAACCCTATTCGTCAATGTCACGGGTTCCCTCTTGATCGGTTTCTACGCCGCGCTTGCCGGGCCCGATGGCCGGCTCTTCGCCGGCCCGCGCCAGCGGCACTTCGTGATGACGGGAATCTGCGGTGGCTACACGACCTTTTCGTTCTTCGGTCTTGAAACGCTTTCTTTCCTGGAGGCCGGCCGAGATGCGTTGGCGGGCCTTTACGTGGCCGTCTCGGCGATCGGGTGGCTCGCCGCCGCCTGGGGCGGCTTCGCGCTGGCGACCAGAATCAACCGTTTGAAGAGAGCTTGACCCATGCGCATTCCAGAACAGGCGCCGCCGCCGCGTATCTTCGTCTGATTCCTCGTTTAGCCTCCAGACCCCGGCTCTGGTGCGCGAGGGTAGCGGCGGGCCGGCAAGCGGCGGGCAACGCCGCGCCGTCCTTTCGCGCTCTCCGGTGGGGCGGCCTTGCCGTGGCGCCGGCCGTGGAATCGGCTAGGATACCCCGAGCTTGGGCGCGTTCGGCATCGGGAGTGTCTATCGAAATGGGGGGCGGCATGAAACGGATGGCAAGTGTGGTCGCGCTATTGTTCGCTTTGACGCTTGGCCTTGTGGCGGGCGCATCGGGCGCGGGCGCGGAGGACGATTTGACTACCGACAAGATCGTCAAAATGAGCCCGGAGGAAATGCGCGCCGCCCCGGCGGTGCCTTTCCTGCGCGCCTTCGAGGATGCGCCGGCGCGCGAAGAGTTCCGTCTCGCGCTGCAATATGGCTTGCGCGTTCTCGGCTTTTACGAGGGATGGCCCAATGGCGAGGACGATGCGGCCATGAAGACGGCGGTGCGCGCTTTCCGGGCGGCGCGCGGCGAGCACGCGGCGGACACATTGTCCGTCGGCGACGTGAGCGACCTTGCCGAGCGCATGGCGCTGTTCGAACCCGATCGCTTCCATTTCCGGCGGAGCTTCTGGTTCGATCCGCCGCCGGACAGCCAGACGGCCGGCGCCAACGGCACATGGGTGGACCGCTCCCTGCAAGGCAAGGCGGATTACGCCGGCTATTTCGGCCTGCGCAATTATGTCGAAATAAGTTGCGACCGGGAAAAGATGACATGCCTGGAAATGCAGCTGAAGATCGATTGGGGCGGCGAGCATGGGTACTTGCTCGCGTTAAAACCCGCCTCTTTCGCGCTAACGTTTTCGGAAGGCGAGCAGATTGTCGCTATCGACCGTAGCGCGAATTGCTATGCCGTGACGCTGACAATCGACCTCATCGCCAAGCGAGCGGAGCGGCGGGTGGACAATCATCAAACGCCTTATTGCCCAAACGAGAAAGGTGATATGGGGCCGTCTTTTTACGATCTCGTCTCGCCCGAGACCCTGTTCGGTCCCGGCTGGGAAGAAGACGAAAAGCGGCGTAGCGAAGCCTTGAGTCCGGAACTGCGCGCGCTCCGCGAGCGGGTTCGTACCGGCAAGGCCTGGGAAAGAATCGGCAATCTGGCCGGGTTCCGCTGATCCGGAAAAGGGGGGAAGATTCTGCGCGCCGTGCGGGTCGCGGTGGTCTGCCGGGCTTTTCCCGCGCGATCCCAGCATCGGGCTCGATCCGTGGTTCCGCATCAAAGATGTGCATATTGCCGCGCGGGATGACCTGAAATTAAGCGCTGCCGCCTTTACCTATCGTGTGCGGTCGTTAAAAATCCCGCAAATCCACCTGTCTTACAATTGGCGCGATTGATGCATTGAAAAAGCGTGCTACCGTGCGCGCATTTCCGCTCGCGGAAGGCCCGAAGGCGGGCCTTCGCTTGGCAGCGTTGCCGATTGGATTGGCCCGGCATTTCCAGGCCCGCGTCCCATCTTGCGGCGTTTTTTGTTGATCAGAAAGAGAAGCGAATGGCATCGGCAATATTCAAAACGTCCGTCCGCCTTGGTGGCGCGGCTCCCGTCTTCCTGGCTTGCGCTGCAATCATAAGCGGAAGCGCCACGGCGGAGACGGCAACAGAAACAGCGGCGAAAGCCCCGCCAATCTTCACGCCGATCCTCGATACCCGGCTTCGTTACGAGAGCGTGGATCAAGAAGGCTTTGCGAAAGATGCGAATGCCGTAACTTTGCGTCTTCGCTTCGGCTTGGAGAGCCGCAGCTACAACGGTTTTTCCGTGCTTGTGGAAGGCGAGGGCATCGAAGGGCTTAACAACGATTACAACTCCACCACAAATGGCCGGACGGCGCTGCCGGTGGTGGCGGATCCGGACAGCATCGAACTCAACCGGGCCCATATCGCGTACGCGGATGCGGACGTAAAGGCGGTCGTCGGGCGTCAGCGCATCATTCTCGACAATGCCCGCTTCGTCGGAAATGTGGGGTGGCGCCAAAACGAGCAAACCTTTGACGCGGCGCTTGGCTTGTTGACGGTGATCCCGGACCTAAGGCTGACCTATGCCTATGTCAGCGCTGTCCGGCGCGTTTTCAGCAGCCGCAACCCAGCCGGAAAATTCGATAGCGACAGTCATCTCGTGAACCTTAACTACACCGGCTTGTGGGGCGCGGCGTTCACGGGCTATGGCTATCTCCTTGACCTGAAGGAAGCCCCGGCTTCTTCCACCGCAACCTATGGTCTGCGGGCCACGGCTCCCATCGACTTCGCCGAGGGCGCGCTTTTACAACTGACTGGCGAATACGCCTTTCAGACCGATTACAGCGACAACGCGGGGGATGTGGACTTAAGTTATTTCCTTGTCTCCATCGGCACGAAGTTCGATGGATTCGATGCGTCGGTAACCCATGAAACGCTGGAAGGAAACGGCGGCGTCGGCTTCGCGACACCGCTTGCGACGCTGCACGAATTTCAAGGTTGGGCGGATGTCTTTCTGACGACACCCGCTTCCGGGATCGAAGACCGGTATGGGCGTATTGGCTATGCTTTTCGCGAAGTCGGACCGTTCGCCGAGATCGTAACGGCGGCGATCTATCACGATTACAAGGCGGAGATCGGCGGCGGTTCGCTCGGTAACGAACTCAACCTTCTGATTAAGGGCGTTATCGACCCTAAGCTTTCGGCCACTTTTAAATTCGCGACCTATGACGGTCCGGCGGGCGGACCCGCAGATCGCAACAAGCTGTGGCTGCAATTCGACCACAAATTCTAAGGCGTTCCTCCGCCCCCAAACGCGAATTTGTGCGGCCGTTCCAAGGACCGGACAAAATCGTCGGCGACTTAACGTGGCGATGCATACGACAGCGGCATGCTATCGAGAGCTTGTAAGTTCAGCCTGAAATGCCGTCGCCGGGATAGCGACACCGAGGGTGTGGCCGTTCCGCGTCGTCGTCGCGACGTGAATCGCCACCAACCGGTACTCGCTTCCCCGACGGAGCAGGATGGGAGAGCCGGAATCCCCATGCGTTGCGTCGCAATCATGAAGGATAAGCCGCCCCCGATCAGCGAACCGGATGAGCCGACAAGGTTCGTGACGGGTGAGTATGTGCGCCTTGTCCTGGCTGTAGCCGGCATGGAGAAAAACCGCCCGCTCCTGCTGCAACGCGGCGAGCCGTGACGGATCTAGTGTTTCGGCCTTAAGGCTTCCCAAGGCGGCATCGAAGCCATCCTTAAGGGTCAGCAGCGCCCAATCCGACGCCAGGTCCGTGGTTGCGCCGCCTTTCGGCGCCCTTGCTCCATCGGAGAGCCGGTAGCTTGCGACCTGCCCGTGTCGAAGGTAGTCGCCACGCCGATAGCCAGCGACGAAATGAAGCGAACTTGCGGGCAACCATCGCTGCGCGCGAACATTCCACAGGCAGTGAGCCGCCGTCACCACCCGCCTTGGCGCGACCAATACCCCGGAGCAAAAACCGCCAACCGTCTTATTGACCCGGCCGATGGCGCTCCACGGATAGGAGGCGCTGTCCACCAGCACACGATCATCCTCGCCCTTGATGCCGAGGAGTCCGGGCGGTTCCGCGAGCCCGGCCGACATTCCCGCAATGTAAAGAAAAGCCGCGACGAGGGATCGCCAAAGACAACGTCCGTCCGCCAACGGATACCGGATGCGCGTCGTTACCGCGAAGCGGACTATCTTGGGCAGCCTGCTGAAATAACGGAAGGAATTTTGCATCGCCCGAAGCTGCGGAATGCCCCTTTCCGGTCTAGGGGCAACGTGCTCCGACGCGGCCTTTCGGGAGGCTGCGGAAGGCCGCGCCTCCCGCTCAAGCCGATTTAACCTGACAATGCCTGAAAACACCATGCCCCCGGAGGCGTCACTTCAGGGGCTGTCTTAAAAGACCAGTCCCGTCAACGTGACGCCGCCGTTCAGGATAGCACAACGCTACTTCGATGCCAGATCGCGGTAAAGGGGATCAGGCAAAAAGACCTTCGCTGTACTGGAATGTATAGTCAGCATGTGCCGACAAAATTTCGATCGTAAACCCGTCGGGCACACTCCCGCCTTCCACGTAATCGATGTCCTCATCGCCATCCATAAGGAAGAACTGGCCTTCTCCGGGGCCCAAATCGCGATTGTGATTGTTGCCGGCCTTTATCGATGCGGCCACCAATTCATAATCGGCGAATTCTTTCTCCAGGAAGGAGGATAAATTCACATTATCAAGGTCCGTTTCGCCGCCATTCCAGGAATCGATTTTGACCTTAATGATTCCGTCATCGCCTTCTAGATAAAGGACGACGTTGGAAATGGCCTGCTCGACACCCTTCTTGTTGGTGAAGGTGCCGAAATGATCCTCGCCATCGTCACCGGAACCCCCGTCATCGTCGCTGATGCCGTTAATCGTGATGGTAGCGGTTGTGCTTGCGGTTCCGCCATTGCCATCGGAAATCTCATACGTGAAGCTGTCTTCAGCCGTTTCGCCGGTGTTGAGGCTATCGAAGGCGCCATTGGGGTCATAATCGTAGGTGCCGTCTGCGTTGAGAGTAAGCAGCGCACCCGAGGCCAGCACTATCTGCGTTCCGACGCCCCCCGAATCTCCGTTAACGGCGCTTACCGAAATGCTATCCAATCGATCGATGTCGTAATCGTTGGTCAACACATTGCCGGAAACGGCGGACGCCTCGTCGGTGACGTTGGTGTCGGGGACCGCATTTGGGTCATCGTTTACGCCATTTACGGTGACGGAGAGGGTCGCCGTGTCGCTTCCCCCGTTGCCATCGTTGACGCTGTATTCGTACGTCGCCTCAAGGACTTCCCCGACCGAAAGATAGTCCGCGTCGGTTGCGTCGATGCTGTACGAGCCATCTTCGTTAATAACGATGGTTACCCCGTCAGCCATCTCTATCGATTGGCCGACAAGAGCGGCGTCGCCGTCTATCCCGGTTACCGTAAGGCCGTCGGGAATTCCATCTCCATTGGCGTCGCCAGCATCTTCGTCAATGTCGTTGGCAAAAACATTGCCCGTGGCGGTCTCGTCCTCGTTAAGCCTAACCGCATCATTAATTGCGTTCACCGGATATGGGGCAGTTCCAAACAGCTTGTCCGAGGCCTCGCGGCTCCCGTCCGCGTCCCCAACCGAAGTTTGGCGGACCGTGAAGCTTTCCAGCGCAATATCATCAAGGGTTAAGCCGCGAAGGCTGGAAGAGAGGACAAACGTGGTCGTCTGGATATCGTCTGTGGCGACGCCGGCTGTCCCGATATCTATGCCAACTTCGTATGAACCATCGTGATCTGGGTTGCTTGCGCCAACGCCGCTGGTGTTGTTTCCGAATCCCAGATCTGTAATGTTTCCATTCGGATCTTGTGTGAGGTCATCGCTTGAGACATCGTCGCCCGCGATGTCCAGGGTGCCAATGAGGGCGTCATCCGAAACATCGAAGAACAGGCCCCGAAGGTCAGCAATCAGGTTGTCGTAATCGTCTTCGTTGCTGACTTCAAATAGGAGCGTCCCGTCGGCTTGCTCAGTGATCGTAATCGTCACTGGGGCCATCTCGTCGTCGCCGGTTTGGGTATCCAGCGTAAAAGTTAGACTGCGCATTTCATGACCCTCGTTATTTTAATGGCTTGCCTTCGGTTTCGGTGTCCCTCCATTCCGTTTTGGAACGGAACTACCGTCTCTCCGACGCTTAATATTTTATTTAGATTTTATCTTTTATTTGGGCTTTGAAAAAGTGTCAACGGCAGGCGGTACCGGGTAAGGGAAGAGTCGGATTCAGGCGGCTCCCATTCCATTGAAAATCCTGACGATGTCCGCCAGTTCCCAAAGCCGATCCGTGACCCCCGCCGCCATCGCCGGAGTGACCCGGAGGGTCTTATGGATATGACCAAAGGGGCAACGCATGAAGCGACGCGCCACCGCATGGGCGTGATTCTCGGCCTTCTTTGAGGCGGCATTGGCTTCGAGAACGCGCTCGCCGGCCGCCAAGTGGGCCAATTTTACGCCGTCCCGGCGTTGACATCCGGCCCTTTAACGCGACAGCGTTGGCATGGATGTGCTTGGCCTAAAGTTCAAGTCACCCGGAATTTTCTTACTCCAAGCGGTCCAAGGTTGGCCGTCGAAACTCTGGCTTTATGAAACATACACCCCTTTTCAGAGGCCGCTTCAGAGGCCGCACCGCACAGGTCGCTTGCGTAGCGCGGCCCGTCGCACCCATACTTTGGGCGAATGATTTCAGTCCGCGTGTCGTGTCTCCGGTGATTGTTTCCACGGCCATGGGATCGCAATCGACTGCAATTGCCCGACTCTTTTCGGGCCGAGCGCTGAAGACCTAACCGCCCTTCGAGGTTTCCTTACTTGAACGCACCCGCCCCTTCATCCGTCATCGAACAGACCAAGTCCCTGATCAAAAAAGAGCTCATGCCGTTGATCGGCTTCAGCCTGGGCATCAACCTGCTGATGCTGTCGGTGCCGTTATACATGCTTCAGCTTTACGACCGCGTTTTGCCCAGCCGTAGCACCGATACATTACTCATGCTGACCGTGCTGGTTATCCTGGCCTTGATAATCATGGCTGGCTTGGAAGTGGTGCGAACGCTGATGATGGTGCGGATAAGCGCGTGGGCCGACCGCCGGATTAGCGCCATGGTCATTTTCGGCACCATTACCCAAGCGTTATCGCGAATGGGCGCCAGCACTACGCAGCAAGGGTTGCGAGACCTTAATACGGTGCGAAATTTCGTTGGGGGGTCGTCTTTCTTTGCTTTTTTCGATGCGCCATGGGTGCCGCTTTATCTAATCATAATTTTTTTATTACACCCGGCCTTGGGGCTGATTGCCACCATTGGCGCTCTCGCTTTATTCGGGCTCGGTTTTTTTAACGAATATATAACCCGCGATCCGTTGCAGCGCGCCAATAGTCAAGCGGCGGTACTAACCGGACAGATGGAATCATCGTTTCGAAACGCCGATGTCATCCAATCGATGGGCATGATGCCGGCAATTCTTTCGCGTTGGCAGCAGGCCAATGAACGCATTCTGGCTTTGCAATCGTGGGCCAGTGATATGTCTGGATATCTAACCGCCTTTACCAGATTTATTCGGCTTACGCTTCAGGTCTCAATCCTTGGGGTCGGCGCATATCTGGTAAATATTCAGGAGTTAACCCCGGGTGGGATGATCGCCGCATCGATTATCATGGGCCGCGCGCTAGGACCCGTAGAGCAAGCGATCGGAACTTGGCGCGGATTTGTTGGCGCGCGTAGTTGTTACGGGCGACTTAAAGCGCTGCTGGACAGGGCGCCGCTTCAGGAGAAGGGCATGTCTTTGCCAAAGCCGCAAGGAGCCCTTTCCGTTGAACAGGTCGGGTATGCCTACCCTAACAATCAAACGCCGGTTCTTCTCGGCGTCAGCTTTCGCTTGGAAGCGGGGGAAAGCGTCGGCGTGGTCGGACCGTCCGCGTCGGGCAAAAGTACGCTGGCGCGTGTTCTGGTCGGCAATTTATTGCCGCAACGCGGCGCGGTGCGGCTGGATGCTGTCGAGCTGGCGAAATGGGACCCAGACGAACGCGGAAAATATATTGGTTATCTGCCGCAAGATATCGAACTATTTCAGGGCACCGTGCGTGACAACATTGCCCGTTTTCAAAGCGATGACGACGACCATGTTATTGCCGCGGCGAAACTTGCCGGCATTCACGACATGATCCTGCATTTCCCAAATGGCTATGACACCGATATCGGGGTGGGCGGCGTGATGCTTTCAGGGGGGCAGCGTCAGTCCATTGCGCTGGCGCGCGCGCTCTATAGAGAACCAAGTCTGGTCGTGTTGGATGAGCCGAATTCGAATCTTGATGGTCAGGCAGAGCAGGGGCTGTCGACGACATTCGCCCGACTGAAAGAGAAAAAAATAACCGTCGTGGTGATATCGCATCGGCTTACCATTTTGCGGGCCGTGGACAAGGTGTTGGTGATGCGTGCAGGCCGCGTATCCAATTTTGTCAACCGGGACGATTTTTTACTGTCGTCGAACAACGCCGAACGGAATTTACTATCGTCGAATAATCCCAAAAGAAAAAAGTAGGCGGATGAAACTCCCCGATAAACATAACGGCGAATTCCCAGACCCAGAAAACAACGGGGGGGCGAACAAAAAACTGCCCGTGCTGATCTCGGGCATGAAATTGGTGACGAAAGCGGGCAGCCGCGCAACCACCGTGATCAGTGAATACGCCCCACAACTGATACGGTCGGAAACCGGAACTTCCGTTCCGGCCGCTTGTGGAATCTTGTTGGTTGCCGCCTTCGTAATCGGCTTCTTGATCTGGGCTGCCTTTGCGCCATTGCTTAGCGCCGCGATTGCCCCGGGTACCGTGACGGCGTCTAGCAACCGCAAGCCGATACAGCATCTGGAGGGCGGGATTATCGCCAAGGTGGCCGTAAAAAATGGCGATAATGTCCAGTCCGGCGAGCTTTTAGCCAAAATGGACGATACGCGGGCCATAACCTCGCTTGAGGTGGTGCGCATCCAGCACCGAGCCGTTACCGCTCATCGTGACCGCCTGCGGGCCGAACGGGAAGGCCGTGACCGTATCGAATTTTCCGAGTGGTTGATGTCCGCGGCCAACGATCCGCAAATACAGAAAATCATGGACGGACAAATCCATATTTTTACCACTCGGCGCAGCTCGCTTTTGAACAGCATTGCCATGCTGGGCCAACGGGTCAAGCAATACCGAGCCGAAATCAACGGGCTCGAAGCGCAAATTAAAGCGCACAATCTGCAGCTGGGGCTGATCGGCGAGGAAATCAAAGACCTGTCGGGATTGGTGGAGAGGGGCTTGGCGCGAAAGCCAAAATTGCTGACCTTACAACGCGAGGCGGCCGAGATAGAGGGACGGCGCGGCGAAAACCTCTCGAGCATCGCGCAGGCCCAACAAAATATCATCGAGTCTGAATTGCGAATTATTGAACTGCGGAATGCATATGACGGTGAGGCGGCCAGCGAATTGCGGGATGTGGAAACCCAATTGTTTGATCTTGAAGAACGGATAGATGTGGCGCAAGACATTTACGATCGCACATCCGTTTCCGCACCTTATTCGGGGACCGTCGTCAATTTGGCATTTCACTCGCCAGGCCAAGTTGTCAAGCCGGGCCAGATATTGATGGATTTGGTGCCAACGGACGATGAGTTGATTGTTGAGGCTCGCGTCAGGCCGGAAGATATCGATATTGTCTATCCTGGCTTGTCGGCTGAGATTCGCCTGACCGCATTGAAACAGCGTAATGCCCCGATCATAAAAGGGAAGCTGATAACAATTTCCGCCGATAGCGTGGAGAACGAACGGTCTGGCGAGTTCTATTATCTTGCCCGCATCCGTCTGGATGATGCGCAGGAAGATGTTTTTAAAGAAGTAAAACTTTACCCCGGAATGCAGTCCGAAGTTATGATTCTAACTGGGGAGAGCACGATGCTCGAATATATTCTTAATCCGTTGACAGCAACATTGCGCCGCTCCCTGCGGGAAGAATCGAATTGATTTTGAGCGCCTTTGCCCATTCCCCAAACGACAAAACAGGGAACGCTCGAAGCCGAACAGGGAACGCGCGGGCTAGAACGGGGGATTCACAGGTCCTGTTCATTGGTATGCATGGGCCTCGTGTCATCGTTTATCAATGGAGCCACACGAGTCAGATAGCGCGCGAATGTCGGTCCGCTCCGGTCTGCAGGTAACTATCGAAGACTGAACAAACCGTCCGCAACAGCGGTCGGCCCTCCGGGAGCACGCGAATCGTGTGGTTGCTGATCTCGACGAGTCCGTCAGTTTCGAGGGGCTCTAGGGCCGCGAGTTCTCGACTAAAAGGCAGCGTTTTTACACCGAAACCGCGAGATATTGCTGCCAGATCGACCCGCAGGTCACACATGAGACGCTCGATAATCGCCCGCCGGAGAAAATCTTCATCGCGTAAAAGCACGCCCCGGGCCACCGGCAAACGCCCCGCGCGGACGGCTTGGATATATTGCCGGATCGGAATCGTATTTTGAACATAGCCTTGAGGCAGCGATCCGATCGAGGACGCGCCAAGACCGATCAGGATCTTGGCGTCATCGGTGGTGTAGCCTTGAAAATTGCGGTGCAGCGTTCCGCGCCTGAGGGCGCGGGCAAGCGGGTCGCTTGGCAGCGCGAAGTGATCCAGACCGATCTGCACATAGCCCGCTTCAACCAGCCGCGCCCGAGCGGCTTCACTCTGGATCAGGCGAGCTTGAGGGTCCGGCAGCTCCGAATCTAGTATCAGGCGCTGGTGTGGTTTCATCCAGGGCACGTGAGCATAGCCAAACAATGCCAACCGGCTTGGCTTCAGGGTTAATACCTTGTCCACGGTCGCCAGCACATGGATTGCCGTTTGACGCGGCAGGCCGTACATCAGGTCGACGTTGATTCCTTGAATACCGGCTGCCCGCAACCATTCGACAACCCGGGCGGTGGTTTCAAAGGGCTGAATCCGGTGCACCGCTTCTTGGACATCCAGGTTTACATCCTGGACCCCCAGGCTTGCACGCGTCGCGCCTATGTCCGCCCAAGCTGCAATCATGTTTTGCCGCACTTCGCGCGGGTCGATCTCGAGCGCAAAATCGGTGTCTTCCCCGAAGGAGAAGTATTGCTGTAAGAGCCGGCCGATCTTATACACGCCAGAGGGTTCTATGATCGTTGGCGTCCCGCCCCCGAAATGCAGACGGCACAATCGCCGCTTGGTGCCGAGGCATTCCGTGACGAGCTTGAATTCGCACGCCATGGCCTCCAGGTAATCGCCGACCGGCGCATAGCGCTGCGCGATCTTGGTATGACAGCCGCAAAACCAACAGAGGCTGTCGCAGAACGGGATGTGAAGATAAAGCGAAAGCGGCTCGGCCGGCGACAGTTCGGAGAGCCAATTCCTATAGGCCCCTTCGTTGATTCCGTCATGGAAATGAAGGGCCGTTGGATAGCTCGTGTATCGCGGGACCGGTTGGTCATACTTCGTAAGAATGTCGAGCCGCATGCGATCCTGTCCGGATTTCTATACGGATGGCACGGAATGGAGTCTAATAAAGCTGAAACCGTCACAGGCGGAATCGATCCACATCAAGAACCGGAAGACTTCCAGGCGACCAGCGGTTGCCGCGCTTACCTGTTTATGCCGGACGGCAGTTCTCGATGCGTCCAGGAATCAATTAGCTTCGGATCAAGGTCGGCGATTTCAACCAATTTGTCCGGGTTAAGGATCCGAAGTTTTCTATGGTGGAATTCGACGACGCTCATGTTTTTAAGGTTATTCAGAACGCGGTTCACATGAACGCCGGTGAGGCCCAGGGCGTCACCGATGTGCTCCTGCGTCAATGGGAGGTTCATCTCTTCAATGTTATGACCCGGCCATTGCACCCTATACCGTATGAATAGCTCAAGAAGCAGATGCGCAACGCGTTCTTGTGCCGAACGTCGGCCGATACTAGTCAGGCGGGCATAAGCGAGGTTCTGATCCCGTGACGTGAGCCCGGCAAGCCGCATGCCGATTTCGGGATATTTCTTGGAGAGTAGAGTGAGGGCCTCACGGGGAATTATACAGACCCTTACTTCGGTTAAGGCCTGCGCCCCGTAAGTTGCCGCCGCTCCATCGGCTGGATGAAAACCCAAGACGGCGCCCGGCAATGCAAAGTGGAGAATCTGGCGGCCGCCATCTTCAAGGAGATTGTATAAGCTGACCCAGCCATCCAGAAGATTGAAAACAGCATTGCACGCGTCGCCGGGGCTGAAGAGGTCTTGCCCCCGATCGAACACGCGTTTCCCCGACGCATAGCTCGAGATCACCTGGAGAGCTTCCGGTGAGTAGTCTTGGCAAAGACCGTCTATTCTCACCCGACAGGCGTCACAATCCGTGGCGGCCATGGCGGACTTTCTCGAAGGCTCCATCGAAGGCTCCGTAATCAAAGACTCCGCATGTCACTTCTCATGCAACGCATTCCGGCGATCCAGCTACGCCAAGGTCACCGCTTCAACCGCCCCCATCCGGCAGCCTTTAGCCACCGGCCCGCGGGAAGCTAAAATAATAGCGCCTCGATAGCTTAACGGCGAGGACATAGGAACAAGGCGGCCAAATCGGGTCCGTTTATACCTTGCGAGGAAGGGCTCGGAGGCAGAAATCCCGGCTTTTCCCCATCGAAAAGTTTGATGGAGTTGAAAGTCTCACCCGCAGGAGTCGCTTAAGATCACCCCCTCGCGCTTGGTCCTAGAATCGCCGCAAAGGCGCAGCCAGATGGATTCGTGATCGCTTCTACCGCCGCCCTGCCGTCATCCGCCCCGTCGCGGATCGCGATTACCGTCGTAAACTCCTACGCCACACTCACGCTATGCCCTTTTTTTGGCAAGTGCGGCGGCATTCTTCTGATCGATTTGCTGGCTGGCACGAAGGAATTTTATAGAAGCCCTTCACGGTCAAGCGAATCCATGCTCCAGCTTATATTGGGCCTGAAGCCGGAAGGGTTGATCTGTGGATTTATCACCGATACGGAGCGCCGTCATCTGCAGGAAGCTGGTATCGATGTGCGGATCGGATCGTGCTCCCGCCCCGCCGATAAACTCGCTGACAGTTTTCACACGCTGCCCGGCGTGTGAAGCAAGATCATTCGATTTTCCTAAATAAGCCGTCCGATGGATGCGAATAGCGGCACCCCGAAGTGCCTGCGATTCGATCTCGCAATCGATGCGTGACCGCGGCCCCGTATACGAAGGGCATGTTAAATCAAGACGTATGATGCCTCGTTAAAAGCTTAATCCAGATCAAGGAAGGGGCGTTTTGTTTTCGTTAGAGTGCCACTCTAAGAACAGGGATGCCGCGTGAGAAAAAATGCCGTTGTTAGAGGTGCATGAATGACCCAGCTCGAACAGAAGGAATGGTACGACCTGGCGCGCACGACGACGTGGGCGCCGAAATACGTCCAGCAGGACGAGCTTTTCCCGCCGGAGATGAGCGATCCTTATCAGATGTCCCAGGAGGTCTGGGACACCTATGACGAACCCTACAAGACGACCTACCGCGACTACGTGCAGGTCCAGCGCGACAAGGACGTCGGCGTCTATTCCGTCCGCGCCGCCCTTGGCCGCTCGAATTTCATCGAGAAAGCAGCGCCCGGCTGGCTTTCGATCCTCAAATCCCATTACAGCGTCATCGGCGGGATTGAGTTCACCGCGGCAATATATCTTTCTCGCTGCACCCGGTTCGGCCGCGCCGGCGGCATGCGCAACACCGGCACTTTCGGCATTCTCGACGAGATTCGCCACGGCCAGCTCCAATTCGCCTTCTCGCACGAACACATCAAGCGGGATCGCCAGTGGGATTGGGTAGTGAAGGCGTATCACACGAACGATTGGATCAGCGTAGCCGGACGGCATTTGATCGACGATGCGATGATCAGTCGGAACGCCGTCACCTCCACCCTGATGACTGGTTATACGCTGGAGAGCGGTTATACGAACCTGCAGTTCATCAGCCTCTCGGCCGACGCTGCGAAGATGGGCGATTATACTTTCTCGAACGTCGTCACCAGCATCCAGACGGACGAGGCGCGGCACGCCCAGATCGGCGGACCAGTCTTGCGGATTCTGACCGAGAACGGCCGCAAGAAGGAAGCCCAATACGTCCTCGACCTTGCCTTCTGGCGCGGCTGGAAAATTTTTCAAGCGCTGACCGGACCGGCTGTGGATTACTACACGCCACTTGAGAAGCGCGAGAAGTCCTTCAAGGAATTCATGGAGGAATGGATCATTGTCCAATACGAGCGCCAGATCGCCGACATGGGGATCAACCAGCCCTGGTATTGGGACATCTTCCTGGACGAGCTCAACTACGCCCATCACGGCACCCATTTCGGCCTGTGGTCTTGGCGTCCGACCCTGCCCTGGGATCCCGTGGCAGGCGTCGCACCGGCCGAACGCGATTGGCTGGAGAGGAAATACCCGGGCTGGAACGACACCTTCGGCAAGGCATGGGACGTTGTTATCGATAACCTGCTGAATAATCGTGAAGAAAAAACTCTCCCCGAAACACTCCCTGTTCTCTGCAACCTCTGCCAGTTGCCGATCGTCGCGCCCCCCGGCACGAAGGCCTTCAAGCTCCACGACTACATGCACACGCACGAGGGCCGACTCTATCACTTCTGCTCGGAGCCGTGCCGCTGGTTCTTCATGAAGGAGCCGGAGCGCTACAAGGAACACAAGACGATCGTCGACCGTTTCCTGGCCGGGGAGATTCAGCCGATGACGGTGCCGGGCGTGCTCGCCTATATGGGCGTCGCCCCCGGCGAGAGGGGCAATGATTCATACGAATGGCTTGACGCCTACCGCCCACCAATAAAGGCGGCAAGCTAGCAAAACAAGGAGCGCCCGGCTTTTGGCGTAAGGTTTGGCGTAAGGTTTGGCGTAAGGACGTTCACGGGGGGATTTCAATCATGGCGTTGTTTCCGCTGGTTTCCAATTTTCAGGGCGATTTTTTGCTGCAACTCGTCGC